>NZ_JBQHDB010000004.1:0-516265 GCF_052068135.1 Micromonospora sp. BQ11 | reverse complement strand
CTGTGGATGCCGCAGAACGAGATCGCCAACTCCCCCAGCGGTCTGGTGACGGTGCCCAGCGGCACCTACGCCGGGCAACTGCTCATCGGTGACGTCACCTACGGCGGTCTGCAGCGCGCGTACCTGGAGAAGGTCGACGGCGAGTACCAGGGCGCACTGTTCCGCATGACCCAGGGCCTCGAAGCCGGCATCACCGAGGTCCACGTCGGACCGGACGGCGCGATCTACGTCGGCGGGCTCGGCGCCGGCGGCAACTGGGGCCAGAGCGGCAAGCTGCAGTACGGGTTGCAGAAGCTGACCCCGAACAACACCAGCACGTTCGACATCCTCGCCATGCGCGCCACGACCACCGGCTTCGAGATGGAGTACACGCAGCCGGTGTCCACCGCGACCGCCGCCGACCTGGCCGCCCGCTACACGGTCAAGCAGTGGCGCTACGAGCCGACCGCCGGCTACGGCGGGCCGAAGATCGGTGAGGAGACGCTGACCGTCAGCGCCGCCACCCTCTCCGCCGACGGCAAGAAGGTCAACCTGACCGTCGCCGGACGCAAGGCCGGCCACGTGGTGTACGTCCGCTCCCCGCGGCCGTTCACCTCGACCACCGGCGCGTCCCTGTGGAGCACCGAGGCCTGGTACACGCTCAACGCCATCCCCGGCGGCACCCCGCCGCCGACCGACGGCACCAACCTGGCGCTGAACAAGACGGCCACCGCGGACAGCTCCTGCGCCGCCACCGAGGGCCCGGCCAAGGCCGTCAACGGCAGCGTCTCCGGCGGCAACGCCGACAAGTGGTGCTCGACGGGAACCAACAAGTACCTCCAGGTCGACCTGGGTTCCAGCCAGAGCGTCAACAAGTTCATCGTGAAGCACGCCGGGGCCGGCGGTGAGAACAGCGCCTGGAACACCAAGGACTTCACCATCGCCACCAGCACCGACGGTTCGAACTGGACCACCCGGGCGACGGTCACCGGCAACACCGCCAGCACCACCACGCACGACATCACGGCGGTCACGGCGCGCTACGTACGGTTGAACATCACCGCGCCGACCAACAACACCGACCTGGCGGCTCGGGTCTACGAGTTCGAGGTGTACGCCCCGTCCGGTGGCGGTGGCGGTGGCGGTGGCGGTGGCGGTGGCGCGGCCGGCACGATCACCGGGATCGGTGGCAAGTGCCTGGACGTCAGCAACTCGGCCACCGCCGACGGCACCAAGATCCAGCTCTGGAACTGCAACGGCACCAACGCCCAGAACTGGACCCGCGTCGGCGACACCTACCAGGCGCTCGGCAAGTGCCTGGACGTCAGCCAGGGTGGCAGCGCCAACGGCACGAAGGTGCAGCTGTGGAGCTGCAACGGCTCGGGGGCGCAGGTGTGGCAGCCGCAGTCCAACGGCTCCATCCTGAACCCGCAGTCCGGCAAGGTGCTGGACGCGGCCGGCAACTCCAGCGCCGACGGCACCCAGATCCAGATCTGGGCGTACGTCGGTGGCGCCAACCAGCACTGGGTGGTCAACGGCGGGACCGGGAGCAACCGGATCCAGCTCTTCGACGGTGACGACCTGGACGCGTGGGAGACCACCAGCGACGGTGCCGCCACCTGGCCGCTGGCGAACGGTTCGGCGGAGGTCGCCGGCGGTGACATCCGGACGAAGCAGAACTTCGGCGACTTCAACCTCCACGTCGAGTGGTGGCAGCCGACCTACCCGTCCACCGTCACCGGGCAGGCGCGCGGCAACAGCGGCGTCTACCTGCAGGACCGGTACGAGATCCAGGTCCTCGACTCGTACGGGGACACGTCGCTGGACAACAGCGAGGCCGGGGCGATCTACAGCCGGAAGGCGGCCGACAGCAACGCGGCCACCGCGCCGGAGACCTGGCAGACGTACGACATCACGTTCCGGGCGGCCCGGTTCGACGGCTCGGGCAACAAGACCGCAAACGCCCGGGTGACCGTGCGCTGGAACGGCACGCTGATCCACGACAACGTCGAGATCACCAGCCCGACCGGCGGCGGTGCCGCGGAGTCCGCGTCCAACGGTCCGATCCGCCTCCAGGACCACGGTGACCCCGGCGCCAACATCCGCTACCGCAACATCTGGATCGAACCCCTCACCTGATCCCATCCCACCAGGGCCGCCCGATCCTCCCCCTCAGAGGATCGGGCGGCCCGCCCCTTTTCCGGTGCAAGGAAGGGCCCCTTCTTAACGCCTCAGGTAGAGGAAGGGCCCCTTCTTAACGCCCTGCGGGTCCGAGCCGGCCGATGAGGCACGCCGCGCCCGAGCCCGCCGAAATGGCGGTGCGGAGCGGCCGGGCGGCTACTAACGTCCGCACGATGCATCTTGAGATCGTCACGCTGGCCGAGCGCCCCGACCTGGTGCCGCTGCTCGACGACTTCGACGGCGCCTGGCCGGAGTTCATGACCTGGGACCCGATGGCGGCGCTCTATTACGCCGTCGCCGACCGGCACTACCCGGAGCACGTGTTCCTCGCGCTCGACCCGGCCGCGCCGGCCCGGGCGGTCGCCCGCGCGTACAGCGTGCCGTTGCACTGGACGCAGGACACGCTGCCGCCGGGCGGGTGGGACCGGATCGTGCAGCGGGCGAGCATCAACCGCCTCGCCGGCACGACCCCGAACCTGGTCTCGGCGCTGGAGATCTGCGTACGGCCGGAGGCCCGTGGTGCCGGGGTGTCCGCCCGGATGCTGGCGGCGATGCGCGACAACGCCCGCCGCCTCGGCTTCACCGAACTGGTCGCGCCGGTCCGCCCGAACGGCAAGCGGGACCCGGACCAGCCGATGCGGGAGTACGCGTACCAGGTCCGCGACGACGGCCTGCCGGTCGACCCGTGGCTGCGGGTGCACGTGCGGGCCGGTGGCCGCATCGACTCGGTGGCGCCCCGGTCGATGACCATCCCCGGCACTTTGGCCGAGTGGCGGTCCTGGACCGGCCTGCCCTTCGACCGCACCGGCCCGGTGCACGTGCCGCAGGCGCTGGCCCCGGTCTGGTGCGACGTGGCACAGGACCACGCCGTCTACGTGGAACCCAACGTCTGGGTCCGCCACTCCCTCTGACCCGCCACCCCCAACCTGAGTTTCGCGATCTTGCACTTTCGGTCGCCGAGATGCGGCTTTCGCGGCTTGCGCCGGGGCAGAAACTGCAAGATCGCGGGGGCGGGGGGCGGGCGGGGCCGGGGGCAGGGGGCGGGGAGCGGGGGCGGGGAGCGGGGGTGAGGGTGGGGGGATCGGCTGCGCGGGGGCCGGTGCGGGATTAGCGTCGGGGTGTGGCTGGTGGGCGGGGTGGCAGGGCTGGACGGGGTGGACGGGCGGCGCTCCTGACCGGGGCGGTCGGGGCGGCCGGAGTGGTGGGCGCGGTCGGGGCGGCGGCGGCCTGGGTGGCCCGGACGCCGGAGCTGGACGGCACGCCCGCCGTGGACCTGACCCGGCACGGTTTCGTACGGCGGGACGTGGACACCCCCGCCGGACGCGTCGCGGTGTACGAGGCGGGCACCGGCGACCCGGTCCTGCTGCTGCACGGCGTGGGCGGCGGCGCGTCCTCGTACTACTGGCACCGCATCGGGCCCGAGCTGGCCCGCACGCAGCGGGTGCTCGCCCCCGACTGGGTCGGGTTCGGCTGCTCGGCGCACCCGGACCGGCCGCTGCTGTTCGACGACTACGTCGCCCAAGTGCGCGCGCTGACCGCCCTCACCGACCCGGCCCCCGCTGTGGTGGCCCAGTCGCTCGCGGTCGGGTTCACCATCGCCGCGATCCGGGCGGGCGCGTCGGTCCGCCGGCTCGCGATGCTCGCGCCGACCGGCGGGCGGGACTTCGGCGAGGACGCCTTCGGCCCGGTCGCCCGGCTGACGCTGAGCCCGCTGGCCCGGTCGGCACGGCTCGGTCCGGCCGCGTACCGGGTGCTGTTCCACCGGCGCTCGGCGATCGAGGGGTGGTTCCGCCGGCAGGGCTTCCGCGACCCGGCGGCGGTGCCGGCCGAGGTGGTCGACGCGGGCGTGTTCTCGGCGCGCCAGCCGAACGCCGCGTACGCCGCGCTGCCCTTCCTCTCCGGTGACCTCCGCTACGACCTCGCGCCGCTGCTGCGCGACCTACCGGTGCCCGGCCTGATGCTGTGGGGCGAGCAGGAGACGCAGGTCCGACCGTCGGTGCGGGAGCGGCTCGAGCGGGTCAACCTCGCGGTCCCGGTGGTCCGGGTCCCGGGCGCGCGCTCGAACCTCGAACTCGAACAGCCGTGGGCGACCCTCGCCGCGTTGGAGCCGTTTCTCACGGTCGGGGAGTTGGCGCCGCCCACCGGATAACATTCGCCGCGTGCAGCTGCCCACGGTCCTCGCGGCCGCCGAAGGTCCGCCCGCGTTCCTCGCCGAGATCGTCGCCCTGATGCTGGCGGCGGCGGTGATCGGCTACCTGTCCACCCGTATCCGGATCGTGCCGATCGTCGGCTTCCTGCTCGCCGGCGTGGCGATCGGCCCGCACGCGCTGGGGCTGGTGCGCAGCCAGGAGGCCGTCGACGTGGCCGCCGAGGTGGGCGTCATCCTGCTGCTGTTCACCATCGGCATCGAGTTCTCGCTGAGCCGGCTCGCGGCCATGTGGCGGCTGATCGTGATCGGCGGCGGTCTCCAGGTCGCGCTGACCGTCGGCGTCGCCACCGCCGCGCTGGCGCTGTTCGGGGTGTCCTGGCAGGTCGGCGTCTTCACCGGCTTCCTCGTGTCGCTGTCGTCGACGGCCATCGTGCTGCGGCTGCTGGCCAGCCGGGGCGAGACGCAGACCGAGACCGGGCGCACCGCGCTGGCGTACCTGATCTTCCAGGACCTGGCCATCGTGGTGATGGTGCTGCTCGTACCGATGCTGGGTGGCTCGGGCGGGTCGGCGCTGGACGTCGCGGTGGCGCTCGGCACGGCCGTCGGCATCGTCGCGGTCGTGCTGGCCGTCGCCCGCTGGGTGATGCCGCGCCTGCTGGAGGTGGTGGCGCGGGCCTGTTCGCCCGAGGTGTTCCTGCTGACGGTGATCGCGATCTGCTTCGGTACCGCGTACCTGACCAGCCTCTTCGGGGTGAGCGTGTCGCTGGGCGCGTTCCTCGCCGGCATGGTGGTGAGCGAGAGCCGCCACTCCGAGCACGCGCTGGGCGAGATCCTGCCGTTGCAGATCCTGTTCTCGGCGACCTTCTTCGTCTCCGTCGGCATGCTCCTCGACCTCGGTTTCCTGGTCGCCAACCTGCCGCTGGTCCTGGCCGCCGTCGGCGGCGTCCTGCTGGTGAAGAGCGTCGCGACGGCTGTGTCGGCGGCCGTGCTGCGGGTACGGCCGGCGGTGGTGGCCGGCCTGTCGCTGCTGATCGTGCAGGTCGGCGAGTTCTCGTTCGTGCTGGAACGGGTCGGCCGCGAGTACGGGCTCTCCCCCGCCGGTCTGGGCGAGGACGGTGTGCAGGCGTTCATCGCGGCCACCGTGCTGCTGATGGTGGCCACCCCGTGGCTGGGCACCGCCGGCCGCGGGCTGGGTGGTGCGATCGAGCGGCGCGGCCGCCGAGCGGGGGCGCCGACCGAGGACACCGCGTCGAGCGCCGCCGGCGGCGGGGCCCGCGGCCACGTCATCATCAGCGGGTACGGCGCCGCCACCCGATCCCTCGCGTCCAACCTGGCCACGGCCCGCGTACCCCTGGTGATCGTGACCCTCAACCCGGACGGCGCGGCGGAGGCCGAGGCCGACGGGCACGAGGTGCTGCGCGGCGACTCGACCCGGCAGCACATCCTGGAGCGGGCCGGGCTGGCGGAGGCCCGGATGGTGGTGATCCCCGAGGACGACCCGGAGAACGCCCAGCGGATCGCGTCCGTGGTCCGCACCGTCGCCCCCGCCGCCACGATCGTCGTCCGGCTCGACGAGCCGGCCGATCTCGACCTGCTGGCGGCGGCCGGTGCCGACCGGCTCGTGGACGCCACCCGCGCCGGCCACACCGCCCTGACCCAGGCGGTCCTCACCGGTCTCGCCGGCCCGCAGCGGGGCCCGACCCGGGTGGACGTGCACTCGATCGTCACCTGGCGGCCGGACCCGGACACGCCCTGCCCGCACATCGGGACGATCGTCCCGGTCCTGCCCAGCGCACCCGGCTGTCAGGAGTGCCTTCTGGAGGGCACCACCTGGGTGCACCTGCGGGTCTGCCTGTCCTGCGGGCACGTCGGCTGCTGCGACTCCTCGCCGCAACGGCACGCCTCCCGGCACTTCCAGGACACGGACCACCCGATCGCCGCGTCGGTGGAACCGGACGAGGAATGGGCGTGGTGCTACCTCGACGAGACCCTGCTGAACCAGGCCGAGGTCCGGTCGGCGCGGTCGTAGACGGGCCGGAGCCACCGCACCGATCGCTGACGCCTCCCCGGTACGACACGCCGTCCGTGTCACCGGGGAGGCGTCACCGATCGACGGCGTAGGTTGGAAGTGATCACGAGATGGGGGGTCGCATGGCGGAGACGGCGAAGGGGCCGCTGCGGGTGGGGCTGCTGGGGTACGGGGTGGCCGGCCGGGTCTTCCACGCCCCGCTGATCGCCGCGACGCCCGGCCTGCGGCTGCACGCGGTGGTGACGCGTGATCCGGAGCGCCGGCTTCAGGTACGGAGGGAGCACCCCGACGCGCGGCTGGTGGACGACCCGGACCTGCTGTGGCGCTCCCCCGAAGCCCTCGACCTGGTCGTGGTCGCCACCCCGAACCGGCACCACGTGTCCGCCGCCCGCGCCGCGGTGGCCGCCGGCATCCCCGTGGTCGTGGACAAGCCGCTGTCCGCCACCGCCGCCGAGGGCCGCGAGCTGGTCGCCGAGGCGAGCCGGCGGGGCGTGCCGCTGACGGTGTTCCAGAACCGCCGCTGGGACGGGGACTTCCTCACCGCCCGTCGGCTGGTCGACGAGGGAGCGCTGGGCAGCGTCGCCCGCTTCGAGTCCCGTTTCGAGCGGTGGCGGCCGGCGATCAAGTCCGGCTGGCGCGAGAACGCCGCACCGGACGAGGCCGGCGGCGTCCTCTACGACCTCGGCGCGCATCTGATCGACCAGGCGGTGCAGCTCTTCGGGCCGGTGTCGTCCGTCTACGCCGAGGTGGACCGCCGTCGGGCGGAAGCCCGGGTCGACGACGACGCGTTCGTGGCACTGACCCATACCGGCGGGGTCCGCTCGCATCTCTGGATGAGCGCGGTCGCCGCACAGCTCGGGCCGCGCCTGCGGATCCTCGGTGACCGGGCCGCGTACACCTCGTGGGGTCTGGACCCGCAGGAGGCCGCGCTGCGCGACGGTGGCCGACCGGGCACGCCGGGTTGGGGCGAGGTCGGGCCCGAGCGGTACGGGCGGCTCGGCTCCGACGACGACCTTCGGCCGGTGCGCACGCAGCCGGGGCGCTACCAGAGCTTCTACGCGCAGGTGGCGGCGGCGCTGCGGGACGAGGGTCCGCTCCCGGTCGACCCGCGTGACGCGGTGGACACGGTCGCGCTGATCGAGCTGGCTCACCGCTCCGCCGCCGAGGGCGCGGTCCTCCCCGTACCGTCGTGATCGAGGTGAACGAGGGCGGCGGTGCCGACGGCGAGGGCCAGGAGGGCCAGCGCGCTCCACGGTGAGGTCCGCAGGACAGCCAGGTTGGTGATCACCGCGCCGGTGAGCAGCAGTACGAGGCCCAGCGCGGCGTACCGGGCGAGGCGGGGCACCAGCAGCCCGACCGCCCCGGCGATCTCCAGGGCGCCCACGACGTACCGGAACCACTGCCCGGCGCCGATGTCGTCGAACATGTCCACCATGGCCGGTTCGCCGCCGAGCTTGGCGGCCCCCGCCGCGAGCATCACCAGGGCCAGCGCCACCTGCGGGATCCAGCGCAGGTGGCGCAGGCGGGAACGGGTCCGGTCGGTCTCGGCGGTCATGGCGGGCTCCTTCGACGGCGGTGGTCCTCCACCGGTACGTCGAAGCGGCGACCCGACACCGGACACGTCGCGCGGCGCCTGACCACCTCCGCGTGTCGGCGATGGTCAGGCGCGCCCGGCGACCCCGATGACGAAAGCGCGCCACGAGGCCACGGTGAACATCAGGGCCGGGCCGGCGGGGTCCTTGGAGTCCCGTACGCCGACCACGCCGGACAGGTTGTCCGCGACCTCGACACATGCGCCGCCGTTGCCGCTGCTGCGGCTGCTCTTGCGCCATCTCGCGCCGTTGGGGTCCACAGGGCCTCCAACTGCTCCCGCATGGCCGCCTGGCCGCCGACCGGCCGGCGGAGGACCGCCTCGTCGACGACAGCGGTGAACTGCGGTGGATCGTCCCGGCGGAGAATGCCCTGCCGAGCGAGCCGAGCGGCGACGTGCCGCTCGACGTCGGCGTGCGGGAGGAGGCCCGCGCCGACGAGCACCGCGCGGGCGTACGCCTCGGTCTGGAGCAGTCCGGGTAGGACGGCCGACTCGAACCACCGGAGCGACACCGCCTCGCGCTCGATCTCCTGCCAGGGACGGAACCATATGGGTTCACGACGTCTCGACGTGTCCGGCCAGATGTCCGCCACGTCCCGCCCGAGGAGGAGTCCATGCCGAACCCGTTCAGGCCGGGAGAGGGCGGTGAGCGCGGCGTTCAGGGCGGGAGACCTGATCCTCCTGACCCGCGCGGCGAGTCCCCAGTTCGTCCGGCCACTCACGGTCCGGGTCATCCGCGAGATCGCCGACCGGCATCCCTACGAGGGGTGGGCCTGGATCGACGGGTACGAGCTGAGCGCAAGGGGCGAGGCGGTACGCCGCCGCGAGCTGTACATCCTCCGTGCGGGCGTTCGCCGCCCCCTGGTCCGCGCGGTGTAGATCCACTCGATGTCACTGATGTCGGGCTGAAAACCTCCCTCGGTCACCCCGATGTCAATGACGTCGAGTCGATCATGCCCGGGAACCCGGGAACCCCGGGAACCGGCGGTCAGGACGTCGGGGCGGTGAGCAGGTAGTCGTCGGCGTCGGCGCTCCAGTGCAGGTCGACCACGCGGGCGGTGGCGGCGGCCTTGCAGAACTGGAGGAAGCTCCGGTAGCCGAGCTTCTTCTCGCTGAAGTCCGGCCGAGCCCGGCGCAGCTGGTTCTTCAGCCCGGACAGGGCGACCTCGCCGTTGCGGCCGGAGAGGTCCTGCACCACCGAACGCAGCAGGGCGAAGGCCACCTCGCGGTCGCCGTGCTCGGGCAGGGAGACCTCCGGGTCACCCTTGGCCGGGCCCTCGGCCAGCTCGATCACGGTCTGCGTGGCGAGGTGCCGCAGGAGTTCACCGAAGGTGCGGAAGCCGTAGTTGGACTCACTGAACGTCGGGTCCTTGCGCAGCAGGGTGCGCTTCAGCCGGGAGGCGGTCACCTCACCGCCGGAGCTGCCCTGGAGACCGGCCACCGTCTGGGCCACCAGGACCGCCAGCGTCTCGACGTCCCGGGCCGGCTCCTCGACCACGGGCTGCGGCTCCGGCTCGACCTGCTCCACGGGCTCGACCTGCTGCGGTTCCGGGCGAACCGTGCGTGCCGGGCGACCGCGCCGGCCCCGCGCGGGCGGAAGGTCGACACCCTCCAGTCGGTCGTAGTAGAGGAACTCGTCGCAGGCCGGCGGCAGCAGCGCCGAGGTGGAGTTCTCCACGCCGACGCCGATCACCTGCTTGTTCAGCTCCCGCAGCTTGTGCACCAGCGGGGTGAAGTCGCTGTCACCGGTGCAGATCACGAACGTCGAGATGTAGTCCCGCTCGAAGGCCAGCTCGATCGCGTCGACGGCCATCTTGATGTCGGCGGCGTTCTTCCGCGACGCGCCCATGCGCTGCGGTATCTCGATCAGCTCGACGTGGGACCGGGTCAACATCCGGCGGTCCTCGTCGAAGTACGACCAGTCGGCGTACGCGCGCCGCACCACCACCCGCCCCCGCTCGGCGAGGGCGTCGGCGATCGGCCGGAAGTCGAAGGCCACGCCGCCGAGGTGGTCCCGCGCCCCCAGGGCGAGGTTCTCGTAGTCGAGGAACAGGGCGATCCGGTCTTCTTGATCCACGGAAGCAGCGTACGCCCCGCGGGATGTCACGCGGACGAGGTCAGCGGCGCGGCCAGGCGTACGCCAGCGGCAGCGGGGTCGGCTGGCCGGGCCAGGTGCCGGTGAGCGCCCGCCCGGTCAGCGCGGCGTCCTCCGCGGGCCGGCGCAGGACGGCCAGGTCGGCGGCGTCGGTGGCGATCCGCTCGCCCCCGTCGTCCGGCGCGCCGGCTCCGGCGGTGCCGTCGACGGCGACCGTCATGTTCGGCGGGCGGACCTCGCGCCGGCCGTCGACGGAGAAGAACTCCTCGGCCTGTCCGGTGCCGGCGAGGATGGCATCGGCCAGCGTGGCGGCGTAGACCGGGTCCCCGCACCCGTCGTAGACCCAGCGCTCGCCGAGCACCGAGTGGTGGGTGGTGCCGACCAGGCGGTCGTCGGCCCCGGGCAGGGGCGCACCCCGGTACGTGAGGGGCACCTGGTGGACGGGCCCGTCCCCGACGCGCACGAGCATCGTCTCGATGCCGACCTCGCCGGCCGGGTCGTCGAAGCGGTACGCCGCGACGCGCTCCACCTCGGTGCCGGTCCCGCCCCGGAACCAGGGCTGCTCGGGTAGCCAGGTCGCGAGCAGCTCCAGCTTGGTGGGCCGGATCTCCGCCCGGTGCAGCAACGCCATGCCGCCGATCCTACGGATCCGCCCGTCCCGACGATCAGCGTGCGTCGGGCTGCCGGACGCCGGAGTCCGGGTCCCGCGGCCCGAACGCACGACCGACGGCCAGGGTGGCCAGCAGCGCCACCGCCCCGGACGCCGCCGTGACGACCGGGATCAGGTCCAGGTGTCCCAGCCGGTAGCACAGCGAGCCGAGCGCCGACCCACCGAGGATGCCGACCTGGAACGTGATGCTGTGCAGCGCGTTGCCGGTCTCGGCGTGGGCGTCGTCGACCCGCCGCAGGACGGCCAGCGCGGTGAGCACCGCGAGCACCGAGAACGACGCCCCGGACAGGGCGAGCAGCGCCGCTCCGAGCATCGGCGCGTCGGCGACACCGCTGGCCCACAGTGCCGCCGGCACGACCATGAACACGGCGGTCGCCGCCCGCGTACTGGTGACCGGCCGGGCGTCGGCGAGCCGGCCGCCGATCGCGCTGCCCGCCACCGCGGCGACGCCGAAGACGAAGAGCACCACGGAGAAGGCCGGGCCGCGTACGCCGAGGTGCTCGTCGGCGTACGGCGCCAGGTAGGTGAAGAGCGCGAAGTGCCCGCCGACCGCCAGCAGGGTCACCGCGAAGACCACCCCGACACCCGGGAAGCGCAGCGTGGGCACCAGCCGACCGCCGGCCGCCGGGTCCTCGCCCGCGCCGGGCAGCGACGGCAGCGTACGCACCAGCACGACCGCCAGCACCGACGCGAGTACGACGACGGCCACGTTCGCGGCGCGCCAGCCCAGCGCCTGACCGGTCAGCGTCGCCAGTGGTGTCCCCACGACCAGGGCGCTGGCGCCGCCCACCGCGATGCGCCCACTCGCCCGTCCCCGGTGCTCCGGCGCCGCCAGACGGGCCGCGACGGGCATCGCCACGGCGAAGAAGAGCCCGTGCGCGACCGCCGCCACCGCGCGCCCGGCCATCAGGAACCCGACCGTCGGTGCGGCGGCGACGAGGACGTGTCCCGCGGCGAACACGCCGGCCCCGGTGACCAGGACCCGCCGTCGGGGCCAGCGCGCGAGCAGCCGGGTCACCGGTACGGCCGTCAGCGCGGCGATCGCCGCGTACACGGTCACCGACAGCCCGACGACGCCCGGTGAGGTGTCCAGCCCGGTGGCCATGTCCCCGAGCAGCCCGACCGGCAGCGTCTCACCGGTGACGAAGGCGAAGGCGAGCGCGGCCAGCACCAGCGACGGCAGGAAACCGCTCCCCCGGCCCGTCTGGTCCGGCGGCGCGGCGACCGCGACGTCGTGCGTACTCATCCGCTCCTCTTCCCCGGCGGCGACGGCCCGCCGGTGACGGGGTCACTGACCTGCGGATACCCGGCCGAGGCCGGTCCGGGGACGGAGCGGGCGGCGCGTGGCGATGCTGTCGCCGTCAGGCTCTCACGGCCCGGACGCGCCCTGCCCGGGCCCCGGCACGACGTGACGCACGTCGTGCCGGAGCCGCGCCGCAACCGGTCGAGCGCCGTCGCCACGCCCCCGTGTGCGCGTGACGGCACCACCGGGCGCTCAGGCGACGGGACCGTGCCCGGTCGCGCCGACGATCGCGACGATCGTCAGGGTGCGCCTGCGCCGGCGGGTCATCATGGCGAAGCAGGCGGTGAGGACCACCAATTCCAGGGCGTACCAGGTGCCGGTCACGTCGACCCGGACCGCCCCGCGCGGCCAGGCGGGCAGGCGCACCACCAGGTGGTTGCCGTCGCGGCTCAACTCGCCCCGGTGACGTCCGGGCGACCACCGCGCCGGCCCGCCCGGTCCTGGCAGTCGTGATCCGCGCGGATCCAGCAGCACCACCCGTCCGTGCTCGCCGTCGGCGGCGACGCCGATGCGGTGCCGGTCGGTGGGCGTGACGGTCCACGTCGCGTCGCCGGTGTGGATCTCGCCGCACCGCCACGTCCAGCCGGTGCGCAGCCGGGCCGGGGCACCCCCGTGCCCGTCGAGGAGGAAGGCACCGTCGTGCCGTCGTACGGTAAGCATCGTCATCGCCCCGGCCCCCGGCGTGGCAGGCCGAGGATGAGCACTGCCCCGACGCTGACGTGCAGCAGCGTGAGGCCGAGCTTCGCCGCCGCGCCGATCCCGGTGGCCGGTCCGGCCAGCAGGGAGAGCAGCAGGACCACGACGGCCACCGCCGTCCACACACCCCTGGCCCGAGCCGTCCGGCGTTCCAGTACGGCGAGCAGGGCCCATCCGGCGGCAGCCGCGACGATGGCGGCGGTCACGGTCGCCGCCACGGTGACGTGCCGCGTCGAGTCGCCCGCACGGGCGGCCAGGTCGATGTCGGCCACCTCGGTCAGTACGGCGAACACCGCCGCGGCGAGGACGGTCGCCCCGACCGTGACGGCGGAGCGGCGCAGGAGAAGGTTCGTCATGGGCACAGCCTGGGTGGTCGCCGGCGCGCCGCGAATCGGCCGTGGTGTCGCCGGGCGTACGCCCCGGGGCCGGGCAACCCCTACCAAAGGAGGTGTTCCCCGTCGGCCGGCCGCCAGTACGTTGCTCGTGTGGAGACCGTCGCGGGGTGTGTCGGCCGGCCGTGGAAGCGGACCGCCGTCGCGGCGGCCGTGTCGACGTCGGCCGTCGGCGTCCTGGTCGCCACCTCCCTGTGGGCGGCGACGCGCTCCGGGCCGGCCACGACGCTCCCGCTCGACGTGACCCTGGCGGTCGTCGGGGTGGCGCTCGTGCCGGTGGTCGTGCGCCGTCCGGAGGTCGGCGGGGTGCTCGCCGGCCTGCTGGTGGGGCTGTCCCCGGTGGTCACGCCGGTGGCGAGCTTCGCGGTGCTGTGGACCGCTCGGCACCGGCCCTTCCGGCCGGCCCTGGCGGTGACGATCGCCGGCCTGACCGGCGAGGCGGTGCTGGGCCGGTGGCGGCCGGTGGCCGGCCTGCCGTACGGCTGGTGGTTCCTGCTCATCGCCGCCGCGTTCGCGGCGCTGCTCGGCTGGGGCACCTGGGCGCGGGCGCGGCACGCCCTGGTGGCGGCCCTGCGGGACCGGGCCCGACGAGCGGAACGCGAGCAGGAGCGCCGCGTCGCCGAGGCGCGGGCGGGCGAGCGGAACCGGATCGCGCGGGAGATGCACGACGTGCTGGCGCATCGGCTGTCCCTGCTGGCGGCGGCGGCCGGCGCCATGGAGTACCGGCCGGACGCGTCACCGGAGCGCCTGAGCGCCGCAGCCGGGGTCGTCCGGGCCAGCGCCCAGCAGGCCCTCGCCGAGTTGCGCGAGGTGGTGACGCTGCTGCGGAGCGACGACGCCGACAGCGACCCGCCGGCCAACCAGACCCTCGCCGACCTTCCCCACCTGCTCGCGGAGGCGCGGGCCGCCGGCCAGCGCATCGAGACGGACGACCGGCTCGCCGCACCGGACGCGATCCCGGCCACGCTGAGCCGCACCGCGTACCACATCGTGCGGGAGGCGCTCACCAACGCCCGCCGGCACGCCACCGGACAACCGGTACTGCTCACCCTCGCCGGAGCGCCCGGCGGGCACCTGACCGTCTCCGTCCGCAACCCCACCTCCGGGCGCGCCACGATGGCCGGGGACCCCGGTACCGGGCTGATCGGTCTCGCCGAGCGGGCCGCCGTGGCGGGTGGATCCGTCACCCACCACGTCGACGACTCCGGCTGTTTCCACCTGACCGGGCGGCTGCCGTGGCCGACCTGACCGGCATCGTCCGGGTCGTGATCGTCGACGACGATCCTCTGGTCCGCAACGTGCTGACCACCATGCTCGACGGCGACGACGGCATCACCGTGGTGGGTGAGGCGGCCGACGGCGCGCAGGCGCTGACCGCGGTGGACCGGCACGCGCCGGACGTGGTGCTGATGGACATCCGGATGCCGGGCGTCAACGGCATCACCGCCACCGAACGGCTGCGCCGCCGCCCCCGGCCACCGGAGATCATCGTGCTCACCACCTTCGACACCGACGACCACGTCGTACGCGCCCTGCGGGCCGGCGCCAGCGGGTTCCTCCTCAAGGACACTCCGCCGCAGCGGATCAGCCAGGCGGTCCGCGCCGTCGCCGGCGGGCACCCGATGCTCTCGCCGGGTGTCACCCGACGCCTGATGCGGCAGGTCGCCGACGACGCGGAGGTGTACGAGCGGGCGCGGGCGGCGCTGGACGTGCTCACCCCGCGCGAGCGCGAGGTCGTCGTGGCCGTCGCGCGAGGCCGGTCCAACGCCGAGATCGCCACCGACCTGATGATGGGGCTGTCCACCGTCAAGGCGCACGTCTCGCACATCCTCACCAAGCTGGATCTCAGCAACCGCACGCAGCTCGCCCTGCTCGCTCACGACGCCCGGCTGGTGTAGGGCAGCCGTTGCGACCCGGCGTCCGCCGATCTACGGTCGGGCTTTCCCCGCTCTTTCGGTCTCCTGTGATCGCCTGGTGTCCACGGGCACCGTGACCGGAAGGGTGTCCCCACGGCCCATCGAGGAGCGGCATGGCACGAGTCACGGGCGGCACACGGCGGCGTCGGGCGTACGTCGCGCTGATCGCGGTCGCCGCCACCGCCGGCTGCGGTGGCGGCGACGGAGGCGGAGAGCCCACCGCGCGGCCGTCGCAGGCCGTGGCCACGAGCGCCGCCGCCAGCGCCCCGACCGGTACGCCCGACCTCGGCGCCGCCGAGGAGATCGCGCAGGGCCTCGACGTGCCGTGGGGCCTGGCGTTCCTGCCCGGCGGCGACGCCCTGGTCGCCGAACGGGACACCGGTCGGGTGCTGCGGGTGACCCCGGGCGGCGGCGCGGCCCGGCAGGTGTACGAGGTGCCGGGGGTGGCGGCGCAGGGCGAGGGCGGCCTGCTGGGCCTCGCGGTCTCGCCGACTTTCGCGCAGGACAACCTGGTCTACGCCTACTTCACGGCGGAGCGCGACAACCGGATCGTCCGGTTCCGCCTCGACGGCGGGGACCCCGAGGTGATCTTCGACGGCATCGCCAAGGCGGGCATCCACAACGGCGGACGCATCGCGTTCGGTCCGGACGGCCTGCTGTACGTGGGCACCGGCGACGCCGGTGACACGCAGCTGTCGCAGCAGCCGGCGAGCCCGAACGGCAAGATCCTGCGCCTGACCCCGGACGGGGAGCCGGCGCCCGGCAACCCGCGCGCGGGCTCGCCGGTCTACAGCCTCGGCCACCGCAACGTGCAGGGCCTGGCCTGGGACTCGGCGGGGCGGCTGTTCGCCACCGAGTTCGGCCAGAACGAGGTCGACGAGGTGAACCGCATCGAGCCGGGGCGCAACTACGGCTGGCCCGGGGTCGAGGGAGAGGGCGACACCGACGGCGGGCGGTACACGAACCCGCTGGTCGTCTGGAAGACCCGCGACGCCTCGCCGTCGGGCATGGCCATCGCCGGTGACACGGTGTACGTGGCGGCCCTGCGCGGCGAGCGGCTGTGGACGATCCCGCTGGACGGCGACCGCCTCGGTGAGCCGTCGGCGCAGCTCACCGACCGGTACGGCCGGCTGCGGACGGTGCAGGTGGCGCCGGACGGGGCGCTGTGGGTGACCACCTCCAACACCGACGGCCGCGGGGACGTCCGCGACGGGGACGACCGGGTGCTGCGCTTCCCGGCCCGCTAGGCTTCCCGCCGTCCGGCGCCGGTGGCTCCGGGTGGGATCTCCCGCCCGGAGCCACCCGACCGCTCACCGGGCCAGGAGGTCCCGCAGCGCCTTGACGACCTCGGTGGGCGCCTCCTCGGCCATGAAGTGACCGCAGGAGACGGTGGTGTGCCGCAGGTCCGGCGCCCAGGAGCGCCAGAGGCCGGCGGCGTCGAAGCCGAGGGCGGCACCCCAGTCCTGCTGGAGGACGGACACCGGCATGCGCAGCTGGTTGCCGGCGTCCCGGTCGGCGCGGTCGTGCGCCACGTCGATGCCGGCGGACGCGCGGTAGTCCGCGACGATGGACGGGACCGCGTTCCGGGACGCCGCCAGGTACGCCGCCCGCACGTCGGCGGGGATGGCGTCCGGATCCCGGGTCCAGAGGTCGAGGAAGTAGCCGAAGAAGGCGTCGGGGCTGGCCCCGATGAGCTGCTCGGGCAGGCCGGCCGGTTGGGCCATCAGGTAGAGGTGGAAGGCGACCGCGGCGGAGGTTCCGTGCAGGACGCCCCACATGTCCAGGGTGGGAAGGACGTCGAGCGAGGCGAGGTGGGTGATCGTGCCGGGGTGGTCCAGGCCGGCGCGGATGGCGACCAGGGCACCCCGGTCGTGGCCCGCGAGGGCGAAACGCTCGTGACCCAGGGCACGGGCGAGCGCCACCACGTCGGCGGCCATGGTTCGCTTGGCGTACGCGGTGCCGTCGGGGTCGGCGGGCTTGTCGCTGTCGCCGTAGCCGCGCAGGTCCGGGACGATCACGGTGTGGTCGGCGGCGAGGTCGGCGGCGACGTGCCGCCACATGAGGTGGGTCTGCGGGAAGCCGTGCAGCAGCACCACGGGGCTGCCGGAGCCGGCGACGGCCGCGTTCAGCGTGACGCCGTCGGCGACGGTGACGCGGTGGTAGGCGAATCCGTTGATCGTGGGGTTCACGGGGAACCTTCCTGCTCGTCGTGGGTGTTGAGGTCGAGCCTGCCCGGGGGCGATGAGCAGCGGATGAGTACCGGATGAGTGCCACCTCGCGGGCGTGTGCGCGGTTCGCCGCTGCCTAGAGTGGTGCCATGACCTGGCGGGCGGGGGCACCGGTGACCTTCGGTGTGCTGGGTCCGGTGGAGGCGGTCGGCGACCGCGGTCCCGTACCCCTCGGCGGCCCGCGTCACCGCGCGGTGCTGGCCCGCCTGGTGGTCGCCCGGGGGCGGGTCGTGCCCGTCGACCGGCTCGTCGACGATCTCTGGGAGACGCCGTCGGAGGGCGCGGTGGCGGCGATCCGCACCTTCGTGGCGGACCTGCGCCGGGCGCTGGAGCCGGAGCGTCGGCCGCGCCGGCCGGCCCGGCTGCTGGTCACCGCCCCGCCCGGTTACGTGCTGCGCGCCGAGCCCGAGGCGGTCGACGCGTGGCGGTTCGAGGCGGCGGTCGCCGACGCCGGTCGCCTGCTGGCGGAGGGTCACGCGGCGGCGGCGCTGTCCGGCCTGACCGACGCCCTGGCGTTGTGGCGGGGCCCGGCGTACGCGGAGTTCGTCGACGCGGGCTGGGCGCGGGCCGAGATCAACCGGCTGGACGAGCTGCGGGCCATTGCCACCGAACGCCGGGGCGAGGCGCTCCTGGCGCTGGGCCGGGCCGCCGAGGCGAGCGTGGAACTGGAGTCGCACGCCGCCGCCCATCCGCTGCGGGAGGACGCCTGGCGGTTGTGGGCCGAGTCGCTGTACCGGTCGGGCCGGCAGGGCGACGCCCTGGCCGCCCTGCGCCGTCTGCGCGACACGGTCGTGACGGAACTCGGCCTGGACCCCGGTCCCCGGCTGCGCCGGCTGGAGACCGACATCCTCGCCCAGGCGGCGTACCTGCATCCGCCCACCGACACGGCGACCGGGGCGCCGGTGACCGAGTCCGGCCGCCCGACACCGCCCGGCACCGCCGGGATGCCGCCGGAGGAACCGCGTCCGCTGGTGGGCCGGGACGAGGAGCAGTACCGGCTCCGGGCGGCGGCCGAGCGGGCCGCCCGCGAGCGGCGGCCCGTGGTCGCCCTGGTGTCCGGAGGCGCGGGAGCCGGCAAGACGGCCCTCGCGGAGGCGCTCACCCGCCGACTGGCCGCCGACGGGTGGACCACGGCGTGGGGGCGCAGCCCGGAGTACGAGGGCGCCCCGGTGGACCCGCCGTGGTCGCAGGTCGTCGGGGCGTTGGCCCCGGATGCCTCCCCGGTGGAGAGCCCGGCCCCGGGCGGGGACCCGGCGGTGGTCCGGTTTCACCGGCACCGTGCCGCCGCCGCGCTGCTCACGTCGGTGGCCGCCCGGGGGCCCGTGCTGCTGGTCCTCGACGACCTGCACCGGGCCGACGAGGACACGCTCGACCTGCTGACCGCCCTGGTCGCGGAGTCCCGGCCGGTCACCGGTCCGGTGCTCGTCGTCGGCCTGTACCGCGCCACCGACATCACCGGCGCGCTGACCGCCGCGCTGGCCCGCCTCGCCCGGGTGGAACCCGCGCGGATCTACGTCGAGGGGCTGGACGAACCCGCGACCGCCGCGCTCGCCCGCTCCGTCACGGGCGGGGACCTGGACCCGCCGACCGTACGGTCGCTGCACCGCCGCAGCGGCGGCAACCCGTTCTTCGTCCGGGAGCTGGCCCGGCTGCTCGCCGCCGAGGGACCATCGGCGCTGGAGACCGTGCCGGCGGGCGTGCGGGACGTCATCCGGCACCGCCTGGCGTACCTTCCCGTCGGGGTGCGGCGGGTGCTGGAGGCGGCGGCCGTGCTCGGGCGGCACGTCGACACGGAGGCGCTCGCCGTCATGGTCGACGACGACGCGATCGTGCTCGACGCGCTGGACGCCGCGGTGCACGCCGGATTCCTCACCGAGCGGGGCACGGAGGGTCGGCTGCGGTTCGCGCACGTCCTGGTCCGGGACACGCTGTACGGCGATCTGTCGGCGCCGCGCCGGACCCACTGGCACGCCGCCGCCGGTGACGCCCTGGAACGGCTGCGCCCCGACGACGTCGGGGCGCTCGCGCACCACTTCACCCGCGCCGGAACGCGCGCCACCGCACCGCGCGCCGTCCGCTACGCCACCGCCGCCGCCGAACAGGCCGAACGCCGGTCCCAGCCGCACCTCGCCGGCCGCCTGTGGCAGGAGGCGGTCGCCGCCCACCGTCGGATCGAGGACGATCCCCGGGGACAGCTGCGGGCGCTCATGGGACTGGGCCGGGCCCTGGCCGTCACCGGGCACCTGGACCAGGCGCGCCGCCACCGCGCCGAGGCGCTCACCACCGCCGAGCTGCTGGGCGATCCCCACCTGGTCGCCGAGGTCCTGACCGCCTTCGAGGTCCCCGCCGTCTGGACCCGCAACGACGACGAGCATCTCTCCCGCCGGATCGCGCACGCCGCCGAGCGGGCGCTCATCGCCCTCGGCGACGGCGAGGACGCCGGGCGCAGCCGCCTGTCGAGCACCCTCGCCCTGGAGCTGCGCGGCGGCACGACCGACCGGGGACACCGGGCGGCCGTCGAGGCCGAGGCCCTCGCCCGGCGGCTGGACGACCCGCCGCTGCTGGCGTTCGCCCTCAACGCCCGCTTCATGCACACCTTCGCGCGCACCGGCCTGGCGCCGGAGCGGGCCCGCATCGGCGCGGAACTGGTCGATCTCGCCGGCCGGCAGGGCCTGGTGACCTTCGAGGTGCTCGGGCACCTCGTCCTCGTCCAGGCGCACAGCGCCCTCGCCGACCTGGCCACGGCCGACGCCCACGCCGCCGCCGCCGACCGCCTCGCCGCCCGGTACGACCTGCCGCTGGTCGCGGTGTTCACCCACTGGTACGACGGCCTGCGCCGGGCGATCCGGGGGGACACGGCCGCGGCCGAGGTCGCGTACCGGGCCGCCCACGCGCGCCTGCCCGCCACCGCGATGCCCGGGCTGGAGGACGGTCTGCTGCCGCTCGCCCTGCTGTCCCTGCGGCTGGGCGGTCCGGGGCCGCTGGTCCCCGACCCCGACGGGCACGGCCGGTCCTGGGGCCCGTACGAACCCTGGGTCCGGCCGCTGCTCCTGCTCGCCGAGGACCGTCGCCCGGAGGCCGCCGCCGCGCTGCGCGCCCTTCCGGCGTCACCGCACGACCTGCTCCGCGAGGCGCGCCTCTGCCTCGCCGCCCGCGCCGCGCTCGCCCTGGACGACCGCACGACCATGCGGTACGCGTACGCCGAGCTGCTGCCCGCCGCGGGCGAGGTGGCCGGGGCGGGGAGCGGGATCCTCACCCTCGGGCCCGTCGCCGGTCACCTCGCCGACCTCGCCACCGCCCTGGGCCTGGACCGCGACGCCGCCGTCCACCGCGGCCAGGCCGCCGACCTGGCGGCGCGGGCGGCGGGCCGTCCGGCGGCGTGACCGCCGGAGCGAGGTGTCAATGTAACGTTGACACATGACGCCGGATCTGGCCCGGTTGGCCGAGGTGGCCGCCGCCCGCGCGCGCCTGGACGACCAGGAGCTGGAACTCATCGACCGGGCCCGCCACGCCGGAGCGACATGGGCGCAGGTCGCCGCCGCACTGGGCCTGGGCAGCCGGCAGGCCGCCGAGCAGCGCCGCCAGCGCCTGGTGGGTGCGCGGCGGTCGCAGCGGCGCAGCCTCGACCAGGCGTACCCGTCGCGGGTAGCGGCCCTGCGGGGCGCGGTCGCCGAGCTGGCACGGTGGATCGACGCCGACCGGCGGTGGGACGGACGGTTCCGGCGGGCGCCGCTGGTGCGCGCGACCGTGGCGAACGCCCTCGACGCCGACCCGGGCTCCCTGCACGCGCTGGCCTCGCACGTCGCCGCCGACCTGGCCGGCACGGATCCCGAACTCCTGCCGGGGCCGGTGCGGTCGGTGGGTGCGACGCTGGCGACGCTGCTGTCAACGGATCATTGACGCAGCTCCGCAGTCTTGCCCCACAATCGCTCAAGAATCAGGCTGTGAGTCGTCCCGGCTCATGCTTGGAGGGCTCATGCGGCGCAACGCCGGCCTGTTCGTCGCGATCTCCCTGCTGTCCGGCTTCGGCAGCAGCGCCATGTCACTGGTGGCGGGGATCTGGATCCTCGACCTCACCGGCTCGACCAGCCTCGCGGCCCTGGCCGGACTGTGCGTGTACGCCCCGGTCCTCGCCGGCCCCTGGCTGGGCGGCCTGCTCGACCGGGTCCCCCGGCGACCGATGGTCGTCGGGGTCAACCTGGCGTTGGCCACCGTCCTGCTGAGCCTGCTGACCGTCCGGGGGCCGGACCGGACCTGGCTCATCTTCGTCGTGTCGTGCGCGTACGGCCTCAGCTACGTGCTGATCGACGCGGGCGAGACGGCGCTGCTGCCGTCCGCGCTGTCACCGGTGCAGCTCGGTCACGTCAACGGCTGGCGCTCCAGCGCCCAGGAGGGCATGAAGCTGGTGGCTCCCGCGGCCGGCGCGGGCCTGTACGCGTGGCACGGCGGCCACGCGGTCGTCGTCCTCAGCGCGACGATGCCGGTCCTCGTCACCGCCCTGTACGCGGCCGTCCGACTCGTACGGACGCCTCCTCACCTGCCGGCGGACCGGCCGGGCGGTCTGCGCGCCGGCCTCACCGTCCTGCTCGGGCAGCCGGCGCTGCGCGTCGCCGTCGCCCTCGCCGCCGTGTCGATCGCCATGTCGGGCTTCACGACGGCGGCCACCTACGCGACGGTCACCATCGACCTGGCCCTGCCGGCGACGTTCCTCGGCGTCGTCCTCAGCGCGCAGGGCGCCGGATCCGTCGTCGGGGGGCTCGTCGTCGGCCGGCTCCTCAGCCGGTGGGGTCCGGTCGTCGTGGGTGTCGCCGGCACGGCGCTGTTCGGGCTCGGCTGCCTCGTCCGCTGCCTGCCCTGGTGGCCCGCCACGGTCGCCGCGTCGGTGCTGGCCGGCGTCGGCCTGCCCTGGACGCTTGTCGCCGCGGTGACCGCCGTCCAGCGGCACACGCCGCGGGCGATGCTCGGTCGGGTCGCGGCGACCGCCAACACCGCGATGTTCGGGCCGATCGTCCTGGCGATACCCCTCGGCTCCGCCGCCGTCCACCTCGGGGCCCGCCCGACGCTGGTCCTCGCCGCGACCCTCTGCCTGGCGGCCGCCGCCGCCGTGTCCCGCCGACGACGGACGCACGACGCCGACCCCGCCCCGACCACGGCGCCGCCGACCCTCGACGCGCACCGGACGGCCGCGCGGCAGGGGTGACCGCCCGCGACCCACGGTGTCGTGCGCCCGAACGGGGTTGCCGGGGGCAACCGCCGGTGCGAGCATCGCTGCCGTGACCCACGTGAGCACCCGCCCCTTGGAGCAGTCCGAGTTCGACATCTGGCAGCAGGCCATCGCGCGGCAGTTCGCCGACGCCCAGGTGGCCGCCGGGCTCTGGACGGAAGAGGAGGCGCTCGATCGTGCCGTGGAGGCGAATCGGACCCTGCTGCCCGACGGACTCGACACCCGTCACATGATCCTGCTCCGGGGTGTCCTGGCCGACGGGACGCCGATCGGCCGCCTGTGGATCGGGCTCACCCACCCGCGCGGCGTCGCCGGCTGCGCCTACCTCTACGACATCGAGGTGGACCCCGGGTTCCGCGGCAGGGGCCTCGGACGGGCGCTGCTGGCCGCCGCCGAGGCGACGGCCCGGGATCACGGGGCGACGCACCTGGAACTGAACGTGTTCGGGGACAATCCCACCGCCATCGGTCTCTACTCCACAGCGGGCTTTGAGGTGGTCACCCAGCAGATGCGCAAGCGCCTGTCCTAGGGGCTCCCTGGCGGGCCCGGGACCTGCGGCGGGTTCCGGGACATGATCGACTCGATGTCACTGACGTCGGGGTGTCCGGGTGAGGTCTTCAGCCCGACGTCGATGACATCGAGTCGATCTACGGGGCGCAGTTGTTGCTCGTCCGCCGCACCGTGTACTCCCGGTCGTCCGTGGTGATGCCGGAGGGTGACCCGTCGAAGTAGGTCTCGACCTTGTCCCAGCCCCGGCGCTGCTCGTAGTGCAGGTGCGGTGCCCCGGAGTTGCCGGTGCTGCCGACCCGACCGATCTGCTCACCCTGGGCGACCCGCTGGCCCTCTCGGACCAGCGGGGGTTCGAGCAGGTGGAGGTACTGTGTCTCCCACTTTCCCCCGTGGTCGATCTTCACCCAGTACCCGCCGCCCCGACCCCGGGGGCCGTTCGGGTTCTCCGGGGTGCGACCGCCCAGGGAGCCGTTGATTCCCGCCACGGTGACCGTGCCGGCGTAGGAGGCGAGCACCGGCCGACCCCACGCCTCACCCTCGGTGGGGAAGAGATCGACGTCGTAGTCGTCGTGGCCGGGATAGGTGCCGAGCTGCCACGTCTCGCCACACGCGACCGGCATCTGGAAGAGCGGGCGCGGCCCCGGCGGGCGCAGCAGCGGCACGACGACCACGGCGAGGGCGACCAGGGCCGCGACCGCGCCGAGCGCGAGCACGGCACGGACGATCCGGGTACGGGTACGGGGAGGTGTAGGGGCGGGGTTGCGGCGGCTGATGCGGTGTCGGGGTGGGTGGCCGAGCGTCACCTTCCCCAGCATGGCAGACGCGCGCACGGTCCGGCCCCGGGGACGGCCGGCCGGCCTCCTCGGCCGTACCGCCGGGGGACGATTTCCGGGGCCAGGGGAAAATTTCTCCGGGGACGTGTCCATCCGGTCGGGTCCCGTCCGTGGTGGTGGTGTGCGGCGACGGTGCCGCGCGGGGACACCGAGGAGTGCGACATGAAGTACATGCTGTTGATCAACGCGGGCGCGGTCGGAGCGGACGGCGGGGCCGCCGAGTGCACCGTCGCGGACTGGATGGCGTACGACAAGGAGGTCCACGAGGCGGGGATCTTCGTCTCCGGGGAGTCGCTGGCGGACCTGGTCACCGCCACGACGGTCCGGACCGGTCCGGACGGCCGGCGGCTGGTCACCGACGGGCCCTTCGCCGAGAGCCGGGAGGTCCTCGGCGGGTTCTACGTCATCGACGTGCCGGACCTGGACGCGGCACTGGACTGGGCGGCCCGCTGCCCCGGCTCGCGTGGGAGCGGGTCGGTCGTGGTGCGGCCGGTCGCCGAGTTCGGAGGCTGAGGTGGGCGACGCCGGTGCGGCGCGCGGGGCTCCGCTGGCGGCGGTGGAGGCGGTGTTCCGGGAGGAGCACGGCCGGCTGCTGGCGGCCCTCGTCCGTCGCTTCGGCGACCTCGACCTCGCCGAGGAGGTGACCTCCGACGCGATCGAGGCGGCGGTGGCCCGCTGGCCGGTCGACGGCGTTCCGCCGAAGCCGGGGGCGTGGCTGATGACCACGGCCCGGCGCCGGGCGGTCGACCGGCTGCGGCGGGACCGGGCCTACGCGGCGCGCCTCGCGCTGTTGCAGGTGGAGGCCGACCGGACCGAGGCCGGCCCACCCGGGGACGTCGAGGGCGACCTGCCGGACGAGCGCCTCCGGATGTTCTTCACCTGCGCCCACCCGGCCCTTCCCGCCGAGGACCGGGGGGCGCTGACCCTGCGGTGCCTCGCCGGCCTGACCACGCCCGAGGTGGCGCGGGCCTTCCTGGTCCCGGTCGAGACCATGGCCAAGCGGATCACCCGGGCGAAGAAGAAGATCCGTGAGGCCCGCATCCCGTTCCGGGTGCCGACCGCGAGCGAGGTGCCCGAGCGCCTGCCCGGCGTGCTCCAGGTCGTCTACTCCGTCTTCACCGAGGGTTACGCGGCCAGCTCGGGCCCGCACGTCCAGCGGCTGGACCTGGCCGAGGAGGCGATCCGGCTGGCCCGGATCCTGCGCCGCCTGCTGCCCGACGAGCGGGAGGTCGCCGGCCTGCTCGGGCTGATGCTGCTGATCCACGCCCGGCGGGACTCCCGTACCGGTCCGGACGGCGCGGTGGTCCCGATGGAGGACCAGGACCGGAGCCGGTGGGACCGCCCGATGATCGACGAGGGCCGCCGGCTGGTCGAGGTCGCGCTGACCGGCGGGCCGGCCGGTCCGTACGGGGTGCAGGCCGCGATCGCCGCGCTGCACGCCGAGGCGCCGGACCTGGCCAGCACGGACTGGCCGCAGATCGTGGCGCTGTACGAGGTGGTGCTCGCGCTGACCCCGTCCCCGGTGGTCGCGCTGAACCGGGCGGTGGCGGTGGCCATGCGGGACGGCCCGGCGGCCGGGTTGGCGCTGCTCGACGAGTTGGCCGGTGAGCCGCAGCTGCGCGGATACCACCCGTACCCGGCCGCCCGGGCGGAGCTGCTGCACCGGCTCGGGCGGCTCGGTGAGGCCGCGGCGGCGTACCGGGAGGCGCTCGACCTGGCTGGCACCGCGCCCGAACGCGACCGCCTGCGGCACAAGCTGGACACGATCGGGCGGCCCGGCTGAGGCGTCCGGCGCCGCCGGGAGGACGTGGTCCCCCGACGGCGCCGGACGCGGATCAGCTGCGGTTGATGGTGAACGTGCTGGTCGTGTTGCGGATGTCCTGGTAGTTGTCGCTCAGCCGGAGGTTGACGAAGGTGGCGGAGCCGACCGCCGGGCCCTGACCGGCCTCGGGCATCTCGTTGACCCAGATGCCGTAGCCGGACTTGGCGTCGAAGGCGTCACCGCTGCGCCGCGCCCCGGAGATCGACACGTTCGTGAAGACCGTGTCCGTGATCGGGTTCTCCGGTTGGCCGCCGGTGTACCTGGTCTGGAACATGATCCCGGAGTAAGTCGGATCAACGATGTCCACGTCGGACACACGGATCCCGCGGAACTCCTTCGAGGCCGAGAAGACCCAGATCGCGGGGAAGGTCTGGGCGCCCCAGAAATGGCCACCGGCCCGGATCAGCGAGATGTTCTCGAACCGGGTGGGCGGACTCGCCCCGAACCCGATGAACTGGTAGCCGAAGTCCAGCGAACTGATCGTGATACCCGAGTACGTCAGCATGTCGGCGATGTAGAGGTTGCGGAACACGTTGTCGTAGCCGCCGTACACGGCCAGACCCGCCGCCCGCCAGGTCAGCGTGGCGGTCAGGTTCTCGAACACGTTGCCGTGGTTGGCCGTGGTCGCGCCCTGGTCGGTCGCGGAGAAGAGCGCGAACGCGTCGTCCCCGTTGGACCGGCCCTCCGAGTTCGCGACCAGGTTGTTGGTGCTGCCGTTGGTCATGTTCACCGCGTCGGCGAAGGTGTCCCGGAACCGGCTGTTCGTGATCTTCAGGCCACTGACGCTCACCCCCCAGTACGCGCAGACGGTGTGCTCGACCCAGACGTTGTCCAGCGTCATGTTGTCGACGTCCTTCAGCTCGCCCCAGACCTTCCCCGGCCCGTCCTGCCGGACGGTGTAGTTGCCGAAGAACGCGAGGTGTTCGAAGGAGGACCCGCTCGCCGAGGACTGCACCCGGAAGCCCGCGTCGGTGTTCTGCTGCGCGGTGGGCGTCTGGAAGCGGGTGAACCACATGCCCGCGCCGACCACCTTGACCGCCTTCCCGTAGACCTCGAACTTCTGGGCGGTCTCGTAGGTGCCCGCCGGCAGGTAGACCCCGACCAGGTTGCCGGTGGTGTCCATCCGGACCCGGTCCAGGGCGTTCTGCACGTCGGACTGGCCGAATCCGTTCGGCACCGCATACCGGGCCGGGTCCGGGTTCGCCCTCGGCGCGACCTGCTCCAGGTTGACGAAGTCGATGGCGTACGTGGTGCTGTTCGCCGGGTCCTTCTGCAACCGGATCCGGCTGCCCGCCGGGATGGTCGAGTTGAGCAGGACGTTCGCCTCGTCGTAGAGGTGCCGGGGCGGGCCGGCGCTGGGCGAGTCGCTCGGGCTGGCCTCGGCGCCGTAGAGCCAGATGTGCTTCGAGGTGAGGCTGATCGGCTTGTGCAGCACGCCGTTGACGTAGATGTTCAACGTCGAGTCGATCCCGCCGCCGCCCGGCGCGTCCGGGATGGAGAAGCGGGTCACCAGGGCGTTGGCCGGCGCCTTCGTGGTCCACTCGACGTACGCGCCGGTGGTGTTGAGGGTGACCGCCCGCCGGCCGGACGCCTCACCGGCCAGGTCGCCGATGGTCCGGTTCGGCGCCAGCACCTGTGCCCCGCCGCCGACCGAGCCGTCCTCGGCCTCGTACATGTCGTACGGCAGGTTCGCGCCGCGTCCGACGAAGAGGGACCGGTCGCTGGTGTTGTTCTGCCGCTTCACCGGCAGCTCGTTGGCGTCGTCGGCGAGCACCACCCGGACGGTGTACCGGCCGTTGGCCGCCGTCCAGGTGCCGAGGTCGACCGGGCCGGCGGTCGCCCCGGCGGCGATGGCGCCGTTGAACGAGCCGGTCAGCGTGCGGACCACCGTGCCCTGGTCGTTGAGCACGGTCAGCGTGATGCCGTGCGCGCCGCTCGCCGAGGCGACCGTGCCCTGGTTGCGGATGGTCACCGCGAAGCTGACCGTGGCGCCCGCACTCGGCGTGCCGGGCGACCAGGTCACCGCCGAGGTGACCAGGTCGGAGCTGGCCACCGGGCTGACGGTCAGCGCGGTCGGACGGGTGTAGCTGTTGTTCGCCTCGTCCTGCTCGGTCACCGTGTTCGCCTCGTCGACCTTGCCGGTCAGCTGGTAGCTGCCGGCGTTGCGCGCGCCGATGGTCGCCGAGACGGTGGCCGACGCGCCGGCGGCCAGGGCGCCGACGGTGGCCGTGCCGACCTTCGTCGTACCCAGGTAGAAGCCGACGGCGCTGGCGGCGGAGGCCGCGGTCCCGGCGTTGCGGACGGTGGCCGACAGGGTGATCGGGTCGGTCTCCACCGGCGTCGCGGGCGACGCGGTCAGGCCCGTCACGGTCAGGTCCGGGTTCGGCGCCGGGACGCCGATGACCTGGAGTTCCGCCACCTGCCCGTTGGAGGAGCCGGAGTTCGCCGTGAACTGGAGCCGCACGTCGGCGGCGGTCGCCGAGACCGGAATGGTCACGGTGTTGCTGCCGGTGGGGCTGAACGAGTACGTGGCCGAGCCGACCAGGGTGCTAAACCCGGACGCCGACTGTTCGCGGCCGAGGACCTGGAAGGTCTGGGTGCGCGCACCCCACGCCGGGTCGGGGTTGAGCTTCACCACCAGCGAACTGATGCTCGCGTTCGCGCCCAGCGCGACGGTCAGCGTGCTCGGGTACGCCCCGGGCGCGCCCTCCCAGTAGGTGCTGACATCGTTGTCGTTGGCGTTCGCGGCGGCGAAGACGTGCACCGTCGACGAGGCGGTGATCGGCTTGCCGACCGCGAGGTTGGTGCCGCCCGGGGTGCTGCCGGTACGGGTGACCGTGTTGCTGTTCGCCGACACGTTCCCCGCCGCGTCGCGGGCCCGCACGTGGTACGAGACCGTCGCGGTGTCCGGCCGGCTGTCGGTGTAGGTGAGGGTCGAGGAGTTCACGCTGCCCCGCAGTGCGCCGTCCGCGTACACGTCGTAGCCGGTGACCCCGACGTTGTCGGTGGACGCGCTCCAGGTCAGCCGGACCTGGCCGCTGGCCGGCTGGGTGTAGGCCAGGTTGCCCGGCGCGGTCGGTGCCACCGTGTCACCGGTGTTGCCGGTACGGGTCACCGTGTTGCTGTTCGCCGACTGGTTGCCGGCGGCGTCGCGGGCCCGGACGTGGTAGGAGACGGTCGCCCCGGCCGGCTGCGTGTCGGTGAAGGTGAGCGTCGACCCGCTGACGCTGGTCCGGAGCACGCCGCCCGCGTACACGTCGTAGCCGGTCACCCCGACGTTGTCGGTGGACGCGCTCCAGGTCAGCCGGACCTGGTCGGTCGCCGGCTCGGTGAGGGTGAGGTTCCCGGGCGCCGAGGGCGGCTGGGTGTCCCCCGTCGCCGGGCCGTAGATCTCCAGCTCGGACAGCTGTCCGGCCGGCCAGACGGTGTTGGCGCTGATGAGCAGCCGGACGTAGCGGGTGGCCGCGGTGGGCACGGTGACGCTGACCGTGTTGCCGGTGGCCGGGTTGAAGGCGTACGCCGCCGAGGCCACCAGCGGGGTGAAGGTCGACCCGTTGGTGCTGCCCTGCACGGTCAGCGTCTGGGTGCGCGCCTCCCAGCCGGGTGGCAGCTTGAGCACCAGCCGGTTGACGTTCACCGTGGCCGCCAGGTCGGCCTGGATCCACTGCGGGAAGGCGTTGTTGGCGCTCTCCCAGTAGGTACCGGCGTTGCCGTCGTTGGCGTTGCCGGCCCCGTACACGTCGGAGTGGCTGCTCGCCCCCATCGTCCTGCCGAGCGCCAGGTTGGTCGACGAGGCGGTCGCGCCGTACACCTCCAGCTCGGCGAGCTGGGCGGCGGGCCAGCCGGTGTTCGCGGTGATCGCGATCCGGACGAACCGGGTGCTGGTCGCCGGGAATCCGATGGTCACGGTGTTGCCGTTGGCCGGGCTGAACTGCCGGCCGGCGGAGGTGACGATGGTGCTGAAGGCGCTGCCGTCCGGACTGCCCTGCACGGACAGCGTCTGGGTGCGCGTCTCCCAGGAGGCGGGCAGCTTGAGCGTCACCTGGTCGACGGACGTGCTGGCACCGAGGTCGACCTGGGCCGACTGCGGCAGGGCGCCGCTGCTCTCCCAGTAGCTGCCCTGGTTGCCGTCGGTCAGGTTGGCGGCGACGAACGATCCGTTGGTGCTGCTGGCGGTGGCACCGCGGCCGGCGGCGAGGTTCGGGCCGCCGGCGGCGACGGCCGGTGGCGCCGGGGCCGCGGTGACGGCCAGGCCGACCGCGGCGAGCGCCGCGATCAGTCGGGTACGGAATCTGGACATGGTGGAGGGACACCTTCTTCCGGGGACGTGGAGAGGCGTGTGCGGTGGCGTGGGGGGTGGGCGGGGCTTCGGCCGTGGCCGGAGCCCCGCCGCACAGGTCAGGTGGCGTGGACCTCGAACTCGGAGAGCTGGGCGGCGGGCCAGCCGGTGTTGCCGGTGACGGTGACCCGGACGAACCGGCGGTCACCGGCCGGCAGCGCGATCGACACGCTGTTGCCGCCGGCCGGGTCGAAGGTGTGGCCGGCCGGGGGCTTGAGGGTGGTCCAGGTCGTGCCGTCGGTCGAGCCGAGCACCGTCAGCGTCTGGGTCCGGGTCTGCCAGGCCGACGACGGTGGCAGCCTCAGCACCACCCGGGACACCGGCCGGGCGGTACCCAGGTCGACGGTGAGCGACTGCGGGAACGCGTTGTTGGCGCTCTCCCAGTAGGTGCCGGCGTTGCCGTCGACGGTGTTGGTCGCCACGTACACGTCGGCGTGGCTGGTCGCGGTGACCGGCCGTCCGACCGCCAGGTTGCCGCTCGGCGGCGGGGTCGTGGGCGGGGGTGTCGTGGTGGGCGGGAGCGTGGTGGTCGTGCCGCCGTACACCTCGAACTCGGCGGCCTGGCCGGCGGGCCAGCCGGTGTTGCCGGCGACGGTGACCCGGACGAACCGGCGGTCACCGGCCGGCAGCGCGATCGACACGCTGTTGCCGCCGGCCGGATCGAACGTGTAGCCGGCCGACGCCTTCAGCGTGGCGAACGACGACCCGTCGGTGGAGCCGAGCACCGACAGCGTCTGGGTACGCCGCTCCCAGCCGGCCGGGAGCTTCAGCACCACCCGGTCGACCGAGCGCGCCGCGCCCAGGTCGACGGTCAGCGACTGCGGGAAGGCGTTGTTGGCGCTCTCCCAGTAGCTGGCGGCGTTGCCGTCCACCGTGTTGGTCGCCACGTAGCTCTGGGTGGAGCTGGAGGCGACCACCGGCCGGCCGAGAGCCAGGTTCCCGCCGGTCGGCGGAGGCGTGGTCGGCGGAGGCGTGGTCGGCGGTGCGGTGGTGGGCGGCGGGCTGGTCGGGCCGGTGCCCCACCGCGGCTCGGGCCACGGCCCGCAGTACGGGGTGGCGGTGTACCAGCCGGAGTTGCCCGCGCCCTGGGTGATCTGGAAGCCGCCGCCGACGCAGTTGTGCATCGGGTTGGCCTGGGCGATGTTGGTGGCCCGGACGTTGGTGAAGGTGACCTGGCTGGCCGCCTGCACCTGGAGCGCGTACGTGCCGGCGCCGTCGATGCGGACGTTGGTGAAGCTGATCCCGCTGGTGGCGCCCTCGATCCAGTGCAGCGCGGCGTACGAGCTGTCGAGGATGTCGGTGTCGGTGACGGCGATCGCCGCGCCCTGGATCGGTTCGTTGAGCGCGGAGAACCAGATCGCACCGACGCCGAACCGCCAGTTGTAGTCGGAGTTGCCGTTGCGGATCAGGGTGTTCCGGGCGACGGTGATCGTCCCGGAGACGGCGGTCGGGCCCTGCACGCCCGGATACCGGTTGGCGACGTGGATGCCGCCGCCGTTGGTGACCGAGTCGGCGGTGACGTTGTCGGTGATCCGGATGTCCCGGCCGCCGTAGGTGACCAGGTGGTTCGCCAGGATGGTCACCCCGATGGTGTTGAACGTGAACGAGTTGCCGACGTTCGGCACGGTCTGCGCCCACATGGCGAGCGCGTCGTCGCCGGTGTTGCGGACGAAGGTGTTGGTCACCGTGGAGTTGGTGACGCCCCAGTGGAAGTTCACCCCATCGGCGGTCTGGTCGAGGATCCGGCTGTTGCGGATGGTGAAGTTGTCCATCGGCCCGTCCATCCAGGCGCCGACCTTGGTGTGCTGCATCCAGACGTTGTCCACGACCGAGTTCGTCATGGCCCCGCCGATCGCGTTGACCTGGTCCTCGTCGACCCGCTCGCGGATGTCGCCGATGATCGCGAAGTCCCGCAGGGTGACGTTGCGGCTGGGACCACCGGCCTCGTGCGGCCGGATCTCACCGGAGTAGCCGCCGCCCGGGACGTACTTGCCGTAGATGCCGGCCGCCCGCTTGCGGTCGGTCGGGTGCCGGCCGCCGAGCACCGAGTACCACGGTCCGGCGCCGCGCAGGGTCACCCCGTCGACCACCACGTGGTCCCAGAGGGTGAAGGTGCCGGTGGGGATCCACACCGCCCTCCCCTGCGCCCGGCCGGCGTCGACGGCGGCCTGGAACTTCGCGGTGGAGTCGGTGGCGCCGGTCGGGTCGGCGCCGAAGTCGGTCACCACGTCCAGGACGCCGGCCGGCTTGGCGATCGGTGCGCCGACCAGCTCGAAGTCGGCCAGGTCGATGGTGAACGTCGGCGACCGGTCGGTCGAGGAGACCTGGAGGCGGATCTTCGTGCCGGTCGGGTAGGTGGTCCCGAACAGGGTCCGGGTCTCGTCGTAGAAGTGGTGCGGGTTGGTGTCACCGGGATTGTTGTTGAACGGGTAGCCGCCGTAGTACCAGCCGTACCGGGAGGTCACTGGGACGGCCTTGACCAGGGTGCCGTTGGCCCGCAGGTCGATGCTGGCGTCCCGGCCGGTGCCGGCGGCGTTGTCCGGCAGGCTGTAGCGGAAGGTCACCGCGTTGGCCGGCGCGGTCAGGGTGAACTCGACGTACTCGCCGACGGCGTCGAGGGTGACGGCCTCCCGGCCGGACGCCTCCGACGGGAGCGTGCCGTAGCGGCGGTCCGGACCGATCCTCGTGCCGTTGTGCGCGACCTCCTCCGCCTCGTGCTCGACGAACGGGACGGTCGCGCCTCGGCCGGGGATGTCGAACGGGGACAGGCCGGCGGCGCGGGCCGGGGTGGCGGTGCTGGTCAGCGCGACGACGGTGAGCGAGGTGGCGGCGAGGACGCCGGCGAGGGCGGCGACGCCCGCGCGGGTGCGGACTCGTCGGGGTGGGTGCGGGACGGCGGTGGCGTGCTCGGGCATGAGCGAGGCTCTCCCTTTCGTGGCTGGTGCAGGTCCCCCCGTGGCGGTACGGCTGCGCTTGGGGTGGCACCTCCTCTCGGGCTCGTCGCCGGTGTGTCCGGCGGGAGGGCTCGGTGCCGGCGGCAGGGACGGGGCCGCCGGCACCGAGGGATGACGTCAGGCCGCTTCGGGTCCGGCCCCGGACTCTTCGGCGGTGCGCAGCCAGACGGCGGTGTCCGGTGGCAGCAGGTCGTCGTCGAGCGGCCGACTGGCCAGGAGCAGCCGTCCCCGCGCCGGCAGCGGCACCGGACCGTCGGAGAGGTTCACCAGGCAGCGGAAGCCCGCGCCCCGACCGAACGCGAGCACCCGGTCCGGGGCGGGCAGCCAGCGCATCTTCCCGTCGCCGAGCGCCGGGTCGGCCCGCCGGATCGCGATCGCCGCCCGGTACAGCTCCAGCATGGAGTGCGCGTCGCCGGTCTGGGCCTGGACCGTGCGGTCCTTCCAGTCGGCCGGCTGGGGCAGCCAGGGCGACGCGGACCCGTCCGGGCTGAAGCCGAACGGGGGCTCCTCGCCGGACCAGGGCAACGGCACCCGGCAGCCGTCCCGGCCCGGGTCGACGTAGCCGGAGCGCGGCCACATCGGGTCGGTACGGCGCTCCGGGGGGATGTCCTCGACCTCCGCGAGCCCGAGCTCCTCACCCTGGTAGACGTAGGCGGCACCGGGGAGCGCGAGCGAGAGCAGCGCGGCCGCACGGGCGCGGGTGGTGCCCAGTTCGAGGTCGGAGAAGATCCCTTCCCGCTTCTTGGCGAAGCTGAAGGTGGTGTCCTCCCGGCCGTACCGGGTGACGTGCCGGGTGACGTCGTGGTTGGAGAGCACCCAGGTGGCCGGCGCACCGACGGGCGCGTGCGCGCTCAGCGTCCCGTCGATGCTCTCCCGCAGCGCGTCGGCGTCCCAGGCGCAGCCGAGGAAGTCGAAGTTGAACGCGGCGTGCAATTCGTCCGGGCGGAGGTAGTTGGCGAACCGCTGCCGGTCCGGCATCCACACCTCACCGATCAGTGCCCGGTCGCCGGGGTAGGAGTCGGCGATCCGCCGCCAGGCACGGTAGACCTCGTGCACCCCGTCGAGGTCGCGGAACGGGTGCGGCCGGTCCGGCAGCGTCTCGGGCAGTGTCCCGTCCTTGACGAGCAGACCGGCCGAGTCGATGCGGATGCCGTCCACTCCACGGTCGAACCAGAACCGCAGGATGTCCTCGAACTCCGCCCGCACCCGGGGGTGGTCCCAGTTGAAGTCCGGCTGCTCGGGGGTGAACAGGTGCAGATACCAGTCACCGGGGGTGCCGTCGGGATTGGTGGTCCGCGTCCAGGTCTCGCCGCCGAACTCGCCGATCCAGTCGGTGGGCCGTTGGTCGCCGTCGGGGCCCCGGCCGGGACGGAACCAGAACAGGTCCCGCTCGGGCGCCCCGGGTCCGCCGGCGAGCGCGGCCCGGAACCACGGGTGCGCGGCCGAGCAGTGGTTCGGCACCACGTCGACGATGGTCCGGATGCCGAGCGCGTGGGCCTCCGCGATCAGCGCCTCCACCTCGGCGAGGGTGCCGAAGACCGGGTCGATGTCGCGGTAGTCGGCCACGTCGTAGCCGGCGTCGGCCATCGGGGAGGGGTACCAGGGGCTGAACCAGATCGCGTCGACCCCGAGCGCGGACAGGTGGTCCAGCCGGGACCGGATGCCGGCGACGTCGCCGATGCCGTCGCCGTTGCCGTCGGCGAAGCTCCGGGGATACACCTGGTAGATCACCGCTCCACGCCACCACGGGCCACCGTCTGCTGTGGACACGAGCACCTGCTTTCTGGAAGGTCTTCGGAGCTAACCCTTGAGGCTGCCGGTGGTCAGGCCGGACATGATGTTCCGCTGGAAGATCAGAAAGACGATGACGGTCGGGAGCGCGGCGATGACCGACGCGGCGATCACCACGTTCATCGGCGTGCCGCCCGAGAAGGCGTAGATGCCGACGCTGACCGTCCGGGTCTCGGGCGACGGCATGACCAGCTTCGGCCAGAGGAAGTCCTTCCAGACCGCCGTCACGGCGAAGATCGAGACCACGCCGAGGATGGGCCGGGAGATCGGCAGGATGATCGACCACAGCGTGCGCAGCGGCGTCGCCCCGTCCATGAGGGCCGCCGCCATCAGCTCCTCCGGGATCGAGTCGAAGAATCGTTTCAGGAGGAAGATGTTGAACGCGTTCGCGACCAGGGGCAGCCAGATCGCGAAGGGCGAGTCGAGCAGGTTGATGTGCAGGATCGGCAGGTCGATCACGGTCACGTACTGCGGGACGATGAGGACCATCGCCGGGATCATCAGCGTCGCCAGCATCAGGCCGAGGATCACGTTGCCGAAGATCGGTCGGAGCTTCGACAGGGAGTACGCCGCGGCGGTGTCGAACACGAGTTGGAACAGCACCGCGCCGGCCGCGTAGTAGAAGGTGTTGAACAGCAGCTTGGCGAGGTCCAGGTTGTTCCACGCGTCGGCGTAGTTCTGCCACTGCGGATCCCGCGGCACCAGCGTCGGTGGCGTCTGTGCGATCTCCTGGCCGGACTTGAGCGCGCCGGTGACCATCCAGTAGAGCGGCCCGAGGAAGATGAGCGTGAAGCCCACGACGACGCCGGTGAGCACCGCCCAGTAGAGGATTTTGCCGCGCCCCCGCCGGAGCTGGGCGTGCGAGATGAGGGTCCGGGTCCCGGAGTCCTGTGCCATTCCTCGTCCCGTCCTAGTCCTGTTTCGCGCTCAGCCGCAGGTAGGCGGCGGAGAAGCCGGCAAGCACCACGAGCATGATCACGCCGAGCGCCGCAGCGCCGTTGAGGTCGTTCTGGAAGAACCCGTGCTGGTAGATGAGGTACGCCACCGAGGTCGCGGAATCCTCCGCGCCCGCACCGTTGGCGAGGATCAGCGGTTCGATGAAGAACTGCATCGTGGCGACGATCTGCAGCATCGCCAGGAGCGCGAGGATCAGCCGGGTCTGCGGGATCGTCACGTTGACGATGCGCCGCCAGATGCCGGCGCCGTCGAGCTCGGCCGCCTCGTAGAGCTCGCCGGGGATGTTCTGCAGCGCCGCCAGGTAGATGAGCACCGCGCCGCCCATGTTCATCCACGTCGACGCGATCACCATCGCCGGCATCGTCATCTCGGGCGACTGCATCCACTGCGACGTCGGCAGGTGCAGTGCCTTGAGGATCGCGTTGAAGAGTCCCGCGTCGCTGGGGTCGTACGCGTAGAACTTGAAGAGGAAGAGCGCCGAGGCGGGCGGCAGCATCACCGGCAGGTAGACCAGGATCCGCAGGTAACCCCTGGCGTGGCGGAACTCGTTGAGCAGGATCGCCACGAAGAACGGCACCGCGTACCCGAGCAGGAGCGCGAGGGCGGTGAAGAGGAGCGTGTTCCGCCAGGCGGTCCAGAAGCTGGGGTCGTCGAGGATGCGGGCGTAGTTGTCCCAGCCCACCCAGGTGGTCTCGCCACGCCGGGTGCGCTGGAAGCTCATCACGAAGCCGCGGATCATCGGGTACCAGGAGAAGACCGCGAAGCAGAGGACCGCCCCGATCAGGAACGCGTGCCCGGTGAGGTTGTCCCGTACCTTGCGGCCGCGGCTCGTGCGCTCCGGCCCGGCCGGGTACGACGGCGTTGCGCGACCCGAGGTTCTGGTGACACTCGGGACGGTGGTGATCGCCAAGGCAACTCCTGCGGAAGTCGGTGACCGGACGGGGCGGCGCGGGGTGTGGGGGCCGGCGGCGTGCCAGCCCCCACCGCACCGGATCAGCTCTCGGCGGCCAGGAGCTGGTTGACCTTGTCCTCGGCCGTCTTGAGGAGCGCGTCGATGTTCGCGTTCGGGTTCGTCAGCACACCCGACATCGCGGTGTCGAGGACCGCGTAGATCGCCTGCGCGTTGCGGGGCTCACCCTTGATCGGCACCGGGTTCGCCTCGAAGATCGCGAAGTTGGTGGTGTCGACGTTCGCGTTGGCCTTGCGCAGCTCGAACTCCTGCTTCTGGGCGTCGCTGCCGCCCGCGAAGAGCAGCGGCTGGGGCAGGCCGACCGGGTAGTTCTGCGGCTTCGCCCGGACGTAGTCGAACTGGCCCTTGCCCGGCGTCAGCTTCTGGTACGCGATCCACTTCAGACCGGCCTTGACCTGCTCGGGGGTGAGGCCCTTCTTGAAGAAGTAGCCCTCGCCACCGCCGAGCGTCGCCTTGGCCGGGCCGTCCTGCCCGGGCAGCGGGCCCATCGCCCAGTCCTGGAACTTGCCCTGGAACTGGCTGACGATCGCCTGGGTGGCGTCCGGCGCGCCGATGAACATGCCGACCTTGCCCGCGGCCGCGTTGGTCAGCAGGTCGCCCCACTGCAGCAGTTGGCGGGAGCCCATGCTGTTGTCCCCGTACCGCATGTCCTTGAGGTTCTGCAGGACCTGCCTGCCCATCGCGTTGTTGAAGTCGGCCTTCGTGCCGTCCTCGGTCAGCACCTGCCCGCCCTGCGAGTAGAGCAGGGAGGTGAAGTGCCAGCCTCCGGTGTTGCCGGCGCTGTACTCCGAGTAGCCGGCGATGCCGTTGCCCAGTGCGGAGATCTTCTTGGCGGCGTCCCGAACCTGGGCCCACGTCTTGGGCGGGTTGTTCACGTCGAGACCCGCCTGCTGGAACAGGACCTTGTTGTAGACCAGACCCATCGAGTAGTTCTTCGCCGGGACGGCGTAGAGCTTGCCGCCGTCGGTGAAGGCCTCCTTGAGCGCCGGATCGACGCTGTCCCAGGTCGGGATCGTGTCCTTGTTGGCGAACTCGGTGATGTCCATGGCCTGACCGGAGTCGAGCACCTGCTGAAGGTCGGTCATGTACCCGTAGAACACGTCGGTGACGGTGCCGCCGGCGAGGCGGGCGGTGAAGTCCGGCGGGTTGTTGCACTGCTCGCCGACGCTGACGCTCTTGACGACGATGTCCGGGTTCTGCCGCTGGAACTCGGCGACGTCGTCGTTCCAGTTCTTCAGCAGCTCCTTCTGTGCGCCGACCGGCTGGCAGTCGACGGTGATGGTGACCTTGCCGCCTGCGTCGTTCGTGGCGTCGTCACTCTTCGTGGAGCAGGCCGTGAGGCTGAGCCCCAGGCCGGCCACGAGCGCCAACGCCGCGGCCTTCCGGTATCGCGGTACGGACATCTGTCCACCCCTTCGGGAACGGGCGTCTCTATGACGGTCTGGCTCATGCACACGGGATGTTTCGTGGCGATGACGATACAAACCCGTATCGCTCCTCGCAAGAAGCGAACGGAAATATGAAAGATAACGATTACAGCGCGCCCGGGCAGCAAAAAGGGCGGACCCGTAGGGGTCCGCCCTTTTTGTCCGACGCCTTGCGCCGGTACGGATCAGCCGGCGCCGCGCACCGGTCCGGTGGAGCCCCGCACCACCAACTCGGGCTCGAACAGCAGCTCGTCGGCGAGCACGCCGGCCCCGTCGATCTGAGTGACGAGCAGGTCGACGGCGGCCTGGCCCATCGTCTCGATCGGCTGCCGGACCGTGGTCAACGGCGGGTCGGTGCACGTCATGAACGCGGAGTCGTCGAACCCGACCACCGAGATGTCACCCGGCACCGAGCGCCCCAGGCGGCGGGCCGCCCGGATGGTGCCCAGGGCAAGGACGTCGCTGGCGCAGATGACGCCGGTGACCCCCCGCTCGACGAGCTTGGTCGCGGCGACGCGCGCCCCCTCCATGGAGAAGCTGGAGCGTTCCACGCACTGGTCGTCGTCGGCCCAGCCGGCCACCTGGATCATCGCGGCCAGCTTCCGCCGCGACGGGACGTGGTCCTCCGGGCCGAGCACCAGCCCGATCCGCTCGTGCCCGAGCGAGCGCAGATGCCCGTACGCCTGCTCCACGGCGACCGCGTCGTCGGTGGAGACCCGGGGGAACCCGAGCTCGTCGACGCCCGCGTTGACCAGCACCACCGGCAGCCCTCGATCGGTGAGCCGCCGGTAGTGCTCGTGCGAGGCGTCCGCCAGCGCGTACGACCCGCCGGCGAAGATGACCCCGGAGACCTGGTGGTCCAGCAGCATCTCGACGTAGTCCGACTCGGGCACGCCGCCGATCGTGCGGGCGCAGAGCGCGGGGGTGAAGCCGCGCTGGGCCAGGGACCCGGTCACCACCTCGGCGAGCGCCGGGAAGATCGGGTTCTGCAGCTCCGGCAGTACCAGCCCGACCAGCCGGGCCCGCTCGCCCCGCAGCTTGGTGGGGCGCTCGTAGCCGAGGACGTCGAGCGCGGTCAGCACCGCGGTCCGGGTCGCCTCCGACACTCCGCCGCGCCCGTTGAGCACCCGGCTCACGGTCGCCTCGCTGACACCCGCCTTGCGGGCCACCTCCGTCAACCGCTTCGTCACGGCCGCAATCCTACGTTGGGTTCCTGCAAGAAATGAACTGGCCAATGCTCTGGGATGACAAACGTTGAAGATCGTTTGCGCACCGCCCCGCCGCGGCAACGTTCACTGCCGACTGACTGCCCGGAATTTTCGGTTTTCGGTCGAACTATTGCGTGGTCAAGTCGTAAGCTGGCATGATGGCCGTCAATTTCCTCCTCGCAAGGAGCGGCCATGGCGCTCACCCGCCGCACACTGACCGGCCCGACATCGTCGTACCCGCGCCGCCGGCACCGTCGCAGGGCGGCGATCGCCGCCGTGACGACGCTGGTCACGGCCCTGGGCATCCTGACCGGAACGCCGGCCGACGCCACCGCCGGGCAGCCCGGTCCCGCCGCAGCGCCGGTGGTGACCCGGGCCGCCCTCGACCCGTCGCTGGTGGCCGGCCGGGGCGCCCGCGTCGCGTTCCTGGAACAGGAGGCGGAGAACGCGGTGACGACCGGCGAGGTGATCGGCCCCGACCGGACCGCCTACACGCTGCCGGCGGAGGCGTCCGGCCGGCGGGCGGTCAAGCTGCTTCCCGGCCGGTACGTCGAGTTCACCCTGCCGGCGGCGGCCAACGCGATCACCGTGCGCTACAGCATCCCGGACGCGCCCAGCGGTGGCGGCATCACCGCACCGCTGGACGTCGCCGTCAACGGCAAGCGGATCCGCAGCATGACCCTCACGTCGGAGTACGCGTGGCTCTACAACCAGTACCCGTTCACCAACGACCCGAACGCCGGCCTGCTGCACCCCGACTGGTGGATCACCGAGTGCTCCTGCGTCCCGGCCGTCACCACGCCGTACCCGAGCATCCAGAAGCCGTTCCGGCCCAGCCACTTCTACGACGAGCAGCGACTCCTACTCGGCCGCACCTACCGGGCGGGTGACCGGGTCCGGCTCACCGTGCCGGCCGGCAGCAACGCCGCCTGGACGGTCGTCGACCTGCTCGACTCGGAACTGGTCGGCCCGCCACGGGTGCGCCTGCGCGCCGCGAACGTGCTGGCCTTCGGCGCCGACCCCACCGGGCGGCGCGACTCGGCTCCCGCCATCGAGCGGGCCGTCGCCGTCGCGAAGCGCACGGGTCGGACCGTCTACCTCCCGCCCGGCACCTACCAGGTCAACCGGCACATCGTCGTCGACGACGTGACGATCGAGGGCGCCGGCAACTGGCACACCGTCGTCAAGGGACGCGAGGTCACCCTGCCCACCCCGGCGCCGGACGGCTCGGTGCACACCGGCGTCGGCTTCTACGGACGGGACGCCGCCGACGGCGGCAGCCGCAACGTCCACCTATCCGGTTTCGCCATCGAGGGCGACGTCCGGGAGCGGATCGACACCGACCAGGTCAACGGCATCGGCGGGGCGTTGAACGACTCCACCATCGACGGCCTGCACCTGCGGCACACCAAGGTCGGCATATGGCTCGACGGTCCGATGCGCAACGTCCGGATCACCAACACCATCATCGTCGACCAGATCGCCGACGCGGTGAACTTCCACACCGGCGTGACCGACTCGCTCGTCGCGCACACCTTCGTCCGCAACACCGGCGACGACGGGCTGGCGATGTGGTCGGAGGACACGGCGAACGCCCGCAACACGTTCGACCACAACACCGTCCAGTCACCGGTGCTGGCCAACGGCATCGCGATCTACGGCGGAACCGACAACACCGTCTCGCACAACCTGATCGCCGACCCGGTCCGCGAGGGCAGTGCCATCCAGGTCGGATCCCGCTTCGGCGCGGAACCCTTCACCGGACACCTGTGGATCACCGAAAACACCACGGCCCGTGCCGGGACGTACGAACTGAACTGGAAGATCGGACTCGGGGCGATCTGGCTGTACGCGCTCGACCGCAGCATCGACGCCCGCATCGAGGTGGTCGGTGACGCCTACCTCGACAGCACCTACAACGCGATCATGCTGGTCAGCGAGTGGGGCGTGAAGGACCTGTACTCGATCGACGACGTGGTGTTCCGGGACATCCGGGTGGACGGCACGGGCACCTCCGTGGTCAGCGCCCGCACCGCCGGTTCCGCGTCCTTCCAGAACGTGGACGCGCGACACGTCGGCGCGGTGGGCGTCAACAACTGCGGGTCGTTCCACTTCACCCCGGCCGGGTCCGAGTTCCGCCTCACCGACCTCGGCGGCAACGACGGGGGCTGGCTGGCCGACTGGCAACTGCCGAACACGATCACCTGCGACGACCGTCCGCCCGTCGTACCGCCGCCACCGCCGGCCGACTGGTGACGCCCGGGCGGGGTGGCGACGGACACCGTCGCCGCCCCGCTTCCGTCCCGCCGGGGTTGCCGCGAGTGGATGCCTCGACTACGTTTCTGGGCACGCCGTCGAGCCGGAAGGAGGTCAGAACAATGTCCGATGTTCTGCGCCCCCTCCGCGTTCCGGCGTCCACGCGGAGCTGACCCGGGGCGTCAGCTTTCCCGGAGGTTCCTGCCATGACCGATGTCGTCATCCGTCCGCTCGTCGCGGGCGAGGAGAGTCTGTTCGACTCCATGCCCGATCCACTGCCCCAGCTGCGCCAGATCCCGTACGCCGACGGCGTCGCCGGCGGCGGCTACCGACCCGAGCACACCTGGGTCGCGCTCCGCGCCGGCCGCGTCGTCGGCCGGGCCGCGTGGCTCCAGCCGCCCGGCGCCGTCGGCGTCTCCTGGCTGGAACGGTTCGACCTGGACGCCGAGCCGGAGGTGGGTGCGGCTCTCCTGCACGCCGCACACGAGGCACTCGGCGGACCCGGCCGGTACTACGCCGCCCTGCCGGCGCACTGGCGACGCCGGCCGGAGGTCCTCGCCGTGGTCGAGGCGCCGATGCGCGCCGCGCGCCTCGCCGGGCTGGTCGAGCGTGGTGAGCGGCTGAGATTCTCGTGGACCGGTACGCCTCTGCCCGCGTCCTCCGGGCGGTACACGTTCCGCCCCGCCGCGGACCCGGCGGAGATCAACGCCCTGGTCGCCCGCATCACGGAGCCCGACGTCCTGACCGGCGTGGAGACAGCACAGGCCCTCGGCGGCGTGGACCTCGCCACCGATCCACTGGCCTGGTTCACCGGGCCGGTCGACGCGTGGCGCGTGGCATCGGAGGCTGGGGAGCCGGTCGGCCTGGTCGGCACCGCGGGGGACGCCTGCTACCCGCTCATCCCCTACCTCGGCCTGCTCGACGATGCCGTCCGGGGCGAACTGCTGGCCGAGGCGGCCCGGGTTCTGGCGGCCGGTGGCGCCCGCGAGGTGCTGGCCGACGTGGAGGCCCACCGCGTGGCGGTGGTCGCGGAACTGGAACGGACGGGGTTCCGGCAGGTGCGGTCCCGGCTCCTCTTCGAGCCCGCCGCCACTCCGGCGGCGTGACCTGATCGGACGGTCGGGAACGACGAGCGGCCCAGATCGGTCGATCCGGGCCGCTCGTTCCGGCGTCAGCCGACCGACGCGGGGAACCGTTCCCACGTCCGGTGCGCGGCCATCAACTGCTTCACCTCACCGAACACGTCGGTTCCGGAACCGCCCGTCACGATGCCGGGCCGGTTGGCGATCCCCGCCTGCCGCAGTACGGCGTCACCGGCACCCCAGGCCCCGATCGCCTTGGCGTGCCGCCAGGCCTCCTCGACCAGGAGCAGGACGCGCGGATCCACGGTCGCGGCGTCCGCCGCACCCGCCTTGGCGTCGCGGGCGGGCAGCGCGTCCGGCGCCGGTGCCGGAGCACCGGCCAGCAGGATCGCGTCGAACTCGACCGACCGGGCGGTGGCGAAGCTGCGCTGCACGGGGAGGTCCTCGACCAGGCCGCCGTGCGGGGCGATCAGCAGCGGCACCATGTCGGCGGCGAACACCGCCCGGCGTACGTCGCGGACGTCGTCGAGGTCGCCGTCGGGGTCCACGACGATCCCGACCATCCGACCGTCACCCGGCCAGACGCGGCCAACCTGTGACAGCGCGGGACTGGGCGCGACGTCGGCGAGCGGGACGGTCGGCTCCGGGGCGGGCAGGCCGAGGCCGGTGGAGACCTCGGCGCAGAGCACCGGGTCGATGTTGGCGAGGCACTGGAGCTGCCGCTCCTTGATCGCCTGGTGGTAGCACTTGCCGAGCTCGAAGGTGTAGGCGCGGATGATGTGCTCCTTCTCGACCGGCGACATGCTCAGCCAGAACAGGCGGACCTGGCTGAAGTGGTCGTCGAACGAGAACGGATTGGCGCGTACCTTGGGCGCCTCCACCACCGTCACCGGCACGTCGACGAACGCGTTCTCCTCGTCCCCGGCCGGGAACGGGTTGCCACCGTCGAGCGAGTTCGGTCGGTACGGCGCGACGCCCGCGTGGACGGCGTGCTGGTGGAAGCCGTCGCGGAGCATGTCGTTGACCGCGGCGTGCGGCCGGTTGATCGGGATCTGCGAGAAGTTCGGCCCGCCGAGCCGGGTCAGCTGCGTGTCGACGTAGGAGAAGAGCCGGCCCTGGAGCAGCGGGTCGTTCGTGACGTCGATGCCCGGTGGCAGGTGGCCCACGTGGAAGGCGACCTGCTCGGTCTCGGCGAAGAAGTTCGTCGGCGTCCGGTCGAGGACGAGCTTCCCGACCGGCTGCACCGGCGCGAGTTCCTCCGGCACGAGCTTCGTCGGGTCCAGCAGGTCGATTCCGGCGAAGGTCTCCTCCGGGGTGTCGGGGAAGACCTGCAGGCCGAGTTCCCACTCGGGGAAGGCGCCGGCCTCGATGGCGTCGTACAGGTCGCGGCGGTGGAAGTCGGGGTCGATGCCGCCGAGCATCTGCGCCTCCTCCCACGTCAGGGAGTGCACGCCGAGCTTCGGCTTCCAGTGGAACTTGACCAGTGCCGTCTCCCCGGCGGCGTTGACCAACCGGAAGGTGTGCACGCCGAAGCCCTCCATCATCCGGTACGAGCGCGGGATACCCCGGTCGGACATGTTCCAGATGGTGTGGTGCTGCGCCTCAGTGTGCAGGGAGACGAAGTCCCAGAAGGTGTCGTGGGCGCTCTGCGCCTGGGGAATCTCGCGGTCGGGGTGCGGCTTGGCGGCGTGGATGATGTCCGGGAACTTGATCGCGTCCTGGATGAAGAAGACCGGCATGTTGTTGGCGACCAGGTCGAAGGTGCCCTCGTCGGTGTAGAACTTCGTCGCGAACCCGCGGGTGTCGCGGACCGTGTCGGCCGATCCGCGCGAGCCCAGGACGGTGGAGAAGCGGACGAAGACGTCGGTCTTCCGGCCCTTGCGCAGGAAGCCGGCCCTGGTGAGTTCCTCCGCGGCGCCGTAGCTGGTGAACACGCCGTGCGCTCCGGCGCCCCGCGCGTGCACCACGCGCTCGGGGATGCGCTCGTGGTCGAAGTGGGTGATCTTCTCGCGCAGGTGGTGGTCCTGGAGCAGCAGCGGCCCCCGCGGTCCCGCCTTGAGAGAGTGGTCGGTGTCGCGGAGCCGCGCTCCCTGCGAGGTCGTCAGGTAGGCGCCCTGCTGACCGTTGGCGATCGTCGGTGCGCCGGTCTCCGCGCCGGTCGGCGTACGGGTCTCCGGGGCCCCCTGCTCCTTCTTGGGCGGCAACGGGTCATGGGGAGTCGTCGGCTCCTCCACCGTCGGCGGGGCGCTGCCCGGCGCGCCGGGCACGGTGGGCAGGGCGTCGGTCAGCTTGTCCGTGGCGGCGTCGACCACGTCCTTGACGACCTTGGCGGGCTTGGTGGGATCCATCTCGGCGTTGCCTCCATCGGAGCTGTTCTGAGTCGGCCCCACTGCCCTACCCCCGGCTGACAAGGCAAAACGCGGTGATCGGGACAACCAGGACGGTGGGCCGAAAACTCGCTTGCCGCCCCGCACCAGGTTCGGGGATGGTGGTCCCCATGACGTTCTGACGGACAGCTTCCCGCTGCTTTCCCGGCCCACGGCACCGCCCGGTGCCGTCCTGCCGTCCGCCCGTGCCCTTCACGAGAAGTGAGCGTCGTTGTCTTCGCACCCCCTCCGGCAGGAGTCCCTGCCGCAGTCCACGTCGGCCACCGTCGCCGTGTTCGCCTCCCCCACCAGCTGGATCGAGTCCGACGCCCTGACGCAGTGTCACCAGGTGGCCGCCCTCGACGGCATGGTCCACGTCGCCGCCATGCCGGACCTGCACCCCGGCAAGGGTGCCCCCATCGGCGCGGCGATGGCGTCGACCGTGCTGTACCCGTTCCTGGTCGGCTCCGACATCGGCTGCGGCATCGCCGTGTTCCCCATCGCGCTCAAGCGCGCCGTACCCGAGCGGCTGGCCGCCCGGTTCCCCGACCTCGACCGCGCACTGGACCCCGTACGGGACGCCGACGATCCCGCCTGGGCCGTGGTGGAGGGCGACATTCCCGCCGGCCACGTCGACGGCCTCGGCACGGTCGGGCGGGGTAACCACTTCGTCGAACTGGCCCGGATCGACACCGTCTTCGACCGGAGCCACGCCGGGCGTCTCGGGCTCGACGCCGGTGACCTCGTACTCGTCGTCCACAGCGGGTCCCGCGGTCTGGGCGAGCGGATCCTGCGGGCGCACACCGAGGTCCACGGCGCCGGCCCCGCCGCCGATGCCGCCGCGTACCTGGCGGCGCACGACGACGCCGTACGCTGGGGCTCGCTCAACCGGCGGCTGCTCGCCGCCCGGGTCGCCCACGCCCTCGGGGCCGAGCCCACCGCGCCGATCGTCGACCAGTGCCACAACCTGGTCGAGGTCCGCGACGGGCTCTACCTGCACCGCAAGGGCGCGGCGCCGGGTGACGGCCGCGACGTGCTCGTCGCCGGTACGCGCGGCACCCCCTCCTACCTCGTCGCCGCCCACGCCGGCCCGGACGCCAACCACTCGGTGGCACACGGCGCGGGTCGCAAGATGTCCCGCGCCGACGCCCTGCGCCGGGGCCGGGCGAAGCACACCGTCGAGGAGCTGCGCCGCACCCCGGTGGGGTCCCTGGTGGTCTGCGGCGACCGCCAGTTGCTCTTCGAGGAGGCACCCACCGCCTACAAGCGCATCGAGCAGGTCATCGCCGATCTCGTCGCGCACGACCTCGCCACACCGGTGGCCACCACCGTGCCCCTGGTCACCTACAAGACGCCCGACCTCGGCTCCACACCTCGGGCGGACCGTCGGGACAACCGTCGCGGGCGAGGCCGGCCGTGACGGTCCATCTGCTCATGTCCGCCGGACGCGGCCCGCAGGAGTGCGCCTGGGCGCTCGCCCGGCTGCTGCACCGCCTGGAAGTCGACGCCGTCCGGGCGCACCTGACGACGCACCGGGTCGAGACCGTGCCGGCCGAGCGACCCGGCACCTACCGGTCGGTCCTGGTCCGGATCTCCGGCAGCGGGGCCGAGACGTTCGCCGCCTCGTGGACCGGAACGCTGTGCTGGCAGGCGCCCAGCCCCTACCGGGCGGCCACCGGACGGAAAAACTGGTACGTCGTCGCCCGACCGTGCCAGGTGGACACCCCCACGTCCACGTTCGCCGAGGCGGACGTGGACGTCGTCGCCTGCCGTACCGGTGGCCCCGGCGGGCAGCATCGGAACAAGGCCAGCACCGCGGTGCGGGCGACCCACCGTCCCTCCGGGATCGTCGTCGTCGTCGACACCGAACGCCAGTTCAGCCTCAACCGGAGCATCGCCATGCGGCTGCTCCGTCAGCGCCTCGAACACGACGACGAGGCCGCGCGGCGGGTCGCCGTCACCGAGCGGTGGCGCCTCCACGACGAGCTGGTACGCGGCAACCCCACCCGCGTCGAGCGTCCGGCGGCCCGGGCCGGCGCGGCTCGTCGCTGACCGGTCAACGCGCGCGGCGGTTGGCGCGCAGGGCGCCGAGGAGGACGCCGGGTGTGGCCAGCGAGCGCGGGTGCTCGCACATGGAGACGACCTCGTTGAACCGGCGGGCGATCGCCACGTCCGTGACGGTCGCCGTGACGATTTGGCGGCTGGCCCAGCTGGAGAAGCGGTAGCCGCGCGGGTAGGGCCCGTCGACGTGCGGCAGGGCCAGGTCGGCGGAGGTCGACACCGACCACGCGGCGTCGACCACCACCTTCTGCAGGGCGAAGAACCGGCGGGCGGGCACGCGCAGGTCCGGTCGTTCCCGCAGGTACGTCGACAGGCAGGCCGCGTGCAGGGCCGCCGAGGTCATCCCCTGCCCGTACACGGGATTGAACGACGCGACCGCGTCGCCGACGCTGACCAGCCCGGCCGGGAACCGCTGCACGGCGTGGAAGTCCCGCCGGCGGCTGTCGGCGTGGCGGTAGGTCCGCACGTCGCCGACCATCTCGTTCCCGGCGACCTCGCCGAACTCCGGTGGGAACTGGTCCCGCAGCCGGCGCACGAAGTCCTCGGCGGTGTGGCCCGGGCGGTTGTCCCCGTAACCGGCCATCATGGCCATCCACCGGCCGTCCTCGATCGCGAAGAACGCGGCACCGGCAACGTCCGACGACATCCTCGGGCTGTGCAGCGCCAGGACGAGGGTGTGCTCCGGGTTGGCCTCGCGACGCCGGAACAGGGCCGTCGCGTAGTTGAGGTGCACGGTCATCCGGCGCGTGACGGGCCGGTCCCAGCCGGCCTGCTCCAGCCACTCCGACAGCCGGCTCGAACGCCCCATGGCGTCCACCACGAGGTCGCCGCTCTCGATCCCGGGCATCCCGTCGACGTCGCAACGGACCCCGGTGGTCACGCCTTCGTCGACCACGAGGCCGGTGGCGCGGGCGGCGACCGTCTTGACGTTCGGCAGTCGGAGCACCTGCTGGCGGATCAGCCCTTCCAGGAGAGGCCGGCTCCCCGCCAGGCTGTCGGCGTCGTCGGGGACGACGACCTTCAGCCGACCGTCGAGGTAGGCCCGCCGGGAGGCGGGCGGAGCCTCGACCGCACCGTGCGCCAGGGCTTCGGCGCGGAAACCCGGGAACAGGCGCTCGAGCTGGAGGAAGCCGCCGGGCAGCAGCGCGTGCAGTTGCGTCCCCTGGGGCACGCCGGGCCGGTGGCCGGGCCGGTGCAGGTCGTCCCGGTCGATGATGACGACGCTCTCCGCGTGGTCGGACAGCACACGGGCGGCCAGCAGCCCGGCGACGCTGCCACCGAGCACCACGGCCCGGTCCAGGACCGGGGACGCCTGGTCGAGGGGCCGCACCGCGTTCAGCGCGGCCAGGATCCGGGCCGGGGAGGGGGACATCGCGATCTCCAGGGGGACGAGGGGTTACGCCTTGTCGCAGGCCCGCCGACCGGTGGGCCTCCGGACCAGCGAGACGTACGCCGATCGTTGCACAGGCACCGGGCCCTGCCCGGGAAGCTCGGTGGGATCGTCGGGTGCCGTGTCGCCGGGGGTCGAGGAGACGTCGGGAGCATACTGAGTACGCTCCTCGGATGCGACCAGGTCATTCAGCAGTGGCGCTGGGCGCCCTCGTGGGCGGGTTCCTCCTCGGCTTCGTCGACTTCATGTGGATCAAGTGGGTCCCGAGCCCCCTGGCCGACCTCGGCAACTCCACCGCCACGTGGGCGGTCGCCGCGTTCGTCTTCGGGTACTGGGCCAGATCGGGCCTGCTGCGTTCGGCCCTGGGTGCCGCCGTCCTGCTCGTCGTCGCGGTGCCCAGCTACTACCTCGCGGCGACGCTCATCCAGGGGGACGACCTGGCCGTGATCTGGGCACCGACGTCGCTGGTGTGGATGGTCTTCGGCGTCCTCGCCGGAGTGGTCTTCGGCGTCGGCGGCACCTGGGCGCGCGGGACGGGCTGGCGACACGTCGTCGGGACGGCGTTATCGGCCGCGGTGTTCTTCGAGGAAGCGGCGCGATTCGCGCGCAGGGTCGGCGACCCCCAGTATCCCCCGGGCTCAGAGTGGAACGTCGCCATCGACGTCGCGCTCGGCGTCCTGGTCGTCGCCCTGGTCGGCAGATCGAACCGTCAGAGGGCCCTTGCCGTGGCCGTGGCCGTACCGCTGGCCGTGATCATCTTCGCCGGATTCGCGATCGCCGGCGGTTGACGAACGAAAACGGCGGACCAGCGGGAAGCGCCGCTCAACCCTCGGTGTCCGCAGCGCCGGTCACCGACACCGCCGCGCTGAGAGCGCCCTCGTTCGCGCTGCGGTCCAGCCCGGACACGCAGTAGGAGAGCGGGCGACCGGCCGGGGCGGTGCGGTCGACCCAACCGTCGGCCCGGGTGGTGCCGACCAGCCGGGCCGCACCGCCGTCGACGCGGTAGACGGCGTAGCTCGCGGCACCGTCGCCGCGCCAGCTCAGCCGCACCCCGCCGCCGTCCTCCCGCCGCCCGTCGAGGACCACGGGGGCGGCCGGCGGCGCCGCCGGTAGCTGCGTCATCACGGGTACGAGCGCCGGGGCGGCGTAGTGCGCCCGGCTGTAGCGGGTGACCGCCCCGAGCTTGTCGTCGCGCACCTGGCGGGCGCTGAAGTGCACGCTTCCGCTCACGGCGTGCCGCCGGTTGAGGGCGAGCTGGCGGTCCAGCTCGGCCGGGTCGCTCCAGGCGCCGCGCTCCCCCACCCGGTAGTCGGCCTGGCCGATGTAGAGCTGCACCCGGGTTCCCTTCACCGTCGACGTCCACCACGGCAGCAGCTTGGCGTAGTCGGCCTTGCCGAACCCGATGTGCCAGTAGAGCTGTGGCACCACGTAGTCCAGCCACTGCCGCCGTACCCACAGGCGGGTGTCGGCGTGGATGTCGTCGTAGCTCTGCAGACCCGCGGTCGCCGACCCGGTCGGATCCGTGCGCCCGTTGCGCCAGATGCCGAACGGGCTGATGCCGAACTTCACCCACGGCTTGATCGCCTTGATGCGCTCGCTCATCTCGCGGACCAGCGTGTCGACGTTGGCCCGGCGCCAGGCGTCCTTGTTCGGGAAGCCCCGGCCGTACCGCGCGAACGCCGCGTCGTCCGGGAAGTCCTGCCCGGCCTCGGGATAGGGGTAGAAGAAGTCGTCGAAGTGGACCCCGTCGACGTCGTACCGGCGGACCGCCTCGAGCATCGCGTCCTCGACGAACGTCCGTGCCTCGGGGATGCCCGGGTTGAAGTAGAGGCGACTGCCGGGCTGGTCGGCGCTGGGGTAGGTCACCACCCAGTCGGGGTGCCGCCGGAGCGGGTGGTTCGGCGCCAGGCGGTCCAGCCGGGGGCCCGGCCCGCCCACCGTGGCCGGCTGCCCGCCCCGGTAGGGGTTGAACCAGGCGTGGAACTCCAGGTTGCGGGCGTGCGCCTCGGCAACCATGAACTCCATCGGGTCCCAGCCCGGGTCGCGTCCGTCGCGGCGCCCGGTCAGCCACTCCGACCACGGCGCGTACGCCGACGGCCAGAGCGCGTCCCCGCTCGGCCGCACGTGCACGAAGACCGCGTTGTGGTGGTGCCGCACGGCCAGGTCCAGCCAGCCCCGGAACTCCGCCCGCGCCGCCTCCGCCGGCAGCCCGCGCCGGCTCGGCCAGTCGATGTTGTTCACCGTCGTGATCCACATGCCCCGCAACTCGCGGGGTGCCCGAGCCGGTTGGCCGGCGCAGGTGGTGCTGCCGACCGGCCCGGCACCGGGCGACGCGCCGACGGCGATCGACTCGCGTGCACCGCCGTCGTCACCGACCCGGTCCTGCAACGACCGGGCACCGACCGTGGCCGCCACGGCCAGCGCGGTGACCAGCCCGACGATCAGTCGGACACGACGGCGGTCTGGTGCGGCGGCGGGCATTGCCCCAGTCTGCACAGGGCGTCCGACCGGGTGAACCGGCGGGCCCGTTACTTGACGATGAGCTAGGTCCGGTCGGCTGGCCGCCGGAGCTGTCACACCCGGTCCCCGGCCGGCGTCTCCATGGTTGAAGCCACGAGAAACCCTGGAGGAGACATGGCCAGTAAGACCCGTATCCCGAAGGCCGAGCTGACCGGCGTCTACGGCGCCATGGTCAAGCGGATGTCCCGCAAGATGCTCGGCGCCGTGGCCGAGCCGGTCGAGGTGGCGTGGCACAACCGGAAGGTGGTCAACCTCTCCTTCAGCCTCAGTCGCAAGGTACGCACGTGGAACCGGTGCGACGAGCAGCTGAAGGCCTTCGCCCACATGGCGGTGGCCAGCCTGGTCGGCTGCGGCTTCTGCCTGGACTTCGGCTACTTCCAGGCGCACCACGAGGGTCTCGACGTGACCAAGGCGCGGGAGGTGCCGCGCTGGCGCGAGTCCGACGTGTTCACGCCGCTGGAGCGTGACGTCATGGAGTACGCCGAGGCGATGTCGCACACCCCGCCGACCGTGACCGACGAGATGTCCGCGCGGCTGCTCGACCGCCTCGGTGCGCCCGCACTGGTGGAACTGACCGCGTACGTGGCGTTCGCGAACCTGGTCACCCGCACGAACGCCGCGTTCGGTATCGAGTCGCAGGGCTTCGCGGCGGCCTGCGGACTGCAGCCGCTGGCCCGCCCGGCCGCACGGCAACCGACGGCATGACGGGTGCCTCGTCGGGTACGCGAGCGGCGAGGCGCGGGGACATGCCCTGGCGTCCGAGGTACGCGAGAAGGGATGCCCGACATGAGGGACAGAATCCTGAAGGGGTTGAAGAACAAGGCAACCGCGATCGTCGTACGTCGAAGGCGCAGGGATGCCGTGGTCACCAAGCCGAGCTCCGCCAAGCGGCCCGGCAGACGCTTCTCATGAGTGCGCGACCAGCCGGGGGCTGACGACCTGCCGCCGACGGCCCGACGCGCGGTCAGTGCGGGTCCACGTCCGGGACCCCCTGGCCGAGGGCGGCGAAGGGAAGCGGGCAGCACGGGCTGCCCGCACAGGTGGCCAGGTCGTCGCACCCGGCGTCCAGCGCGGCACGCAGCGTCCCGGCGATGACCCGTAGGTCGGCGATCGTCGCCTCGACCTCGGCCAGCTTGGCCTGCGCCCGGCTCCGCAGGCCGGCGTCGGCGCGACGCCGACCCTCGTGCCGGGCGGTGTCGAGCAGGTCCGCGACCTCGTCGAGGGTGAAGCCGAGCCGCTGGGCAGCCTTGATCACCCGTAGCAGGGTGACCGTCTCGGCGGGATAGAGGCGATGCCCGCCGAGGCTGCGTCGCGGTGCGGCGAGCAGTCCTCGGCGTTCGTAGTAGCGCAGGGTCTGCGGGTTCACCCCGGCCGCCGCGGCGACCTGGCTGCTGCGCAGCCCGCTCATGCCGGCAGCCGCGCCGCGGCGCGGGCGACGAGCGCGTCGAGGACGTCGACGTGGGACTGCGAGACCTGCACGTCGACCTCCACCACACCGCCGCCGACCCGGGCCAGCGCGAAGGTGAAGAACGAGCAGCAGTCGCTCTCCCGGGCGATCAACTCCCGCGCGGCGTCCTCGGCCGACCGATCGAGGCGCCACCGCAGCCGGGTCGGGGCCAACCGTCGCTGTCCGTGCAGGGCGGTGGCGAACAGGTCGTCGAACTGCGCGAGTCGCCGCGGCCGCTCCCGGGTCGGGAGGCTGCACGCCTGCGGTACCCATTCCTGGTCGATGCTCATGCCACGACGGTAAGCCTGTACCCGGGTACCGGTTGCAACCCGAACGCCCTCTCCGATCGGGTCGTCGCGGCGCCGCGAAGGTCCCCGCACGCCCGGTTCACCTCCTCGGGGTGAGGAAGCGTCACCCCGCCAGGTCCGATGATCGAGGTTGACCGTCCGGTAGCCCAGCGCCGGTCGCCGGCCTTCGGGCCGCTGACCTGCCGACACACCCAGAACCGGTTCCGAGAGGAGAGGTTGTGCATGAGGTACTGGGCGTACTTGCGTAGACGCTTCGTCCTGTTCAACATCGTTGCATTCGTGCTGCTGATCGCGGTCAGCACGCTCACATACGTGGTGGCACGACCCTCGCCGACGGACCAGTCGGTGCTGACCCTGGGCGGGGTCACGGCGCCCGACAGCCAGGCGCGCGGCGCTTCGGGATACACCTACCAGCGCTCGTCCGACCCGGACCGTACGGAGATCCTGGACTCCTCCGGGCAGCCTGTCGCGACCATGACCGACGGCGCGCGGACCGCGAACATCCAGGGCCCGCTCAGGACGTTCGAGGAGCCGACCTACACCGACGCCAAGATCGAGACCCACACCTGGGTACGGCTCGCGCCCCAGCCGTGGCGGGCCGGCGCCGAGCAGGAGAAGTGGTTCGTCGACTGGCTCGCCGCCGCTCGCCGGGACCGCTCCCCCGACGTGCTGGCGATCTCCTTCGAATACGTCGTCGAAGCCCCGGCGAAGAAGGACAACCAGGGACAGCAGTACTCCGGTGACGCCTCGTTCGGGCCGCCGGACCCGGCGGATCCCGACGGTCGTCAGGAGCGTTCCGACTTCTATGACTACCTCGGCGTTCCGTGGTCGTTCCCGGACGGCAAGAGTGAGATGCCGTCGCCGGAGCGCAAGCTGGCCCTGGACTGTTCCGGCTATCTGCGGATGGTCTACGGCCACCGGCTCGGATTTCCGCTGCGCGGCACGAACACCCCTGGCGAGGGTCTTCCCCGCCGGGCATTCGCCATGGCGGAGTTCGGCCCGGGCGTCCAGTTGATGCCCAACTCCGGACAGCGGGCCCGCCGGATCGACCGCCTGCTCCCCGGCGACCTGGTGTTCTTCAACGCCCAACCGGTACCGAACCGCCAGATCGACCACTCCGGCATCTACCTCGGCCTCGACGACGGCGGACATCACCGGTTCATCTCCAGCCGGTCCCAGACGGACGGTCCGACCATGGGCGACCTCTCCGGCGCGCCCCTGCTGGACGGCATCGGCTACTGGCCGGACCGGTGGCTCACCGCCCGCCGGATCTGACCGGACACCGGGAGGGGTACGCGGCTCTGCGCCGCCGGCCGCCGGCTCAGCCGGCGGCCGGCGGCTCAGCCGGCGGCCGGCGGCTCAGCCGGCGGCCGGCGGCTCAGCCGGCGGCCGGCGGCTCAGTCGTGCAGGACGTCGCCGCCGTGGGCCGGGTGGACCCGGTGCGCCGCTGGTGCTCATTCTGCCGACGCCACCCGTACCGGGTCACGCCCTGAGGCTTGAACACCGAGAGGACCACGGTGAGGAGCAGCACCATCAGGCCGCCGACGGAGTGGAGCAGCGTTCCCGGCAGCGCGCGGGGGTCGGCGCTGGCCGCCGCCTCCCGCGCCAGGTGGCTCACGGTCTGCGCCTCGATCAGCAGAATGGTGGCGGCGAAGACGGTGAGCAGGAGTTTCACGAGCACCCAGTAGTGCCGGAACAGGCCCCACCGGGTGCCCAGTGCGTTGACGGTCCCGATGAGCACCGACGCGAGGGCCAGCGGGACGATGGCGTACCGGACGATCACTGCTTGGGCGGTGCCGAAGCTGTGGAACACGACGATCGCGGCGCACCGTCAGACGGTGCGCGACGCGATCCTGGAAACCACCTGGGCGCTGGTGCGAGAGCACGGGCTGATGTCCGTGACGATGACGCAGATCGCCGAGAAGGCCGGCATCGGTCGCGCCACGCTCTACAAGTACTTTCCGGACGTCGAAGCGATCCTGGCCGCTCATCACGAACGGCACGTGACCGGTCACCTCGCGCATCTCACGGCACTTCGCGACCAACCCGGCACGGCGGGCGAGCGGCTCCAGGCAGTTCTGGAGCAGTACGCCCTCATCTGTGCCACCACCGACAACGACACGGGACGCGCGAACTGGCGGCACTCCTGCACCGGGGTGAGCAGGTCGCGCACGCTCAGCAGCAGCTCGCCCACCTGTTCCGGGATCTGCTGACCGAGGTCGCCGCCACCGGCGACCTGCGCGACGACCTCGCGCCCGACGAGCTGGCGAGCTACTGCCTCCACGCCCTCGCCGCAGCCGGCGACCTGCCGTCCGAGGCCGCAGTCGACCGACTCGTCGGTGTCACCCTGACCGGGCTACGTCCTCCACGCTCGTCGGTGGGCGTGAACGCCCCAACCCGGTGAGTGATTACGCGAAACCGGCTCCGCCTCCCCTGCTACCGGAGTAGTGTGCCGCGTTATCGCGGACCCGCCTCGGGTAACCGGCATGCGACAGCCCGGGAAGCCAACCCCGATGGGAGCTTCACGATGAACACCATTCTGCGTAAGAGCGCGCTGTCTGTTGCTGGTCTCATGGTCACCGGTGGCGCCGTCGCCGGTCCGGCGATCGCCACCCCGGCAGTCGCCGGTCCGGCAGACGGAGCCCCGCCCGCCCCGCCGACCCCGGCCGAAACCGCACCGGCACCCGCGGCACCGCCGCAGCCCCCGCCCCCGGGCGAGGAGGGCAAACGGGTGCTGCCGCACGACTACCAGCGACAGCCGAACGAGTACTACTGTGCCCCGGCCGCGACCCGGATCGCCCTGTCCACCCAGGGCAAGATCGTGAGCCAGCGTGAGGTCGCCAAGAAGCTCGGCACCACCACCGACGGCACCGAGTCGGTCGACGACACCACCCGGGTGCTCAACGAGCTGGCCGGCGGCGGCTACGAGACCACCAAGATCGAGGGAGCCACCGCCGAGCCGGAGCAGGTGGACAAGTTGCGCACCGACGTGATCGAGGCCGTTGACGCCCGGCGCGGCGTCGTGGCCAACACGATGGGCACCGCGGTCGACACCAGCGGCGAGGAGCACTCGTTCCCGGGCGGGCACTACATGACCATCGTGGGATACCGCGACGGTGGTGAGGAGGTGAAGATCGCGGACCCCTACGACCCGACGAAGCACTACTGGATGGACGACGAGGAGGCGGCCGACTGGATCGCCCAGAAGGGTTACTCCAGCTGACGCCAACGGCAACACGACCGCGGGCCGGGTACCCGGAGACGGGTCCCGGCCCGCGGCTCTTTCGCGCGTGGAGCCTGTGTGAACTCAGCCGACGGTGGCGCCGAACCACCGGGGCAGGTGGTGGAGCAGGTCCTGCTGATCGTCGCCGGCCCATGCCACGTAGCCGTCCGGCCGCAGCAGCACGGCCGGGACGTCCAGGTCCTCGCTGGCATCGACGACGAGGTCGACCCGATCCGCCCAGCCCGCCACCGAGAGCCGGCCGGTCTGGTCGAGCAGCAGTCCGCGCCCGCCATGCATCAGCTCGTAGAGGCGCCCCCGCTTCAGCGCCACGTCCCGCATCCGCCGGCCGAGCAGGTCGTGTCCCTCGCCGACGTCGTAGCGGATCCCGATCGCGGCGACCTTCTCGATCAGATACCGGTGCACGTCCTCGAAGTCCATCAGTTCCGACACCAGCCGGCGCACCGACTGAGCGCCCGGCTCGGGAGACAGCAGCTCGAACTGCGCGCGGGTGAAGTCCAGGACGTCGGCGGCAACCGGCCGCCGTTCGGTGTGGTAGCTGTCCAGCAGCCCCTCCGGTGCCCAGCCGTTGACCTCGGCGGCCAGTTTCCAGCCCAGGTTGAACGCGTCCTGGATGCCGAGGTTGAGTCCCTGCCCGCCGGTCGGCGGGTGGATGTGCGCCGCGTCGCCGGCCAACAGCACCCGGCCGGTCCGATAGCGCACGGCCAGCCGGGTGGCGTCGCCGAAGCGGGACAGCCAGCGCGGCGAGTGGACGCCGAAGTCCGTGCCGGCGAACGTGCGCAGCTGGTCCCGGAACTCCTCCAGGGTCGGCGGGACCGAGCGGTCCTCGGCCACCCCCGCGGCGGGCACGACGACGCGGTACGCCCCGTCGCCGAGCGGCCCGAGACCGAACCGCTTGTGGGTCTTCCGGACGTCAGCCACCACGGCGGCCACCGTCTCCGGCGGCGCGGCCACCTCCATCTCGCCCAACAGGGTCTCCACCCTGGTGGGCTGACCGGGGAAGCCGACGCCGAGCAGCCTGCGTACGGTGCTGCGGCCCCCGTCGCAGCCGACGAGGTAGCGCGAGCGCAGCCGCGTGCCGTCGGCCAGCTCGACGGTCACCCCCTGGTCGTCCTGGCTCAGCGCGACCAGCTCGCAGCCGCGCCGGATCTCGGCGCCGAGCTCGGTGGCGCGCTCGGCCAGCAGGCGGTCGGTGGTGGTCTGCGGAATGCCGAGGACGTAGGGATGCGCGGTGTCCAGGCGGACAGGCGAGGGCTTGTCGATCCCGGCGAAGAAGTTCCCGGCCGGATACTGCTGGCCGTGCGCGAGGAACCGCTCCAGCAGACCGCGCTGGTCCATCACCTCGATGCTGCGCACGTGCAGGCCGAGCGCGCGGACATACCCGGTCGGTGAGTCCTCCTTCTCCACCACGAGCGCGTGCACGCCGTGCAGCCGTAATTCGCTGGCCAGCATCAGGCCGGCCGGTCCCCCGCCGACAATGATCACGTCAATCATGAAACCCCCATTGCATTCCGGCCAGACGCTCACGAATTGCTGTTTTCGCAGGTCCTGACCCCGGCTGGAGATTCTGCGGCACGACCCGGGTCTTGCCGCAAGACCCCCGGTGCGCTATACGTTGGAGGTGGCAGGGAATCGGAATTCCGACCAGTCGTGATTGTCCGGCCGGCAGTACAAGCCCTTCAGAGACGCAGAAGCGCACGCTCATGAGCGGACGTCGTTAGCAGCTACCGGGCTGGCTGCGCTCCAGGCCGGCGAAGACGACCGCGAGCGTACGGGCTTGCAGTTGCTCGCCCCATCCACCGTGCAGGGCGCCCTGGCACACGCTGGCAAGGAGCGCCATCACCTCGGGTAGCCGCACCGAGGTGGCGACGGCCCGGGCGGCCTGGGCCTGCTCCAGCAGCCTGCCCACCGCCTCCTCCAGGAGGCCTACCGCGTCTGCGAGCCGGATGTCGACGCCGGATCCGGCGAGCAGGTCGACGACGGTCTTCTTCGCCGCGGCCTGCGCCACCATGTGGGCAAAGAACGTGAAGAGGTCATGCTTTCCGGCCTCCTCGACAAGGTGCGCGAGCAGTCGCTTCATGATCGCGGCGAGCAGGTCGTCCTTCGTCGGAAAGTGGCGAAAGACCGTGCCGATGGCGACCCCGGCCCGCCGGGCCACCTCCTCGGTGGAGGCGCGGGGACCGAACTCGGCGAAGACCGCCTCGGCGGCATCCAGGATGCGTACGCGGTTGCGCTGCGGTCGGCACGCAGCGGCGGCCCCTCTACCAAAATGAGCCTCCAGCTCGAGACACCGTTCGCCGCACCCGGCAGCCCCACGCGTACCGAGGGCAAGCAGCGGGTCCTCGACTACACGCAGGGGAGCCGAGCGGTCTTCCCGGTCCGGTTCGACGACTGCCGCGACGTGGTCGTGCACGAAACCGCCGACCCCGAGCTGATCGTGGTCGAATACGAACTGGTCGGCAAGCACCTGGCCACCGGCGTGACCGCGGCGGCGCCCTTCATCGGGGTCCTGCGGACCCGGAACGGCAAGCTGACTCATTGGCGCGAGTACCAGCACACCCTCGCGATCGCCCGGGCCGTCGGTCAGGCATAGCGCGGACGTCCTGTACGGGCCCCCGACCTCGGCCACGACCCGGTGCGCGCTCCTGCTGCGACGGCATTGCCCGTTTTCGACTCCGGCGTCGGGATGGCGATTAGGGTCGTCTGACGAGGGGGTCACGGACGGTCGTATGCCAGCAGCCCGGAAGGAGCACCATGAGCACCGGTGTCCAGAAGCCAAGCCAGCCGGAGATCGGGAAGCCCACTCCCCTGCCGCCCGACGATCCCGGCCGTGACCTTCTCGTCGTCGACCCTGATTCGTCCGACGTCCCGTACATCTCCCTGGGCGGAAACACCTACACCATGCTGGTGACCGGGAAGCAGACCAACGGCGCCTACTGTCTTATCGACATGCATGTGCCGGCCGGGGGCGGCCCGCCGCTGCACCGGCACAACTTCGAGGAGATGTTCACGATCGTCGACGGCAGCGTGGATTTCTTCTTCCGCGACACCACGACCACCGTCTCGGCGGGGACGACAATCAATGTACCCGCCAACGCCCCGCACCACTTCCGCAACAACTCCGGCCGTACGGCGCGCATGCTCTGCGTCTGCGCCCCCGCCGGCCAGGATGAGTACTTCCTGCGCTGCGGCGACCCGGTCGACAGCCGGACCGCGCCTCCTCCCGCACTCAGCGAGGACGAGATCGGCGCGCGACGGCAGCAGGCCCTCGACCTCGCCCCGCTGTACGCCTCCGAGCTGCTGCCCCCCGACGGCAAGTGAAGCGGGCCTGCGTCGCCAAACAGGGTGAACGCGCCCATGTCCACGCCGCACCACGAATCGACGTGTCCGAGTAGGCGTCGTCACACCCGGCCTGACCGCCCCTCACCGGGCTCGGCGTGACGTCCAGCCCTGCCGGTGCAGCCGTTCGATGCCGTCCAGCAGCAGGTCCAGCGCGAACTCGAACTCGAACTGGTCGTCGCAGCCCCGCCCGACGACCGACCCGTCGTCGTGGGACGCCGCCGCCGCGATCTCCGCGATGTGCGGGAACCGGGCCGCGACCTCCGGTGACGGGGCCGCCGGCGGATCCGCGTCGCCCGTGCCGGACCGGCCGGCGCGCCGGGAGGCGTCGAACAGTTCCTGGCTGAAGCCCAGGACCCGGCTGCCCATCGCGTGCATCACGTGGTGGGTGAGGTCGACGGAGAATCCGCCGGCCCGGAACGTCCCGATCATCGAGTCGAGGTAGGCCAGGACGGCCGGCGTCGGCGTGTTCCGCGACTCGATCGCGAGCGGCGCCCAGGGGTGGCGCCGTAGCATCTGCCGCGCCGAGAGGATGCGCCCCCGGACCGCGTGCTTCCAGTCGGTGTCGGGCACCGGCGGATCGATCTCGGCGACCACCACGTCGATCATGCCGTCGAGCAGTTCGTCCTTGTTGGCGACGTGCTTGTAGAGGGCCATCGGCACCACGGCCAGATCCTGGGCGAGATTGCGCATGCTGAGAGAGGCGATCCCGGCCTCGTCGGCGAGCGCGACGGCGGCGCGCAGGATCCGGTCCCTGCTCAGCGGCGTCCGGCGCAGCATCTCGGCCTGCTCAGCCATCTCGGTCCTCGTCTTCGGCGGCGGTTGAAACCTTAGCCGCCTTGACAGGTGTACGGCGTACACCTACCGTGCTCGCACCAGGTGTACGTCGTACACCGCCAGGGAGGCAACGGTGAAGGCGATCGTCCAGGACCGGTACGGCCCACCCGAGACGCTCACGCTCGCGGACGTGGACACGCCGGTACCCGCCGCCGACGAGGTGCTGGTGCGGGTCGAGGCCGCGGCGCTCAACGCGTACGACTGGCACGTCATGCGCGGCGATCCCTGGCTGGGACGGTTGGCCATGGGCCGATCACGGCCCCGGGCGCACATCCGTGGCCGCGACTTCGCCGGCCGGGTCGAGGCCGTCGGTGCCGAGGTGTGGCAGGTGCGCCCCGGCGACGCCGTCTTCGGTGACCTCGGCGACGCCAACGGGGCGTTCGCCGAGTACGTGTGCGTGCCCGAGACCCTGGTCGCGCCGAAGCCGGCGAACCTGACACCGCAGCAGGCGGCCGCCCTGCCACTGGCCGGCGTCACCGCGCTCCTGGGCCTGCGCGACGTCGGGCTGGTCGAGCCCGGCCACCGTGTCCTCGTCAACGGCGCCTCCGGTGGCGTCGGCACCCTGGCCGTCCAACTGGCCAAGGTGCTCGGCGCGACCGTGACCGGGGTGTGCAGCACGCGCAACGTCGACCTGGTCCGCTCCCTGGGCGCCGACCACGTCGTCGACTACACCCGTGACGACTTCACCCGTGACGCCCGCCGTCACGACGTCGTGTTCGACCTCGTCGGCAACCGCTCCCTCACCGCGCTCCGGCGGGCGCTCACCCCGACCGGGACACTGGTGCTCTCCGGGGGCGGCGTGTACCGCGGCGGCAGTCTCGTCGGACCGCTCCGGCTCATCGTGCGCGGGCGGCTGGTCGCGCCCTTCGTCCGCCAGCGCGTCGTCACGCTCACCGCGGCCCCCGGTCGGCGACACCTCGACACACTCCGCGCCCACGCCGAGGCCGGCCGCCTCACCCCGGTCATCGACCGGACCTATCCGCTTCAGGACGTGCCGGACGCCATCCGGTACCTCGAAGGCGAACACGCGCGGGCGAAGGTGGTCATCGCCGTCTGACCGGTCGACACCGACGATCACGAGTACGTCAGGTGCAGTGTCATGCCGTCGTCCGCGTGGGCCAGGTTGTGACAGTGGTTGGCCCACATGCCGGGGTTGTCGGCCCGGAACGCCACCGTCCAGACCTCGCCGGGGCGTACGTCGAAGGAGTCCAGCCACAGGGGACTCCCGGTCGCCGCCCTCCCGTTACGGGACAGCACCAGGACGTGGTGACCGTGGAGATGCCACGGGTGCACGACCGGGGACCGGTTCACGATCGTGAACCCGACGATGTCGCCGAGGCGTACGACCTGGGGCGGGATGTCCGGATCGGCCGCGCCGTTGACGGTGTGGGCGTATCGCGGGAGCAGCCCGCGCAGGTCGAGGCCGCGGTCGAGCACGAGGGTGAACTCCCTGTCGATCCGGGACCACGGCACCGGAGAAGCGACGCCGTAGGCGAGCGGATCCAGCACCGGCCACGCCCCGGTCTCCCTCGACACCGGCCCGGTCGAGTAGACCGCCCGTCCGTCGACGAACAGCGCGACCGGCGTGGCGGGCGCGGTGAACACCAGGTCGTAGCGTCCCCCGGCCGGGATCAGCACGGCGGTGTCCACGAGCGACGTCGGCCCCCGCAGGTCGGATCCGTCGATCGCGGCGACCCGGAACGGGGTCCCGGCCAGCGCGTACCGGTGGGTCGTGCTGTCGGTGTTGACCAGCCGTAGCCGCACCGGCACTCCCGCCGCGACCGGCTCGACCCTCGGTGCGGGCAGCGGGAGGCCGGAGAGGGTGTGCACCGGCACCGTGACGTCGACGCCGGTCGCCGGCGCCGGGCGCACCACCAGGACCCCGTAGAGCCCCCTCCGCACACCGACGTCGGACACCGCATGGGTGTGGTACCAGTAGGTTCCGGCCTGGTCGGCACGGAACCGATAGACGAACTCCTCTCCGGGCAGCACCGCCGCCTGGGTCACGCCGGGCACGCCGTCCTGGCCGTTCGGCACGTCGTACCCGTGCCAGTGCAGCGTGACCCCCCGCGCGATGTCCCGGTTGCGCAACGTGACCTCCAGGACGTCGCCGACGGTGGCGGTCAGCTCCGGCCCGGGAACCTGCCCGTCGAACGCCCACACCGCCTCGTCACGGCCACCCACGTTCACCGTGGCGGTCCCGGCCGTCAGGGTGAACCGCTTGGTCGGTTCGCCGGCGGGCGGTCCGTCCCGATGTCCATGGGCGTGCGGTACGTCGGGAGCGACGTCACGGGGAACGGTGAGCCCCGTCCCGGTCACCAGCGCCGCGACCGCCACCGCGAGGGCCGCCCGGGACACCGTCCGGGACGGTTGTGCGCCGAGGACACGCCAGGTGACCATGGTCGCCGCGAGAACCCCGGCGAGCGCCAGCAGTCCGACTCCCGCCGACGCCGGGTAGCCGTGCAGGACCGTCACGAGCAGGCCGCCGCCTACGGCGTACCCGGCGAAGAGGAGCGGCACCGCGACGGAGCGGATGTCGCCCGGGGTCCGCAGCAGCCGCGGCCCGGCGACGACCACCGCCGCGAGCGACAGCGGGGCGGCGACGAGGACCTTCTCCGCCGCGAACCACCACCCGGCGCGGGCGAGCGCGACGATGGTGATCGCCCGGCCGAGGGTGGCGAGCAGCGCGACGGCGGCCAGTCCCCGCGCGAGCGGGCGGCGACCGACGACCGACGCGGCGCCGCCGCCCAGCCAACCGGCGACCGCGAGGACCGCGATCACCAGGTCGGCCGCCAACAGCGAACCGGTGGTCACGCCGACTCCGCCGGGTTGGCCAGCTTCCGCGCCGCCTGGTGGACGGCGACCACGACGTGCACCGCGACGATCCCGTTGAGCGCGTGCAGTCCGGCGATGGTCAGGCCGAACGGCGTGCTGGCGCCCGCGGCGTCGGTGGCCCCGTTCGCGAGCCCGGCGAGGAGCACCTGCACGACGACCAGGCCGAGCGGCAGGACCGCCAGTCCGACGAGCCGGCCCGGCGCCTTCGCCAGCACGGCGAACAGGATGGTGAGCAGGGTGAGAACGGGGATGACCGCCATCCCGGTGAAGCTGTGCAGCGTGAAGGCGTCGTCGCCCGCGGGTTTCGTGAACGCGCCCACGGCGGCGAACACGAACTGCAGGGCGAAGGTGACGAGCGACAGAAGGCTCACGATGACGAAGGCCTTGCGCATGGGGACTCCTAGTGGTGAGCGCGTGACAGCGACTGGGCGACGTGGTCGGTGGCCGTGATGGCGCCGTAGGCGACCAGCCGCACGAGGTCGGCGTCGGCCGGATGGGAGAACCGCCACAGGGCGACGTCACCCGCGCTGATCGCGCTGGGTGCGAACGCCGCCAGCAGCGCGATGCGCGTCCCGACGCGGTCCGCGCCGGGTACGTCCCGGACCAGGTCGACGGCCCAGTCCGTGGGCCGGGCCGGTTCCCGTCCGTCCTCCCACCGCACGGTCGCCGTGACGGTCTGGCGCGCCACGTCGCCCAGGAGGTCTCCGCCGCGCGTGGCGGCGTCCTTCAACGACGCGTACGCGACGCCGACCGGGCTGTCCCCCGCCCAGGCCGGCGGCGTCGTGCCGGCGTCGAGGAGCGGGAGGCTGCCGCCCGGCTCCAGCGGTGCCCGGGCGCTGCGGGCGTACAGCCGGCCCCCGACGGACCGCACCAGCGGGGAGCGTTGCAGGCCGCCGGGCAGCAGATCCGGGTCGAGCAGCGCCGAGACGACCCGGTTGATGAAGTGGAAGGCGAGCAGGGTGCCGGTGACCTCGCGGCGGTACGGGCTGGTCCAGGCGGCGGCCCGGGGGCTCCGGCTGGCCTCGGCCCAGCCGACGAGCTCGGCATGCCGTGGCCCCGGTGGCGTGCCGCCCCGGGCGACGACCTCGGCCAGTTCGTGCTCCCCCAGGGCGTGCAGCAGCATCACGTGGGCGTCGACGCAGAACCGGCAACGGTTGGCCCGGGACACCGCCGACGCGACGAGCTCACGCTCGACCCGGGACGCGTTCCCGGCGAGCAGTGCCTCGCGCATCAGCGCCCACGTCGCGGCCTGCACCTCCGGCACGACCGAGAGCGCCTGGAAGGTGGGCACCGGCCCGAGGAACTCGTCGCGCAACTGCCGGTAGACCGCCGCGGTGAGACCGGTCGCGGCCCTGGCCGGAGCGGGAGTGAAGAAGCGGTATGTCATGGGCACGATGCTTGCCTCGGCGGCCCGCGAAAACGTCGTGCCGCCGCAGGCACTTGCCCGGCCCGCGGTACCGCGTCCGCGGTACGCCTCCTTACCGCGGACGAGGGACGCCCCCGGACGGCCGACCGTTCTACAGTGCGGTCATGCGCCGTGACCTGCCGTACGCCCTCAGCGGCCTCACCCTCGGCGTCTTCCTGCTCGGCAACGCCGCGCTCGCGCCGGACGCCGCCCCGGTGCGGGCCGTCGACGTCGCCCTGGTCCTGGTCATGGCGACGGCCCTGGCGCTGTGCCGGCGCTACCCGGTGGCGGCCCTGATCGCGGTGACCGCCGCCATGCTGGCCCTGCACATCCGGGTACACCCCGGGGTGTCCGCCGCGTTCCCCGTGCTCGGCGCCGTCTACCACGCCGCCTGGCGGGGGCACCGATCGGTCACCGCCCTGGCCAGTCTCGTCTTCCTCGGCGGCTTCCTGGCCCGCGACATCTCGGTGGCACCCGCCGACCGGCCCGCCCAGCAGGTCACCGAGCGGACCGCCCTGCTGCTGGGCTGGTTCGTGGCGGCCAACGTCGCCGGACTCGTCGCGCGGCAGCGCCGGGCGTACCTGGAACAGGTCGAACAGCGGGCGATCGAGGCCGAACGCACCCGCGAGGAGATGGCGTTGCGCCGCGCCGGGGAGGAGCGCCTGCGCATCGCCCGGGACCTGCACGACACACTGACCCACACCATCTCCGTCATCAAGGTGCAGGCCGGCATCGCCGTGCACCTGGCCCGCAAGCACGGCGAGGAGCCGTCGGCCGTGCTGCTGGCGATCCAGGAGGCCAGCAGCGCCGCGATGCGGGAACTGCGGGCGACGCTGGACGTCCTGCGCGCACCCTCGGAGCAGGACCGCGTCGGGCTGGCCAAGGTGGACGAGCTCGCCGAGCGGACCCGGGCGGCCGGCGTACCGGTGCAGGTGGCCGTCACCGGCCAGCCCCACGACCTGCCCGCCGAGGTCGACCAGGCCGGGTACCGCGTCGTCCAGGAGGCCCTGACCAACGTGGCCCGTCACGCCGGCTCCGCCACCGCCCGGGTCCACGTCGGGTACGCCCCGGCACAGCTGACCGTCTCGGTGACCGACGACGGCCAGGCGTCAGCGGTTCGGCCGGTGACACCGGGTGTGGGCCTGCGTGGCATGCGGGAACGGGTGACCGGACTGGGCGGCACGCTCCAGGCCGCCGCTCGCGACGGCGGCGGTTTCGCGGTACGGGCCACGTTCCCGTTGGGCGATCCCGGCACGAGCGAGCGCCCGCGCGAGGTCCGACCCGCCGAGGAGCCGGCATGATCCGGGTCCTGCTCGCCGACGACCAGGCCCTGATGCGGGCCGGCTTCCGGGCACTGCTCGACGCCGAGGACGACCTGGAGGTCGTCGGCGAAGCCGTCGACGGCGCCTCGGCCGTCCACCTGTCCCGACGCCTGCGGCCGGACGTCGTGCTGATGGACGTGCAGATGCCCGGCCTCGACGGCATCGGAGCAACCCGGCGCATCGCCGCCGATCCCGACCTCGGCGCGGTCCACGTCCTCATGCTCACCAACTACGGGCTGGACTCCTACGTCTTCGCCGCGCTGCGCGCGGGCGCGAGCGGGTTCCTCCTCAAGGACGCCGACCCCGCCGACCTGCTGCAGGCCGTCGCCGTCGTGGCGCGCGGCGACGCGCTGCTCGCCCCGGCGGTCACGCGGGCGCTCATCAGTGAGTTCGTCGCCGGTCCCCCGGCCGACCCGACGGCCGGACGCGACGTGCTGACCGCCCGCGAACAGGAGGTCGTCGAGCTGGTCGCCCGGGGGCTGAGCAACGACGAGATCGCCGAGCGCATGGTGATCAGTCCGCTCACCGCCAAGACACACGTCAACCGGGCGATGACGAAGCTGCACTGCCGTGACCGTGCCCAGCTGGTCGTGTGGGCGTACGAGTCGGGACTGATCACACCACGGCGCCGGTAGGCCGCACGGTCATGGCCACGATCACCGACGTCCGGGCTCGCCGGGCTCCGCCGGTGGGACCGGGAAGTTGCGGTTGAAGACGTTGTCCGGGTCGTAGGTGGCCTTGACGGCGCGCAGCCGGCTGAGGGTGGGCTCGGGCCAGGCGTCCAGCAGTCGCTTCGGGTCGGTGTCCGACTCGAAACTGAGATACATGCCGTCGAGATGGGCGTACAGCTCGGCCCACAGCTTGTCGAGTCGGGCCCGGCGGTCCGGGACCGTCGCGGCGAGTACCGAGAAGTTCTGCTCCCGGTGCGGGTAGGCGGTGGCGTCCCGGGCGACGTCGTTGACCGCTGCGCCGACGGAGCGGAGCTGCATGATCATCACGTCGCCGGAGCGGATCATGGCTGCCACGAGGTCCGCCGCCTGCGGGGTGACGTGGTGCAACAGGCCGCTGTGACTGTCGTTCAGTCCCTGGCCCCGGTGCCGGTTGCCGGGCGGCGCGACGAGCGCCGGGTACGGCACGAGCTGCGCCTGCTGGTCGAGGATCGGCCCGATCTCCAGGAACGGGCTCAGGGCGGCCTGCGCCGCCTCGATGTCCGCTCCGTCGTGGACGAGGGTGACCTGGGCCATGGGCGGACTGCCGCGCCGGCCGGGGAAGAGCGCGAGGAAGCTGGTCAGGTCCCGCGGTGCGTCCTCGACGAGCCGGCCCCACCGGCGGAGCAGGTGGGCGGTGTCGGTCGCGTCCACGACGAGCTGGGCGTGGACGACCTTGTCGACCTCGTACGCCTCCAGCTCCAGGGCGGTGACGACGCCGACGTTGCCACCGGCGCCACGGACGGCCCAGAACAGGTCGGAGTGGTGCGCGTCGTCGGCGCGGAGCAGGCGGCCGTCCGCGGTGACGATCTCGGCGGCGACGACGTGGTCGATGGTCAGGCCGTACTTGCGCACCAGGTAGCCGATGCCGCCGGTGGTGGCGAGGCCGCCGACGCCCACGTCACCGTAGTCGCCCGAACTCATCGCCAGGCCGTACGGAGCGAGTGCCTGGGCGACGTTCCCCCAGCGGGCGCCCGGCTCCAGCCGGATCCGACGGGTGACCCGGTCGAGCACCTCGACCTTGTCCATCCTCGACATGTCGATGACGATTCCGCCGTCGTTCGTCGACCGGCCGCTGATACCGTGCCCGCCGCTGCGCACGGACAGCGGGACGTCCTGCGTCCGGGCGTACGACACGGCGTTGACGACCTCGGCGGCGTCGTGCGGACGGATCACCAGGGCCGGCGACCCCTGCCAGCTGTAGGTGTGGCGCACGCGGTCGTACTCCGGGTCGCCGGGCCGGACGGACCGGGCCGCCAGCGTCGCGGGCAGTGCCGCGTGGTCCACACCCGACTCACGCCCGGCCGGGGCGGCGGCCGTGCGGACCGGTCCGGTGCCGGTTCCGTCGCCCGCACGCTCCTTGGCTACGGCCTCCCGCAGCGCGGGGGCGATCTCCTGCCCGAACGCCTCGATGAGTCGCGGGTCGTCGCGGCCGATCAGGAAGGCGGTGAACCCCTCGTCGAGGACCAGCGGGAGGAGCTGGTCGACCCACTGCTCGGGAGGTCCCTGGAGGAAGCCGCGGCTCCGCGGTGCCACGTCGACCGTGAACAGGTTGAGCAGCCGCCGGACCTGGCGCGGGTCACGGCCCGCCTCCACCGCCGCCTCGTCGATGAGCCGGTTGGCGGTCACCCGGTCCGGCGTCCGCAGGTACTCCAGCGTCGGCAGCCAGCCGTCGGCCTTCTGGCCGGTCAGCGCCAGCATCTTCGGCTGGTAGGCGCCGAGCCAGATGCCGATGTCGTGCGCCGGTGCCGGGCCCCGTCGCATACCGGGGATCGGGTAGTACTTCCCGTCCCGCCGCAGCGGCCCGGACGCGGTGTCGTCCCAGACCCCGCGCAGGACGTCGATCGCTTCCCGCAGCGCCGCGACGCCCTGCCCGGCGGTCAGCCGGCGCCCGCCCATGCCCTCGATGGCGTCCCAGAACGCGCCGGCACCGAGGCCGAGTTCGAACCGGCCGTGGGACAGCCGGTCGAGGCTCGCCGCGGCCCGGGCCAGCACGGCCGGCGGGCGCAGCGGCAGGTTCAGCACGTTCGCCGAGACGCGCAGCCGTTCCGTACGGGCCGCAACCCAGCTCAGCAGGGTCCACGTGTCGAGGAGCCCGGCGTTGTACGGATGGTCCTGGAAGGTGGCGAGATCAAGCCCCGCCGCCTCGGTCAGCTCGGCCAACGCCATCACCCGGTCCGGGTCCTCTGCGCTGGGCGTCAGGAACGTCCCGAACAGGAGTTCGTGACCATAATCCGTCATCGTGCCACCCCCCGTGATCATCAACTCGTTGTCCAGGCAACTCGTTTGATCCACAACTCATTGTACGGCTCAATCATTCCCGGACGGCTCGCGCCGCCCCTGATCGCGGAATGTGTTGGTGGACAAACCATGAGTCGATCAACACACCGACTGTTACCATCGGTGCCATGTCCACCACGGACCCCTGCGAGCTACCGGCCGACCGCCGGCACGGCTCGAGCTTCGGCTGGGCACTGGGAATGGTGCTGCGCCGCTGGCACGAGTACGTCGAAGAGGCGCTGAAGGACCTGCCGCACGGCAGCCGCGGCTACCACATCCTCGCCGTGGTCGTCCACGAGGAGGTGCCCACACAGGGGGCGTTGGCGACTCGCCTGGTGATCGACCGCAGCGTCCTGACGTACGTGATCGACGACCTGGAGGCCGCGGGCCTCATCGAACGGCAGTTGGATCCCCGCGACCGGCGCGCCCGCCGGATCGTGGCCACCGAGCGTGGGCGGCAGGCGCTCGCCGAGGCCGAGCGCCGGGTCGCCCACGTCGAGGACCGCGTGCTGGGCGGGCTGCCCGAGGGGCAGCGGAGCGCCTTTCGTGACTTCGCCGGGCGCGCCGCCGAGGCGATCCACGCCGCCGCACCGGGCACGGACCCGTGCGCCGCGGTGACCAGCGTCCTCGGCCGGTCGGAGCAGTCCCCCCGCTGACGCGGCTACGCCCGAAGACCCGACCTGTCCCGACGCCGGGCCGGCGGCCGGGCGGTACGCCGGGCCCGGCGGCGGGTGGTGCGCCGGGCCGGCGGCGGGTAGGGCGTTCCGGGGACAGGCCCTGCCACAGCCCGCGAGCAGGTCCCCCGCCGCGGGGCTCAGCGCTCAGCGGGTCAGGGGGCCGTGGCGGACTTCGTGGCAGGGTCGGCCGAGGTGGCGCCGTCGGTGGGGCGCCGGGTCAGGACCCGGGGGCCGGAAGCCGTGACGGCGACCGTGTGTTCGGAGTGGGCGGTGCGGGAGCCGTCGGCGGAGCGGATCGTCCAGCCGTCCCTGTCGTACCTGATCTTGTCGGTGGAGCGGCAGAACCAGGGCTCGATGGCGATGGTGAGGCCGGGGGCGAGCTTCAGGCCGCGACCGGGGCGGCCACTGTTGGCAACGTGCGGGCCCTCGTGCATGGTGCGACCGATGCCGTGGCCGCCGAACTCGGCGTTGACGCCGTAGCCGTACGAGCGGGCGACCTCGCCGATCGCGGCGGAGATGTCGCCGAGGCGCCCGCCGGGCTGGGCCGCGGCGATGCCGGCCTCCAGTGCGACCTCGGTGGCCTCGATCAGTTTCAGGTCGGCCGGGTCGGGGGTGCCGACGATGACGGACAGCGCGGAGTCGGCCACCCACCCGTCGATACCGGCCGCCATGTCGATGCTCAGCAGATCCCCGTCCCGCAGGACGTAGTCGTGCGGCAGGCCGTGCAGCACCGCGTCGTTGACCGACAGGCACAGCACGTTGCGGAACGGGCCGCGGCCGAACGACGGTGCGTAGTCCCAGTAGCAGGACTCGGCGCCGCGTTCGTCGATCCGGCGGCGGGCATGGTGTTCAAGGTCCATCAGGTTGACGCCGACCGCGGCGGCAGCGCCCAGCTCGGCGAGCAGCTCGCCGACGAACTGGCCGCTGACCGCCATGCGGCCGATCTCCTCGGCGGACTTGAGCTCGATCACAACAGCCTCCCTCTCGGTGTGCGGTATTTTTATACCACCCGCAGGGCCGGGGACGCTCCGGAGGGATATCCTGCCGACATGGTTCGCCAACCACTCACCGCCGAACAGATCGCCGCAGGCCAGCGCCTCGGCACCGCCCTACGGACCGCGCGGGCGGGTCGCAGCCTCGTCGAGGTGGCCCTGGCGGCCGGCATCTCCCCCGAGACGCTGCGCAAGATCGAGGCGGGCCGCCTTCCCGCGCCGGCGTTCGGCACCGTGGTGTGCCTCAGCCAGGCCCTCGACATCCCCCTCAGCGACCTGGCCGACGTCTGGCTGGCCGACATGCCCGTACGGCAGGCGCCCTGGAGACCGGCCGCCCCGGCACTGCGGTAGGAGACCGACCGGTTGCTCACCGTAGGGGATTGACAGCAATAGGACCGTCGGAGATATTCCTAGCGGCATGCTGGCGGACGGGACGGAGAAGGCGGAGCGTGATAGCTTTCACCGATACGTACTGCGGGAACAAGAACCGGGGCCTTTTCGCTCCGCAGGCACGGGTTAGGTCTGAGAATGATTAATCGCACCATTAATTTCACCAAGCACCACACGCCTAATTCCGTGCGTATCGTGGCGAGGCGTGCGCAGCTCGAAGCGCGCAACGCCAAAGTACGGCTCACCGTTCCCGTCGCCGCCCGGTGCGAGTACGACAACATCTACCACTGCACGGTGCACAAGACCGGCAGCCAGTGGATCAAGGCGCTGTTCAGCGATCCAGTCGTCTATCGCCATTCCGGGCTGCTGCCCTTCGACCCGCGCTTCTACAAGCGGCGCTCCCTGCCCGTCGTCCCGCCGGGCCGCGCGGCATTGGCTCTCTTCCATTCCTACCCGCGCTTTGAGCAGATCTCCAAGCCAGGCACCTACCGCGCATTCTTCGTGATTCGCGACCCGCGCGACATCGTCATTTCGAGTTACTTCTCCCTGCGAAACTCGCACGCACCGATGGGTGACATCCCCCAGGCGAGACGAGTCCTGCAGGAAACGGGGATGAAGGAGGGGCTGCTGCACGTCATCAATCGCCTCTCCCAGCGGTACACCTTCAAGCAGCTCCGGTCGTGGGCAGTCGCTCCACCTTCCGAGACCTTCCGCCTGTTCCGATACGAGGACCTGACCGGCGAACGGCAGATGGAGGAAGTCGACCAGCTCATGCGGCACTGCGGGATCGCCCTGCCGCCGGCGGAGCTGGAGGCCCTGCTCGACCGCTACAGCTTCTCGAAGATGCGGAAGGACCGCGAGAGCCCCGGGGAGATCTCCCACTACCGCAAGGGCAAGGCCGGCGATTGGCGTAATCACTTCGACGACGAGATCTACGAGGCCTTCACGGCGGCTACAGGTGACCTCGTGGAGGTTCTCGGTTACCCCGCCCGCGACCAGATCTCCTGACGCACGCACCGATTGGAGCCGGCGCCCGGAAAGGTGCATCCTTCCGGGCGCCGGCTCACCTTTTTCCGCCGGTCCGGAAAGCGGGTATCCGCCTTGCCGGTCGGACCGCCGGCTGCGACGCTGCGTACGTGATCGACAGGCCTGACGTCGACGAGCGGTTGCTGGCGGCCGAGGTGGCCGCCGCCTGGGCCCTGGACGTCGCCGACCTGGTGTTCATGCCGGTCGGGCTCGACGGGCACGCGTGGGCGTACCGGGTGGACACGTCCGACGGCAGACGCCACTTCCTGAAACTGCGCCGAGGCGAGTTCACCCCGGCGGCCGTGCTGGTGCCCGGCTTTCTGCGCGCCCACGGTGTCCGGCAGGTCGTAGCGCCGATCCGCCTGCCGGACGGCGAAGCCGGTCGCGGGTTCGGAAAATACCGGCTGCTGCTCATCGAACGCGGGCGAGCGCCTGCGGGCCCTCGGCGCGCAGGCTGCGGCGAGCGACGTCCTCGGCGTCTTCTGGGACCGGTACGGTGCCGCGCTGCACCGGTTGTCGGAGACGGTCGACGACCTCGCCTCCCGCGTGACGCACGCTCCACACGTCATCTGCCACGCCGACATCCACCCCGGCAACCTGATCGCTGACGGCGACGGCCCCCTGCACGTCGTGGACTGGGATGCGCCGATCCTCGCGCCCCGCGAGCGGGACATCATGTTCGCCCACAGCCGGGACTTCGGCGACCACCCGATCGACGCACACCGCGCCGCACTCTTCCGTCGAGGCTACGGACCGGTGGAGCCGGACCACACCCTGCGGAGCTACTACCGCAGCGAACGACACCTCGACGACGTCGACGCATTCCTGCACGGCATCCTCGGCTCCGGGGCCAGTGGCGAATCCCGGGCCAACGACCTGCACTGGCTCACCCGCATCGCCGAGACCGTCGCCGACCCCGGCTACGCGGCCTGAGCCCGTACCGACGCCGACCGCCCGGGCGGCCGGCTCCGATCACGACGAGGTCGGCAGCCGGCGGGTGATCCCGCCGCCGGGCCGCCGCATCTTCCAGGTGTTGTTCTAGTACCTCCCCGAGCAGGCCGCCCGATGTGTCGTCGCCACGGTCGAATGGGCCCGGACGACCCCGCCGTGCGCCGGCGCCGGGTCCCGCAGCGGGCACCACCGACGGAGGAGAGATGAGCGACGAGCAGGAGAGCCGCCCCTACAAGGTCGTGCTCAACCACGAGGAGCAGTACTCGATCTGGCCGGCCGGCCGCGAGAACGCCCCCGGCTGGCGCGACGAGGGCACCACCGGCACCCGCGAGGAGTGCCTGGCGCACATCGAGGAGGTCTGGACCGACATGCGTCCGCTCAGTCTGCGCCTCCGGATGGCGGAGCAAGCGGCGTCCCGGTGAGGGCCGCCGCGGTCGAGCCCCGGGCCCTCGCGGACGGGTCACAGGTCGTGAGAGGAAAGCCGATGGGAAGCGGTTCGGGCCCGCTGGCACACGAGGTGTTCGCGCGGTGGGCGCGCGAGCGGCCGGACGCCGTCGCGGTCACGTCCCACGAACGGTCCCGGACCTACGCCGACGTCGACGCACAGGCAAACCGCCTGGCCGCCGCACTACGCGCACACGGCGTGGGCCCGGACGTACGCGTGGGCATCTGCCTACCCCGCTCCACCGACTGGATCACCGCCCTCATCGCCGTCCTCAAAGCCGGCGGCGCCTACGTCCCCCTCGACCCCGAATACCCACCCGCACGCCTGCAGTACATGCTCACCGACTCCAACGCCGCCATCCTCATCGGCACCGGCCCGCTCAGCGAAGAACTCTCCCGCACCTGCAACGTGCCGGTGCTGCCCCCCGACGCACACCACCCCGACCCCGACCCCGGACCCGGCCCACACCCGCAGAACCTCGCCTACGTCATCTACACCTCCGGCTCCACCGGCCGCCCCAAAGGCGTCCAGATCACCCACGCCTCCCTCGCCAACATGCTGTCGGGGCTGGCACCCGCGCTGGAGGTCGGTCCGGGGCGGCGCACCCTGCAGTGCGTGTCGTTCAGCTTCGACATCTCCGTCCTCGACACCCTGGCCACCCTCACGAACGGCGGCACGCTCGTCGTCGCCGCCAAGGAGGAGGTCGCGTCGCCCGACCGGCTGGCCCACCGACTGCGGGCCGACCGCATCCACACGGTGGCGCTGCCGCCCTCGGTGCTCGCGACCCTGGCCGACCAGGTGTTCCCCGACCTGGCGGCCGTGGCCTCGGGAGGAGAGGCGTGCCCGCCCAAGCTCGCGGCCTCGTTCGCGGCCCGCCACCGCTTCGTCAACGGCTACGGCCCGACCGAGGCCACGGTCGCCGCCTCCCTGTTCGAGGTCACCCCGGACCTCGGTGAGCTCGCCTCGGTGCCGATCGGAGCGCCGTTCGCGGGCGTGTCGCTGTACGTCGTGGACGACCCGGCGGGCACGATGACGCCGCCGGGCGAGACGGGCGAGATCTGCATCGGCGGCGCGGGAGTGGCCCGCGGCTACCTCGGCCGGCCGGCGCTGACCGCGGCGGCGTTCGTGCCGGACCCCTTCTCCGGCGTGCCGGGCTCCCGCATGTACCGCACGGGAGACCTGGGCAGATTCCTGCCGGACGGCGCCCTGGACTTCCAGGGTCGCGCCGACGGCCAGGTCAAGATCCGCGGCCACCGTGTCGAACTCAACGAGATCAGGCAGGCGCTGGAACGCCATCCCCAGGTGAGCCAGGCGGCGGTGGTGGTCGGGGAGACCGGTCTGCTGGGCGGGCAGATCCTCGCGTTCGTCCTGCCGGTGACCGAGGACACCGTGGTGACCGGGGGCGCGTTGCGGCGTCACCTGGCCGATGAGCTGCCCGACTACATGATCCCCAACTCCATCGCCGTGCGGCGCGAGTTCCCGCTGACGCCGAACCACAAGATCGACCATGCCGCCCTGCTGTCCCAGGGCACCGCCTTGACGAGGCGCGACGGGGCGCCCGTTCCGCCGCGTACGGCGGTCGAGCAGGACCTGCTGCGGATCTGGCAGGAGGTGCTGGGGCAGCCGGAAATCGGGATCCGGGACGACTTCTTCGAGCTGGGCGGCCATTCGTTGCTCGCCGCACAGGTGGTCGCCCGGATCGAGAAGTCCCACGGCGTGCATCTGCGGCTCGAGACGCTGCTGACGCACGGCCGGACGGTCGAGGACCTGGCCGGCGCGGTGTCCCGGGCGGCGGTCGGCGGCGGGGCGGCACGCCCGCCCATCACCCGAATCCCGCGCCCTGCCCGGCGCGCGGCCCCGAGCTGACGCCGACCAGGCGTGAAGGAGTAGGCATGGAGCTCACCGAGGAACAGTTCGTCGTACCGACGTCGTACTCCCAGCGGCGGCTGTGGTTCCTCGAGCAGATGGAGGGCGGCGGGCACGCCTGGAACATCCAGGCCGTGCTGCGTCTGCGCGGTGCCCTCGACCCGGGCCTGCTGCATGCTGCCGTGAACGCGGTCGTCCGCCGCCACGAGGCGCTGCGCACGACGTTCGCCGCGGCGGACGGCGATCCGGTCCAGGTGGTGTGGCCCTGGTCCGGCATCGAGTTGGAGACGGTGGCGTGCGACCGCGGCGACGATCCGGCCAGCGCCGCGGACGAGTGGCTGTCGAGGGCCTGGGAACGGCCGTTCGACATAGCCGGCGGTCCGTTGTTCCGCGCCGCGCTGCTACGACTCGGCGAGGACGAACACCGCCTGGCCCTGGGCCTGCACCACCTCATCGCCGACGGCTGGTCGCTGCAGCTCCTCTACCAGGAGGTCATCGAGAACTACCGGCGCCTGCGCAGCGGCGAGGAGCCGCGCGGCGACGACCTCCCGATCCAGTACCCGGACTTCGCCGTCTGGGAACGGGAGAACCTCACGCCCGAGACGCTCGGGCCGTCCATGGACGTGTGGCGGCAGCGGCTGAAGGGCGCCAGTGACGCCACGGAGCTGCCCGCGGACCGGCCGCGAACCGCCGACACGACCGCCCACGGCCGCCAGCTCCTCTGCACGCTGCCCGGAGACCTGATCGAGGACGTCCGCGCCTTCGCGGCCGAGCGCGGCGCGACGGTCTTCATGGTGCTGCTCGCCGCCTTCGACACGCTCCTGCACCGCCACTCCGGCCAGACCGACGTGATGGTCGGCGTTCCCGTGGCGGGCCGCAGCCAGCCGGGCCTCGACGAGCTGATCGGCTGCTTCGTCAACACCGTCGTCGTACGCGGCGACCTCGCCGGTGACCCCACCTTCGACCAGCTGCTCGCGCAGGTGCGGGAGGTGTCGCTGGAGGCGATCCAGCACCAGGAGGTACCACTGGAGTGGCTCGTGCGGGAGCTGCGTCCCGACCGCGACGGGGACCGGCAGACCTTCTTCCAGACGGTGCTGCACCTGGCGGAGGTGTCGCTGAACAGCATCCGCCTCGACGGGCTCACCGTCGACGTGGTGCGGATGGACACGCAGGCCCCCGGCGTCGACCTGGCGCTGACGCTCGTACCCACCGACTCGGGCCTCGCCGCCGCCTGGGAGTACGACGCCGCCCTCTTCGACGCCGAGAGCATCGAGCGCCTGCACGCGCACCTTCGGACGCTGCTGGAAGCGGCGGTGGCCGAGCCCGGACTGCGCCTGTCCGAGCTGCCGATGCTCCGCGGCGCGGAACGCGAGGCCCTGCTCGCCCCCGGCCCGGCGGCCGATCCGGACCCGCCGCTGCTGCACGAGGTGTTCGCGCGGTGGGCGCGCGAGCGGCCGGACGCCGTGGCGGTCACGTCCCACCAACGGTCCCGGACCTACGCCGACGTCGACGCACAGGCAAACCGCCTGGCCGCCGCACTACGCGCACACGGCGTGGGCCCGGACGTACGCGTGGGCATCTGCCTACCCCGCTCCACCGACTGGATCACCGCCCTCATCGCCGTCCTCAAAGCCGGCGGCGCCTACGTCCCCCTCGACCCCGAATACCCACCCGCACGCCTGCAGTACATGCTCACCGACTCCAACGCCGCCATCCTCATCGGCACCGGCCCGCTCAGCGAAGAACTCTCCCGCACCTGCAACGTGCCGGTGCTGCCCCCCGACGCACACCACCCCGACCCCGACCCCGGACCCGGCCCACACCCGCAGAACCTCGCCTACGTCATCTACACCTCCGGCTCCACCGGCCGCCCCAAAGGCGTCCAGATCACCCACGCGTCGTTCGCCTCGCTCATGGCCGCGCAGCGCGCGCGGCTCCCGCACGGTCCCGACGACACCGTGCTGCAGTTCTGCTCGCCCAGCTTCGACGCCTCGATGTTCGAGATCGGGCTGGCCGTCGGGGCCGGCGCCAGCCTCGCCCTGGGTACCCCGGACGAGCTGGTGCCCGGTGAGCCGTTGGCGGCGCTGATGCGTCGGCACGAGGTCACGTCCTGGACGGCTCCGCCGTCCGCCATCGCCGCGATGGGGGCACAGGACGTCCCGAGCCTGCGGGTCGTGATCGGGGCCGGCGAGGTGCTCACGGCCGGCACCGTGCGGCACTGGACGGGTCAGGCGCGGTGCTTCAACCTCTACGGCCCCACCGAGGCGACCATCTGGGCCACCGGTCACGAGGTGCGGGCGTCCGACGGGGACGGGGCTTTGCCGATCGGCACCGCGATCCCCGGATACAGCGCGCTGGTGCTCGACGAGCACCAGCGCCCGGTGCCGGTCAACGTGGTGGGCGAACTGTACGTGGGAGGCGTCGGGATGGCCCGCGGCTATCTCGGCCGGCCCGGGCTGACGGCGGAGCGCTTCCTGCCCGACCCCTACTCCCGGCAACCCGGCAGCCGCCTGTACCGCACCGGCGACCTGGTGCGCCGGCGGTCGGACGGGAAGCTGGTGTTCGCCGGACGGGCGGACGACCAGATCAAGGTCCGCGGCTTCCGGGTCGAGCCGGGCGAGATCGAGTCCGCGCTCACCGCGCATCCGGGCGTACGCGAGTGTGCGATCGTGGCGCGCGAGGACGCCCTGGGCGTGACCGGTCTGACCGCCTGCGTCGTACGGGAGCCGAACGAGCCGGCGGTGTACGACGAGGAGCTGCGGGATCATCTGGAGGGGCGGCTCCCCGCCCACTTCTGGCCCGCGCGCTACCTCTTCCTCGAGAGCCTGCCGTTCACCAGCAACGGCAAGGCCGACCGGGCCGCGCTGACCGCGCTGATCGACGAGGCCGGCGAACGGGCCCGGCCCGAGAGCGTCGACCACGTGGCGCCGCGCACCCCGCTGGAGGAGATCCTGGTGGACATCTGGCAGGAAGTGCTGGACGTCCCGCGGATCGGCGTCCACGACCAGTTCTTCGACAAGGGCGGCCACTCGCTGCTCGCGGCGCAGGTCATCGCCCGCGTCAAGGCGGCGACCGGCCTGGACGTCTCGGTCCGGATGCTCTTCGAGCACCGGGTGCTCGCGGACCTCGCCGAGGCGATCATGCAGCTCGCCCTCGCCGAGGAGCACCGGGACGGTGAGCGATGACGACGCCGGACCTCGTGGACCCCACCGCCGTGGACGTCGCGGACCCGTTGCTGCACCGGGACGACGCACTGCACCCGGTGTGGCGCTGGATGCGCCGCAACGACCCCGTCCGGTGGACCGTACGCTCCAACGAGGACTCCTTCTGGTCGGTCACCGCCCACGCCGACGCGGTGCGGGTGCTGCGCGACAGCAGGACGTTCTCCTCCGAGCGCGGCATACGACTGGGCGGGGACCCCCTGGCCGCGGCCGCCGCCGCCCGCAAGATGCTCATCGTCACCGACCCGCCCCGGCACGGTGACATCCGGCGCATCATCGGCTCGGCGTTCACCGCGCGTACGGTGCAGCGTCTGGAACAGAACATGCGGGAGACGGTCACCGCCTGCCTGGACCAGGCCTTCGAACAGGGCGCCGCCGACGTCGTCCAGATCGCCGCCCGGCTGCCCGTCTCCGTCATCTGCGACCTGCTCGGGGTTCCCCGTGAGGACTGGGACTTCATGGTGAACCGCACCACCGTGGCCTTCGGTGCCGTCGACGACCACGGCAGCCCCACGGCCGACGCCGCCGAGGCGCACGCGGAGATCCTGCTGTACTACCTGGAGCTGGTCAAACAGCGTCGGCGCAGTCCGCGCGAGGACGTCGTCACCGCACTGGTCCAGGGCGAGGTCGACGGCCGGCCGCTCACCGACGAGGAGATCCTCCTCAACTGCGACGGCCTGATCTCGGGGGGCAACGAGACGACCCGCCACGCCGCGGTGGGCGGTCTGCTCGCCCTCGCCGCACACCCCGATCAATGGCAGGCGCTGCGCGACGACCCCGCCATCCTGTCCTCCGCCGTCGAGGAGATCCTGCGCTGGACGACACCGGGCGCGCACACCCTGCGTACCGCGGTCCGCGACACCGAGCTCGCCGGCCGGCCGATCGAGGCCGGGCAGTCGGTCGTGGTGTGGGGGGCGTCGGTGAACAGGGACGAATCGGTCTTCGAGGAACCGGACACGTTCCGTCTCGACCGCAAACCCAACCGCCACCTGACCTTCGGCCACGGCGCCCACTACTGCCTCGGTGGTGCCCTGGCGACCAGTGAACTGCGTGTGCTGTTCGGCGAGGTGGCACGCCGCGTGGCGGCGGTCGGGGTGCCCGGGCCGGTCCGCAGGGTGCGCTCCAACCACATCGCGGGGTTCGAGGAGGCTGTCGTCGTCCTGGAACCCGCCCCGGTGGCCGGGACGACGGGAGGTGGCCGGCATGGGTGACGCCCGCACGCCCGCGGTCTCCGCCGCGCGCATCGACTTCGAACGGAAGCTGCTGGCCCGCGCCGCCCGGGGAAGGCAGGTCGTCGCGCCACGGCCCGACGTCATCCCGGCCAGCTTCGCTCAGGAGCGCATGTGGCTGTCCGACTGGCTGGATCCGGAGGCGTCCACGGAGAGCACCGTGTTCGTCATCGGTCTGCGCGGAGACCTCGACGTCGCGGCGCTGCGAGGTGCCGTCACCGACCTGACCCGTCGCCACGAAGTGCTGCGCACGGTGGTCGAGCCGGGAGCGGGCGGTCTCGTACAGCGGGTCCTGCCCCCGACGGACGTGCCGGTGCCCGCCGTCGACCTCCCGGCGGACGCCGACGCCGAGGCGATCGAGACCTTCGCCCGCGCCGAGCTGGTGCGCAAGCTGGACCTGGCCACGGAACCGCCGGTGTCGTGGTCGTTGCTGCGTCGCGCCGAGGACGAGCACCACCTGGTCCTACGGGTGCACCACATTGCCGCCGACGGGTGGTCGGAGGGCGTGCTGAACCGGGATCTGTCCCTGCTGTACCGGGCTCGGGTGACCGGGGAGCCCGCCGGGCTGCCGGAGCTGACCATCCAGTACGCGGACTTCTCGATCGGCCAGCGGGAGCGGCAGTCCGGCGCCGGCCTGGAACGGGGCCTGTCCTACTGGAGACGGCGGCTCGCCGGGGCGCCCACGACGGTGCCCCTGCCGTTCGACCGGGTCCCCGGCGAGGACGACTCGCTGAGATCCGGTACCTGTTTCGCCCGGATCCCGGGAACGGTCGTGGAGGACCTGGAGACGGTGAGCGCCTCGGTGGGCGCCTCCGGATACATGGCGCTGCTCACGGCCTTCGCGGTCATGTTGTGGCGTGGTTCCGGCCAGCACGACCTGGTCATCGGGTCGCCGGTGGCCGGCCGTGAGCTGCCCGAGACCGAGCAGCTCGTCGGCGTGTTCACCAACACGCTGCCGATGCGGGTCCTGGTACGGCCCGAGGAGTCCTTCCAGGAGGTGCTGCGCCGCGTCCGGGAGAACGCGCTGGACGACTTCGCACACGGCGAGGTGCCCTTCCAGCGTCTGGTGGACGCGATCAGGCCGGCCCGTGTGGCCGGTCGCCTGCCGCTCGTGCAGGTGATCCTCCAGTTGGACAACACCGGTTTCGCGGAGCCGGAGTTCCACGGTGTCGAGGTGTCCTACCGGCAGCTGTTCGCGGAGAAGTCGGCGCTGGACCTGACCGTGAGCCTCGGGCGGCGTGGTCCGGACTACGGCACGGTCTGGAAGTACCGCTCGGGTCTGCTGGAGGAGACCACCGTACGGCTGCTGCACGACCGTTTCCTCACCGTCATGCGGCAGGTCGCCGAGCGCCCCGACGCGCGCCTGGACACCCTCGGCCTCGTCGCCGGGCGAGCGGAGACGTAGCGGGACCGGCGACGTCGCGCCGACCCGGGACCGGAATCAGGACGACGTCGCCGCGACCGGGCGCGCCGGCTCCTCCTGCGCGTCGGCGTCCGGCAGATCCTGTTCCAACCGCCGCACCGACCGGGGCACGCACGTGGCCGCGACCACGCCGAGTAGCAGCACCCCGGCCAGCAGGAACACCATGGCGATCCCGCCGCCGGTGCCCGATCCGGTGAGCCGCCCGGCGCTGCCCGCCAACGGCCCGTCCACCAGCGGTGTACCGACGTACTCGGCCAGCGGGCCGGCGACCGCGAACGCGATCGGGTCGGCCGACCAGGCGAGCAGCCGGCGGATGGCGAAGACCCGGCCCTGTACCTCGGTGGGCGTCTTCCGCTGCCAGAGGGTCGGCGTGACGGCGTTGGTCACGGCGTAGCCGCCCAGGATGCCGAACATGCAGACGGCCAACAGCCAGGGGACGCCCTGGCTGGATCCGATGCCCACGAGCAGGAAGCCGTGCAGGACGGCGACCGCGAGGACGGCGCGGACCAGGTGCCTCGGCTGCCGGGTGAAGCTCATCAGGCCGCTGACGGCGATCATGCCGACCGCCCCGACGGCGTTGATGACGCCGAGCGCCGACGGTGGGTGCGAGCTGAGCACCAGCGGCGCGACCAGGACGAGCGCCATGTTGATCACCAGGTTGTAGCAGGCGAAGAAGACGAGCAGGCCGAGCAGGCCGTGGCGCTGCCGGATGAACGTCCAGCCCTGCGTCATCTCGGACAGCATCGGGCGGCGGTCCGCCCCGCCCCGGCGGACCGGCGGGATCGCGGCTCGGAGCCGGTAGGACAGCAGCATGGTGGCCATCGCGACCACGAAGGTGCACAGGTCGACCAGCAGGAGGCCGTTCAGACCGAGTACGCCGTACAGCGCGCCGGCGAGGAGGTCACCGAAGACCAGGCCGATGGCCTCGGCCATGCCCACGCGGCCGTTGGCCCGGCTGAGCTGGTCCTTCGGCACCAGCTGCGGTACGAGGCTGGCGAAGGCCGGCCACTGGAACGCATGGAAGACCGAGCTGACCGCGACCATCACGTAGAGGTGCCAGAGCTCCAGCCTGCCCGTCGTGTTGAGCGTCAGCAGCACCAGCGGCCCGAGGGCGGTGCCCAGATCGCTGAGCACCATCACCCGACGCCGGTCGAAGCGGTCGACGACCACCCCGGCGAACGGCAGAGCGAGCAGGCCGGGCAACGAGCCCGCCAGGACGAGGGTGGCGAACGACGTCGGCGACCCGGTCAGGACGAAGATCCACACCCCGATGCCGAACGTGGTCATCGCCGAGCCGATGAGCGAGACGGCCTGCCCCGCCCAGATCAGGTTGAACGCGCGCACTCAGCGAGCTCCGGGGATGTCGGGGGCGGCGACCGCCTCGGCCAGCAGGGTCAGGAATCCGCGCAGCCGCTCACGCACCGCCCGCGGCTCGAAGAGGTCGGTGCTGTACTCCAGCCAGCCGGCGAGCCCGTCGGCCGTCTCGTGGCAGCGCATGTGCAGCTCGTAGCGGCAGGTGCCGCGGTCCAGCAGCAGCGGCATGGTGGACAGCCCCGCCAGGCCCGGCCCGGCCGGCGGCAGGTTCTGCACGGCGAACATCGCCTGGCACAGCGGCGGACGGTCGCCGTCCGCGGTGGCGTGGGCGGCGACGACCTTCTCGTACGGCAGTCCACGGTGCTCCCACACCAGCAGGAAGGTCTCCCGTACGCGCGCAACCAGCTCGCGGAACGTCGGCTCGCCGGTGAGGTCGGCGGGTACCGGCACGATGTTCGCGAACGGCCCGGCGACCTGCTCGGAGTCCGGGTCGGGCCGGTTGGCCACCGGGACCGCGACGAGGAAACGCTGCGCGCCGCAGAGGCGATGCAGCCAGCGCTCGAAGGCGGCCAGCAGCACCACGAAGGGGGTGGCGCCGGCCTCGTCCGCGAGCCGGCGCACCCCGGCGGCCACGTCGGGGTCGATGTCGAACGGCTCCACCGCTCCCGCCAGCGACCAGCGCTCCGGCCGGGGGCGGTCGGTGGGCAGGGGCAGCACCGTCGGCACGCCGCGCAGCCGGTCCCGCCAGAAGACCACGTCGGCCTCGGACTCCGCCGTGTCCAGCCGGGCGAGCTGCGCCGCGGCGTAGCCGTCGAAGCCGGGCACGGGCGGCAGCTCCGGCAGCCGGCCGGCGGCCAGCTCACCGTAGAGCGCGGCCAGGTCGCGCTGGAGCACCGACAGTGTCCAGCCGTCGGCGACGATGTGGTGCACCGTCAGACCCAGCACGTGCTCCTGCGTACCGCAGCGGACGAGAACGGCGCGCGCTAGCGGCCCGCGCTCCAGGTCGAAGGGCGCCCGAAGGTCGGCCGTGGCACGCCGGATCGCCTCCTGCGACGGGTCGGCCGCCTGCGAGACGTCGTGCCGGGTCAGCGGGAGCAGCACCCGCGACTCCACGACGACGCTCGGCTCGTCCGCAGTGCCGGGGAAACGGGTGCGCAGCGCCGGGTGCCGGTCGGCCAGCGCGTCCAGGGCGCGGGCGAGGGCGACGTCGTCGACGTGCCCCGCGATCCGCGCGGTGAAGCCGACGTTGTACGCCGCGGTGTGCGGCTCCCGCCGGCAGTGCCGCCAGATGGCCTGCTGACCGGGAGTAGCGCCGGCCGACCCGGCGGCGGTGCCGGGCGCTGCCGGAACCGCCGGTTCGACGCCACCCGCCACCGGTCCGGCGCTGTCGAGCCAGCCGGCCAGCGCAGCCACCGTGCGCAGGTCGAGGACCTGCCGCAACGGCACCTCGTGCCCGGTGGCCCGGCGCAGGCGGGCGGCCAGGCGGGCGGCGAGCAGCGAGTGGCCGCCCCGGGCGAAGAAGTCGTCGTCCCGGCCCACCGGCCCGGCGCCGACGCGCTCGTCGCCGAGCACCTCCGCGAACACGTCGGCGACGACGCGCTCGGTGGGCGTACGCGGCGGCACCGAGCGCTCCGGCGACTCGTCCAGCGCGGCCAGGATCCGCCGATCCACCTTGTTGTTGGCGGTGCGTGGCAGCGCGGGCAGCACCCGGATGACGGCGGGCACCTGGTACTCGGGCAGCAGGCCGCGCAGCCCCGCGCGTACCGCGTCCGCGTCCAGGGCGGCGGGTGCGACGCAGCCGACGAGCCGGACGGAGCCCGCCGGACCCGCGGTCCGCACGGGCACGACCGCCGCCTCCTCGACGCCCGGGAGGGTGCGCAGCACGCTCTCGATCCCCGCCGGTTCCACCCGGTGGCCGCGGATCTTGACCTGGTCGTCGCCGCGACCGAGGAAGATCAGCGTGCCGTCGGCCTCGCGGCGGGCGAGGTCGCCGGTGCGGTACGCCCGGGCCCCCGGAACACCGGAGAACGGGTCGGGCACGAAGCTCGTCGCGGTGAGCGCCGGCTGGCCGTGGTAGCCCTCGGCGAGCCGTCCACCGCCGATCCACACCTCGCCGGGCACGCCCACCGGGGCGAGGTCGCCGTGCCGGTCGACGATCCACACCCGGGCGCCGGCGACGGGGGCGCCGAGGGGGGCGGGGCCGCTGTCGCCCGGTGCCGCGTCGACGCGCGCGCTGGTGGTGGTCATCGTGGCCTCGGTCGGCCCGTACTGGTTGACCACCGTCGGCCGCCCGGCGAACGTGTCGCCGGCGCGGGCACAGTCGGCCAGGTCCATCGCCTCACCCGCGGTCAGCAGCAGGCGCAGCCGTTCACCCGGCGACGGGCGGCGCTCGGCCACGACCAGCAGCGCCCGCAGCAGTGTCGGCACGACGCTCAACAGGCAGGTGACCCGGTGCCGGTCGACGGCGGCGACGATCGCCGCCGGGTCGGCCGCGCGCTCGTCGTCGAGCAGGACCACCCGCGCCCCGGTCGTCAGCGGCCCGAGCAGGTCGCGGACGGAGGCGTCGAAGGCCAGCCCGGCGAGCTGCAGGACGGTGTCGCCGGGGCCGAGGCCGAAGCCGCCCAGGTAGTCACGCAGGTAGGCGGCCGCGGCGGCGTGCGGGGTGCACACGCCCTTGGGTCGTCCGGTGGAGCCCGAGGTGTAGACGAGGTAGGCGAGGGCGGCCGGGTCGACCGCCGCGGCGGTCGCGGGGACGCCGGCGTCGTACGCGGCAAGGGCCGCCTCGTCGTCGGCGAGCACCACGGTGGGCAAGCCGCTGCCCTCGCACGCCGTGGCCCAGGGCCGGTCGGTGACGACGAAGGCGGCGCCGCTGTCGGCCAGGACGCGGCGCAGCCGGGCCGGCGGGTGGCCGGGGTCCAGCGCGACGTACGTGGCGCCCGCCATCAGCGCGGCCAGCACGGCGACCGGCTGCTGCGCTCCCCGGCCGAGGCAGAGGCCGACCAGCGTGCCCGGCCGCACGCCCCGCGCGGTCAGGTGCCGGGCGAGGCGGGCGGCCCGCTCACCGAGCCGCCGGTACGTCCACTCCCCCTGGTCCGTCACCAGGGCCACGGCCTCCGGCGTACGGGCGATCTGGTCGAGGACCAGCGTGTGCAGGCAGGCCGGTGCGGAGGTGCCGCCGGGCTGCGGCCCACCCGGGGCGAGCTCGGCGCGCTCGGCGGGGGTGAGCATGACGAGCCCGGCCAGCGGGGTGTCCGGGGCGCGGGTCGCCGCGTCGAGCAGGGTGAGCAGATGGCCCGTCAGCCGCCGGACGCGGTCCGCGCTCACCAGCGGCGTGCGGTGGACGACCCCGCCGCCGAGGCCCTGGGCGCCCTCCTCGAAGACCACGTTCAGGTCGGCCTTGGAGTGCCGCAGGCCGAACGGCTCGGGCTCCAGGGTGACGCCGTCCGCGAACGGGGTGACGCCGGTCCGCAGCGGGTCCATCGAGACGGTGTACCGGGCCAGCGCACGACCGTCGAGCCCGAGGGCGTCGACCACCTGGTCGAAGGGCAGCAGCCGGTGCTCCTGGGCGTCCAGCACCGAGATCCGCGCCTCGCGCAGCAGCGCCCGGAAGCCGTCCTCCGCCCGGACCGGGATCCGCAGGACGGCGGTGTCCAGGAGCAGGCCGACGATGCCGTCGAGGTCGGGGCGGCCGCGGTCGGCGACGGGCATGGTCAGCACGACCTCGTCGGTGGCGCAGTGCCGGGCGAGCACGGCGGCGTACGCGGCCAGCAGCACCATGAACGGGGTGCAGCCCTCGGCCCGGGCCAGCTCGCGCACCCGGTCCGCCGTCGCGGACGGGACGGTGAACGGCACGGCGGCTCCCGCCGAGCCGTCGCCGGCGTCGCGCGGCGCGTCGGCGGGCAGCTCGGGCGCACCGCGCATGCCCGCCAGGCGCTCCCGCCAGTGCGCCAGCTCCGCCGCCCGCGCCTCGTCGGCGACCCGGCGGCTCCGCCAGCTCGCGTAGTCGCCCGCGCCGAGCCGGCCGGGCAGCTCGGCGGGCCGGCCGGCGTGGGCCGCGCGGTAGGCCGCGATCAGGTCCTCCAGCAGCAGCCGGATCGACCAGCCGTCGGCGACGATGTGGTGCAGGGTCAGCGCCAGCACGACCTCGTCCGCGCCGAGGCGCACCACGGCGGCGCGCACCAGCGGCCCGGTGGCCAGGTCGAAGCGGGCACCGGACTCCTCGGCGAGCACGGCGTCCAGCGCGCGGCCGCGCTCGTCCGCGTCGAGGTGGCGGAGGTCGACGACGCGCAGCGGGAACCGGGCCGCGTCGGCCACGGCCCGCACGGGCCGCCCGTCGGCCGACGGGAAGCAGGTGCGCAACGCCTCGTGCGCCTCCGGCAGCGCGCGCAGCGCCGCCTGCAGCGCCGCCACGTCGACGCCGCCGCGCAGCCGGCAGACGACCGGCATGTTGTACGCCGGGTCGCCCGGCTCCAGCTGGTCGGCGAACCAGATCCGCGCCTCGGCGGCGGAGACGTCCGCGACGCCGGTGCCGCGGGCGCGTACCGGCTCCACCGGCGCGGCGTCCGGCTCCCCGGCGGGCAGCTCGGCGACGCGGGCGGCGAAGGCGGCGAGGGTGGGCGCCTCGAAGACCAGCCGCAGAGGCACCGGCCGCTTCACCCGCTCCCGCAGGGCGAGCAGCGCCTCCATGGCGAGGAGGGAATGGCCGCCGCGGGCGAAGAAGTCGGCGTTTCTCCCGATCCGGTCGGCGCCCAGGGTACGGGCCCAGATCTCGGCCACGGTCCGCTCGAGTTCACCCTCCGGCGGCTCGTACGCCTCCGCCGGAGCGGCCTCGGGCTCGGGGTCCGGCAGGCTCTTCCGATCCACCTTGCCGCTGGGCAGCAGCGGAAAGGTGGACAGCACGACGAAGGCGGCCGGGACCATGTACTCGGGCAGCCGGGCGGACAGCCACTCGCGCAGCTCCGCGACCACCGGAGTGCCGGCGGCGCTCGGCAGCAGGTAGGCGACGAGGCGTACGCCGCCCGGCCGGTCGTCGCGGGCCGCGACCACCGCCTGGCCGACCGTGGGGTGCTCGGCGAGCACGGACTCGATCTCACCGAGCTCGATCCGCATGCCACGGACCTTCACCTGCCGGTCGGCCCGGCCGAGGTAGTCGAGCCGGCCGTCGGGAAGCCGGCGCACCAGGTCGCCGGTGCGGTACAACCGTCCGCCCGGCGGCCCGAACGGGTCCGGCACGAACTGCTCCGCGGTCAGGGCGCGGCGGCCGAGGTAGCCGCGGGCGAGCTGCACGCCGCCGATGTGGAGCATGCCGGGCACCCCGACGGGCTGCGGCGTCAACCCGTCGTCGAGCACGTGACAGCGCACGTTGTCGACAGGGGTGCCGATCGTCACCAGAGGGTCCCCCGGCAGGCAGCGGGCGACGGTCACATTCACCGCCGTCTCGGTGGGACCGTACGCGTTGTACAGCTCGGAGTCGAACACCCCGAGGCAGCGGGCGGCCAACTCGGGCGGCAGCGGCTCCCCCGCGCTCTTCAGCACCCGCAGGGAGGGCACGGGCACGTCCCCGCCGTGTTCCAGCAGCGCGGCCAGCATGGTGGGCACGAACCGCACGTAGGTGACCCGCTCGGCGGCCATCAGGGCACGCAGGTACTCGGGATCGCGGTGGCCTCCGGGCTCGGCGATCACCAGCCGGGCGCCGCCGGCGAGCGCGGCGAACACCTCGACCACGGAGTCGTCGAAGGTGACGTTCGTCTTGAGCAGGACGGTCTCGCCGGGACCGAGGCCGAAGCGGTCGATCTGCCAGCAGATCTGGTTGTGCGCCGCCCGGTGCGTGACCATCACGCCCTTGGGCCGGCCGGTGGAGCCGGAGGTGTAGAAGACGTACGCCAGCTGCTCCGGCAGGGCCGCGGGCAGCGTCCAGGTGCCGGGCCGCGCGGCGACGTCCGTGGCGTCGGGTTCGGCGTCGAGCCGGACCGGGGCGCAGCCGGCCGCCTCCGCCGCGCCGGCCAGCGCGGTGTGGGTGACGACGAACCGCACCCCGGCGTCCCGCAGCACGGCAGCGGACCGGCCGGCCGGGTGCTCGGGGTCCAGGGGCAGGTAGGCGCCGCCGGACCGGACGATCCCCAGGATCGCCACCACCAGGTCGAAGGAGCGCTCGAGCAGCACCGCCACCGGCTCGTCGGGGACGACGCCCCGCGCTCGCAGGTGGTGGGCGAGGCGGTTGGCCCGTCGGTCGAGCTCCCGGTACGTCAGCTCCGCGCCGCCGTACACGAGGGCCACCGCGTCGCCGTCGCGCGCCGCCTGCTCGGCCACCATGGCTGCCAGGTCGACCGGCCCGGGGTGCTCGCGCACCGGCCCCTCGGCGTGCCGGGCGGCCCGCTCGCGCTCCCCGGCGTCGAGCAGCGGCAACCGGCCGATCTCCTGGTCGGGGTCGGCGAGCGCGGCCCGGGTGAGGGTGACGAGGTGGCCCAGGATCCGGGCGGCAGTCGCCTCGTCCCACAGCTCGCGGTCGTACTCCAGCGTCAGCTCGTACGCGTCGCCCTCCTCGGTGACCTCCAGGCTGAGGTCGAACTTGGCGGTGCCCGTCACCGGGCAGGGCACGTACACGGCCTTGGCGTCGCCGAGGGCCCACGTGCCCTGGTCGGCCGCGTTCCAGACCAGCATCACCCGGAACAACGGCGTACCCGCGACCGCCCGCGCCGACGGCAGCGCCGTCACCACGCGCTCGAACGGCACCTCCTGGTGGGCGAAGGCGGCCACGGCGTCCCCGCGCGCCCGGTCGAGCATCTGCCGGAAGGACAGCCCGGGGTGGCAGTCGGCGCGCAGCACGACGGTGTTGACGAACAGGCCGATCAGCGGCCTGACGCTCGGCTCCGTACGGCCCGCCAGGGGGACGCCGACGAGGACGTCGGACTGGCCGGAGTAGCGGTGCAACAGGGTCTGGAAGCAGGCCAGCAGCACCATGAACGGTGTTGCCGCCGCGTCCCGGGCCAGTGCGCGGACCGATCCGGCCAGCTCGGCGTCGATGAGGCTGTGCACCAGGCCACCGGGCCGGGTGCGGCGCTGCGGCGGACGCCGGTCGGTGGGCAGTTCCAGCGCGGGCGGCAGGTCCGCCAGCCGCTGTCGCCAGTACGCGAGCTGCTCGTCGTGGTCCCCGGCGGCCAGGCGCCGACGCTCCCAGGCCGCGTAGTCCGCGTAGCGGACGGCGGGTGCGGCGGGCCGGGAAGCCCGGCCGAGCTCGGCGGCGTACCCCTGGGCCAGCTCCTGCCGCAGGATGTCCATCGACCAGCCGTCGATGGCGATGTGGTGCGCCGTGAGCACCAGGTGGTGCAGCGTGTCGTGGGTGCGGGCCAGCACCCCGCGCCAGACCGGGCCCGCGCGCAGGTCGAAGCGGCGCCCGAGCTCCGACGCCTGCAACGCCGCGACGGCGTCCGGATCGTCGGGGAGTTCGGTGCGGCGCAGCACGAACGACGGCTCGCCCGGCACCAGCACCTCCGTGCCGTCGCGTCGCTCGTACACGCTGCGCAGCAGCTCGTGGCGCTCCTCGATGCCGCACAGCGCCCGTTGCAGCGCCGCGGCGTCGACCGGGCCCTCGAGCCGGAAGGTGAGGACGAGGTGGTATGCGGAGCTCCCGGGTTCGAGCTCGTCGAGGAAGAGCATCCGCTCCTGGGCGGGGGCGGTGGGGCCGGGGCCGCTGGAGCGCTCGATGGCGGTGCGGGGACCGCGGTCGCGGCGGGCCGCGGCCAGGCGCCGGGCGAGCAGGTCGCGAAGCGTGTCCGCGCGGTGGTCAGCCCCGGTGGCCGGCACCACGGCCCCCCTTCGCGCTCGACGCGAGCGCCTCTGCCCCGTCGACCACGTCGGCCGGCTCGCTCGCCTCGATCTGGTCGAGCAGCGCCCGCTCGACCACGGCGGCGAAGCCGGCGAGGGTCGGGTGGTTGAGCACGGTCACCGGCGCCACGTCGACCTGAAGGTCGCTCTTGAGCCGGGCCAGGACCTGGGGTATCAGCATCGAGTGGCCGCCCAGGTCGAAGAAGCCGTCCTCGGCGCCGACCCGCTCGATCCCGAGGACCTCCGCCCACAGCGCGGCGACGGCCTCCTCGACCGGGGTACGCGGCGCGACGTACTTTGCGCGGCCGACGTCCGCGAAGTCCGGCGCCGGCAGCGCGGCCCGGTCCAGCTTGCCGTTGGCGGTGACCGGCAGCGCGTCCAGCACGATGATCTGCGCGGGCACCATGTAGGACGGCAGCCGGTCGGTCAGGCCGGCGCGCAGCTCGCCGGGATCGAGAGTGGTTCCGGGGCACGGCACGGCGTACGCGATCAGGTGCAGGTGGGGGGCGGTGCCGTGTACGGCGGCGACGGCGGAGGTCACCCCGGGCAGGGCGGCCAGGTTCACCTCGACCTCACCCAGTTCGACACGGAAGCCGCGGATCTTGACCTGATCGTCCTGCCGGCCGAGGAACTCGATGGTGCCGTCCGGCCAGAAGCGGGCCCGGTCGCCGGTGCGGTACAGCCGCCCACCGGGTTCCCGGCCGTACGGGTCGGGGACGAACTTGGCCGCGGTCAGCCGCGGGTCGGCGTGGTAGCCGGTGGCCAGGCAGCGGCCGCCGATGTAGAGGTCGCCCGGCGCGCCGACCGGTGCGGGGCGCAGCCCGCCGTCGAGCACGTAGTATCGAGCGTTGGCGATGGGTCGGCCATACGGGATGCTCGACCAGTTCGGGTCGACCTTCGCCACCGGGAAGTGGTTGGACCAGATCGCCGCCTCGGTGGCGCCGCCGAGCGCGATCACCTCCGGGTCGGCGAAGGCCGTACGGGCGACGTCCGGCAGGGTCAGCGGCACCCAGTCGCCGCTGAGGAAGACCAGGCGCAACGAGTGCTCAGCGGGCGGCTCGCGCAGCGCGAGGAACGGCTCGAGCTGCTGCAGCGCGGCCGGCGCCGAGTCCCAGAACGTCACCGGCTCGCGGTCCAGGATCGCCAGCAGTCGCTGCGGGTCGCGCAGTTCCCCGGTCGCGGCCACGCGGATGCTGCCCCCGGCGGCGAGCAGCCCGAAGATGTCGTAGACCGACAGGTCGAAGCTGAGGGATGCGGTGAACAGCACCTGGTCGGCGGGGCCTACGCGGTACGTCTCGTTCACCCAGCGCACGAGGTTCACCGCGGGTGCGTGCGCCACCATGACGCCCTTGGGCCGGCCGGTGGACCCGGAGGTGAAGATCGTGTACGCCGGGTCGTCGGGGCACGCGCGGGCCGGCGGAGGCGCGCCGGTCGGCGGCTCGGCGAGCGCGTCGCCGACCGTGAGCCCCTGCGGCGCCGTCCCGGCCCCCGGCCCCTGGCCGTCGCCGCCCAGCCAGAGCGCCGCCCGCAGCGCCGGTAGCCCCGCGCAGCGCCGCAGCACCTCCGGTATGGCCTCCGGGTCGGTGAGGACGACCGGCGCGGCGAGCGTCGCCACCAGGTCGCGCACCCGCTCCGCGGGCAGGTCCGGGTCGACCGGCGCGTACGCGGCGCCGGCCTTCAGGACGCCGAGCACGGCGACCACGACGTGGACGGTACGACGCAGGTGCAGCGCCACCGTGTCGCCGCGGCCGACGCCCGCGGCGGCCAGCCGGGCGGCCAGCCGCTCGGCGGCGGCGTCGAGTTCGGCGTAGCTGAGGCGGTCGCGGCCCTGGATGACGGCGAGGGCGTCGGGGGTGCGGGCGGCCTGCGACTCGAACAGCTCGTGCAGGCAGCGCGGGTTGCCGAGGTCGCGCTCGGTCGCGTTCCATTCCTCGACGACCTGGGCGACCTCCGCGTCCGACAGCGGGCTGAGGTCGCCCACCCGGTCCTCGGGGGAGGCGTCGGCGAGCGTGGACACCATCCGGTCGAGATGGGTGAGCAGGCACCCGGCGTCGGCGCCGGTGAGGAGACCGCCGGCGTGGTCGAGGCGCAATCCCGGCTCCGGACCCAGCGCGACGGTGACCTCGATGTCGTACGCCGACGAGTCCGGGCCGGCCGCCGAGCGCGTGACGCGCACCGCGGTGCCGAACAGGGCGGCGCCGTCCGCGAGGCCGGCGCAGGCGGCCAGCTCGGCGGGGGTCAGCAGGGCGTGCGCGATGCCGCGTTCGCCGTTCTCGCGGACGGTGTCGAGATAGGAGTCGACACGTTGGAGGGGGTCCACCCGTAGGCGCAGGGGCCACGGCTGACCGCCGGGCTCGTCCGCGGACACGCCGTAGAGCACGTCCTGTTCGCCGGCGTGCGCGGCGAACACCAGTCCCCAGGCGGCGAGTACGAGATGGTCGAGTCGCAGGCCGGCCGACGCGGCGGCGTGCTCGAGGTCGGACACCCGCTGCGCCGTCCACGGCAGCCGGACCCGGCCGCGCTCCCCCGCGCCGGAAGCGGTAGGACACTCCACGCCCAGCCGCGTCGGCTGGGTGACGTCGGCAAGCTGCTCCCGCCAGTACCGCCGCGCTTCGTCCGCATTCACCCGGGCACTCCTTCGTTCCGTCGTCCCCGTCATCCGGCGAGCAGGGACGTCAGTTGTGTGGCGATGGTGAGCAGGGTCGAGAGGACCGGCCGACGCCGACGGGCGCGTGCGACCAGTAAAGCCGCGACAGGCTAAGGACATTGCTAGTTGCGGCTGCGGGCGGAGCCTCGGATCCCGACCGCGTCGGCACGGTCAGGAGCGGATGTACTCGGGGAGCACCTTGGGCGGCCAGCAGCCGATGCTGAACATCCCCATCGAATAGGCCTTCGCGGCGAGCGCCGTACGGTTCGGCACCTTGAACTGCCGCAGGAGAATGCTCACGTGGTATTCGATGCCCTGGCGGCTCAGGAAGAGCTTGGCCGCCAGCCGCACGGTGGGATCGCCCGCCGCCACGCCCTCCAGGATCTTGGCGGTGAGAGCGGTGAGCTTTCGCTGCTCCCTGACCACGGGAAGTGACTCTTCGATCCGCTCGGGCGCGAACTGCACCACGATCAGGCGGACCTTTCCGTTGTCGTCGGCCACCGGGAAGGCGGCCAGCTGTCCGGTGATCTCCGTGCCCTCGAAACGTACGGCGGAAGAATGGCAGACGGTACGCGGGGGCCGTCCCTGGACGAGTCGTTCGAACTGGCGCAGCAGATTCTGCCGCACGCTGAGGTCGAGGAAGGCCACGAAGCTGTGGTTCCTGATGGCCTCCCGCGGGCGCCCGCACTGCTCGCTGAACACGCGGTTCGACGCGCGCACGCGCAGGGCCGGGTCGAGGACCGCCAGACCGATGCCCGACCTCTCGAACAAGGAGAGCACCACGTCGCCGTACTCCTCGCTGCTGATCTCCGACGCCGACGGCGCGGTGGCGGCGCGCGATTCGAGGTCGTTTCGGATCAGCGGTACCGCCTGCTGCCGTGGCAGCCGCTGCGGGTACGTGACGAAGGGCATCTCTACAACTGGATTGGCTGTGTACATGCGGTGACAGCTCCCCCGTGTCGATGGTGCGGCACGCCAGCAGACTTGTGAATTACGGATGGCAGCAGCTGCAGAATCGGCTGACCGCGATCGTGTGTGGACCTTCGGCAGTCATCTCCGCATCCTTTCGCACTGACCATGGAGAGAACGGCGGTGAAACAGTGCGCAACCGCCCGTATTCAGGAATGGTGAGCCCATTCGCGGGTCGAGATGCCGCGCGGTTGACAATTCGTTGCGGCACAGGCGATCGTTGCCGGACCGCTTTTCGATACAGGCCGAAGCTACAGCCGATTCGATGACGCCGTCAACGGTCGATCCCCGTAACGCGCATAGCAACTCTGGCAGCCCACCGTAGCCGGATGGTGCGCGCCATATGGCGCGATTGAGACCCGTCAGAGTGTGTGCTACGGCGTACGCCGAGGGCCACGCCCGGACCCAGTGGCGGTCGCGCAGCGGCCGGCGACCACGCCGTCATGGAGTGCACCCGTCCGCCTTCGTCCTGCGATGATCCGGTGGTGACGTCCTACGTGTCCCACACCACCGTCGACTGCACCGACGCCTACGCCCTGTCACGGTGGTGGCAGAGCGTTCTCGACTACCGCGAGGACCCGGACGATCCGAACGAGCCGGGCCACGAGGAATGCATGATCCACTCCCGGGACGGACGGCACCGCCTGCTCTTCATCGAGGTGCCGGAGAAGAAGCAGGTCAAGAACAGGATCCACCTCGACCTGCGTCCCGTCGAAGGCACGCGCGACGCGGAGCTGGCCCGGCTCACCGAGCTCGGAGCGGCGGTCGTGGCCGACCAGCGCAACCCCGACGGGACGGGATGGGTGGTGCTCGCCGATCCGGAAGGCAACGAGTTCTGCATTCTGCGCAGCGACGCGGAGGTCGCCGGCGGGCGACCGTGACGGCCTCGGGCTCAGAGGTGGTCGGCGATCCCGGTTGGCTCGACGACACCCGAACCTCCTACGACACGGTGGCGGCGAGCTACGCCGACCTGCTGCGCGACGCGCTCGCCGACGAACCGTTCCAGCGGGGCATCCTTGCGCTCTTCGCCGAGCTGGTGCGGGCCCAGGGAGACGGGGCGGTCGCCGACGTCGGCTGCGGCCCGGGCCGGATCACCGCCCACCTGCACGGCCTCGGCCTGGACGCGTTCGGTGTCGACCTGTCACCCGCGATGATCGAGGTGGCCCGGCGGGATCATCCCGGCCTGCGTTTCGAGGTGGGCTCCATGACTCGTCTCGACCTGGTCGACGACGCTCTGACCGGCCTGCTCGCCTGGTTCTCCCTGATCCACGTCCCCGACGACGAGGTACCCGGGGTCCTCGCCGAATTCCGCCGGGTGCTGCGGCCCGGCGGCGTCGTGCTGCTCGGGTTCCACGCCGGCCACGGCAGTCGACTGAAGACGGAGGGCTACGGCGGTCACCCGATGCACGTCCACGTGCACCGCCGCCCGCCGGACCGGGTCGCGGCCTGGCTGGACACCGCCGGCTTCACCGTCGAGGCCGAGATGACGCACCGGCCCGCCCCCGACGTCGAGGGTGGGCTCGTCTTCGCCCACCGGTGACCTGTGCGGCAGCACGGCACTCGTGGCCGTCCGGACCGTACGGCCTCACATCCGGGCCCTCAGCACGTCGAACTCGCAGCCGGGCAGGGACGGGTCGAAGCCGTGCTCGACCAGCCAGCGGGCCGCCACCAGGCTCCGCCACGACCACCACCCGCGGATCACGTCGAGGTCGACATCGGTGCCGTAGCCGGCGACCACGTCATCAAGGTGCTCCTCGTGTCCGAGCGTCAGGACGGCGAGGTCGTACAGGGCATCGCCCCGGGCCGCCTCGGACCAGTCGAGCACACCGGTGATCTCGTCATCGTCGACGAACACGTGGGTGATCTGCAGGTCACCGTGCATGAACACCGGTTCCCACGGCCGCAGCGCAGCATCGGCGACCTGGCGGTTACGGGTGACCACGTCCGTGGGAAGGACACCGTTCGTGACGAGCCACTCGCACTCGCCGTCGAGGCGCGATGCGAGCTCGTCGAGGCGCCGACCGGGCCACGGCGGCAGGGGCGCGTCGTGCAGCGTCCGCGCGGCCGCACCCGCCGCGGCCCATGCCGCCGACGACGCGGGCGACGGCTCGCCGAGGCGGCCCAGTGCCATCCCGGGCAGGGCGGCGAGCGCGAGCACGGGCGGCCTGCGCCACAGGACCTCCGGAGTCGGGATCGGCGCCAGAGCCATCGCCTCGACCTCGACGTCGGTGCGCGTCCGATCAGCGTCGATCTTCAGGAACACGTCACCGACACGCAGGGTCGCCCGCTCGTCGTGGGCGACGACGACCTCGACCTTCTCCACGTCGGCCATTATCGCGGCGAGCCCCATCGACGTCACCGGATTTGCCGCGTCCGGGAAGCCGCATCGCGTGGTGGGGCGGGCGCCCGCCGGAAACGGGTCGGCGGGGCAGCGCTACGACGGTCACAATGAGCGCCGTGCAGAGATCAACGCAGCGCTTGCTCGACGAACTGGACGGACTGCCGTACCGGGAGCGGATGATCACACTCGCGCGACGGGCCCCCGATCTCAGCGCCACCGGCGAGCTGCCGGGAGTGCTGGCGGATCTGCGTGACGGCACGGCGTATCACCGCTTCCTCGCGGTCACCGCCGGCCAGGTCGTCGGCGAGCTCTCGGCGGTGCGGGTGGCGCTGGACGACCCGCACCGCCCGATCCGGTCGATCGCGGTGAAGGCCTGCCTGCGCGCCGATGTCCTCTCCCGGGCCGACCTGCTCGCCCTCGTGCGCGACGCGTCGGCCGATCTGCGCAGCCTGGTCTACCGGTCGCTGCGGTACCTGCGCCGCTCCCAGGTCGCAGACGGGCTGGTCGACGCCGTGTGGGATCGCTTCGGGGCGGCGGAGGCGGTCGCCCTTCTGCCGGCCTGCGGTCCGGACACGGTCCGCCGGCTGCTCCCGGCCGTCGAGCACGCCGTGGAGAGTTGGGTTCCCCTTGCCCGTCGCCATGCCGACGTGCTGCTCGACCACGCCGAGGCGGTGCTGCCCGGTCTGGGCCCGACGGAGCTTTCGCGGTGGTGGTCGGCACGCGCGAGAAGCGTCCTGGTGGCCGGTCGGGTCCGACCGGATCGCGCGCTGGCGCTCCTCGAACGCCACGCCCCGGCCGGCTACCTTCCCGGCGATCTCACCGGGTACGGCGCGCTCGCCGCCGCGGCGCCGGAACGGGTTCTGGCGATGCTGACCGCTCCCTCCCGGGCGGGCTGGGTGGCCTACCAGTGGCTGCCTCCGGCGCTGCTGCGTCGGTTCGCGGGGCTGCCCCAGGCGGAGCTGGTCGAGCTGGGTCGGCGGGTGAGGGGCCACAACAACTCGCTGGACCGGCTGTTGGCGACACTGCCCCCGTCGCGTCGGGGCGCACTCTACGACGCCGTGGTCGCGGACGTGGAGACCGCCGACGAGATACCCGACGTAGCGCTGATGGAGGTGCTGCCCCGCGCCCTGCGGGAGCGGGAGGCCCGCCGGGTGCTCGCCCTGCACCGGGTTCGCCACGACGAGGTGGCGGTGCGGTCGTGGAGCGCCTTCCTACCCTGGCCGGAGGCGTCGGCGGCGCTCACCCCGGTCCTACGCGCCGCTGACGCGGTCGACCGGGCAGTCGCGTACGAACTGCTCCTCGACGCCGCGCGGCGCAGCGGCGACCCGGCCGCGGTGACCGACGCGGTGGGCCGGTTGACGCGATTGCGCAACGAACAGGACCCCGTCCGCGCCACCGCCCTGACGGCCCTGACGACCGTGGCTCGGCTGCTGCGCGCGGACTCCGTCGAGGTGCTGACCCGGATCGCGGTCGACGCGACGACCACCCGCGACGCGTCACCGCGGACCCTCTCCGCAATCGGCGCCCTCTGCACCCGGGTGCTGAGCCACCACGTCGACGAACCGGCCCTGCTGCGGTGGGCACTGGACACCCTCGACCGGCTCTTCGGCGGCCACCGGCTACCGCCGCTGGGACGGTTCGACGAGACGCTGCGCCACGGCCAGGAGGAGATGGTCTTCGCCCAGTTGCGGGGGTGGATCGAGGCGGGCATCGCGCGGGGACGGTTCAGCCCGCTGTTCGCGGTGACCCGGGCCCTGGGACGGCGGGCCTGGCGGCTGCCCGAGCTCCAGGAGTTGCTGAGCCGGGCGGGCGAGCCGGGCAACGTCACCGGCGTGGTCCGGGAAGCCGTCGAGCTGTGGCTGGCTGACCCGAAGACCCGGGCGCAGCGGGTGGCGCACGTCCTGGACCGCGACGCCTCCACCATCACGGTGCCGACGGTGTGGCGGACGGTCAGCGCGCGACGTACCGACCTGCTCGACCGGGTGCTGTCCGGCCCTGCGCCCCGCGGGGCGTTCCTGACCGCCGGCACCCGCTGGATTCCGGGCCCACCCGTGCACCCCGAACGGTGGCTGCCCCGGCAGCAGGAGGCGTTCGTGCGGTTGCAGGCGCGGCTCGCCGCCGACGCCGGCACGCCACTGCACGCCCGGGCCGCCGCTCTCCGGGCCGCCGCGCCGGTCCCGGACGCCGGGCGTGGGCTGGTGCTGCGGTACGTCGAGTCGTCGAACGTCACCCTGGCCGAGGCGGCCCTGGGCGCGCTGCCGTGGACCGACCGACCGGACGAGGCGCTGCCGGTGCTGATGGCGCACGCCGACGACGACCGGGCCCGCGTCGCCCTCTACGCCGCCGGCCGCGTGGTCCGATTCATCCGGCCGGCGGACCTCCTGCCGCTGCTGTCCGGCGTGGCCCTCGGCCGAGGCAAGGTGACCAGCCGCAAGGAGTCACTACGCCTGCTCGGCCGATTCGGTCCACCGGCGGCGATGCCGGTGCTGCTGGCGGCGTGGCAGCAGCCCGACCAGCACCGCGACGTCCGGGCGGCGGTCGTCGCCGCCGCCCGGCAGCGGCTGCACGCGCCGCAGAGCTGGACGATCCTCGAACAGGCGGCCGTCGGTGGCCGTGAGGAGTCCCTGACCGTCCTGACGACGCCGCCGGACCGCGTGGCCGCACCGGACCGACCCCGGTACGCCGCACTCGTCGCCGCGGCCTGCGCGAGCCCGGACCGTGCGGTCGCCCGGGCCGCCTGGCCCCGACTCGCGCACTGGATGCCGTGGGCACCGGATGTCACCGACCTGGTCACGGCGGCCCTGACCGACCTGGGTGAGCACCACGCCTGGCCGTCGCTGTGGCCGATGGTGGGCGCGTTACTCGACCACCCCGACCGGCCGGAACGACGAGCCCTCGCCACGGCCCTGCACGCCCTGGTGCGGCTCGACGCGGCCGACCCGGACGCCGGTGGCCCGGCGGCCGACCGCCCGGCCCGGCGGCGGATCGACGCCATCCTGAGCCAGGCAGGGACCTGGGCCCGCTCGGTAGGCCCGCAGGTCGACCGGTCGGAGGCGCGAGCGGTGGCGCGCGACCTGGGTCGCGAACCGGGGTACGTGGCCCGGGCAGCCGAACTGTCGACCGCGCTGCTGCAACTCGGCGGCACGACATCCCACCACCTCACCGCCGACCTGCTGGAGATCACCGAGCTGGTCAGCGGACGACCGGCGCTCGCCGCCAGGCTGGCCGACCGCCTCGGCCAGCGGACGGAGCAGCCCGTGCTGACGGTCGACTCGGACGTGCTGGTGGACACGGCCCGCACCCTCGCCCGGCGGGGCGAGGCGACCACCGGCCTGTTCGCGGTGGCACTGGTCCGGCGGGGCAGGTCGCACGGCTGGTCGGAGCCGTGGCGGGACCTGCTCCACGCGCTACGGGAGCACCCGGTCGCCGACGTACGCGACATCGCCTTCGACATCTCGATGGAGGCGGCGTGACCGTACCCACCAGCCCGCCGGGCTCCTGCCCCGCCCTCTCCCCCCGATCTCCACGCTGCCCGTGATCGACGACGATTCCTGGACGATGCTCCGCACGGCCGCCGGCACCTCGACGGACGGCGGCCACATCGGCACCTCCCGGGTGGTCCAGATCCGCCGTGACCTCTGGCTGGACGATCCGGCCGGAGTCCCGGTGGCGCGGGGCCTGGCGGGCAACCCCGCGGCACCGCTCGACGTGCTGCTGCGCCTGCTCGACGAGCATGCCGAGGCCGTTCCCGCGGCGTTCCGGCGGCGCGCCGACCTGCCGCCCGCGGTCGTCGCCGCGGCGATGCGTCACCCCGTGGCACGGGTACGCGGCGCCCTCGCCGCCAACCGCCACATCGACCCGGCGCTCCGGCTCAGCCTGCTGGACGACCCCGAACGTCGCGTCGCCGCGCTCGTCCGGGAGGACCCGGACCTGGCTTTGCCCGACCGCGCGTTTCTGCCCCGGTTGGACCGGCTCGTCACCCTGTTCCGGGCTGGCACCTTCACGGCGGCCGACCTGACCGGCGAGGTGATCGAGTGGGGGACGCGTGACCGGCGCGCGGTGCCGGTCGTCGCCGCTCACCCGGAGCCACTCGTCCGCAGCGCCGCGGTCCACCTGCTGGGCGGCCTGGACGAGACGTCCCGCGACGACCTGCGGCACGCCCTGCTGCACGACGAGGCACCGGAGGTGCGGGCGGCCACCGCCCACTTCTCCGCGGAGCGGGAACGGGTGCAGGAGCCGGCGGACCTACCGGTCAACGGGTACGCGCACCGGGAGCTGCTGGGCGACCGGCGGCTCTCCCCCGCGCTGATCGCACACGTGCTCGCCGCCGACGACGGGAAGGAATGCGTCGACGCGATGGCGACCAACCCGACCCTGCCGCCGGCGGTGGTCGAGGCGTTGCTCGACCACCCGTCGGCAGACGTACGGCGCAGCCTCGCCAGGCGCGACGACCTGACCGGTCCGCAGTTGGCACGGCTCGCCGCGGACCCGGACGTGTCCGTGCGAACCGCGGTCTCCGTCCATCCCGCGCTCACCGAGGAGGAGCGGGCGGCGATCGACATCGACGTGACCACGGCACCGTGGAACCGCTGGGTCGACCTGTGCTGGCACCTGCGCGGGACGTCGCCGCCGGACCCGCTGCCGCCGCTGACGGAATCGGTACGGCTCGCCACATCGGTCAACCCGCTGCTGCGCCGGCGGGGCGCGGTCGACCCGCGGTTGCCGGCAGAGGTCGTCACCGCGCTCGCGGAGGACCCCGATCCCAGCGTACGAGCCCTCCTCGCCCATCACCATCCGACCGCGCCACCCGAGCTGCTCCTGCGGGTGTTCCGCGACGGTCGATGTGACCGACACCGACTGCTGGCCCTGCCGAACTTCCCGACGGTGACGCTGGCCCGGTTCGCCGACGACCGGGACCCGGCGGTCAGGCGGCTCGTCGCGCGCGACCCGCAGGCGGATCCGGCGCTCGTCGACCGGCTCACCCGCGACCCCGACGCCGAGGTGCGGCGGGCGATGGCGGCATGCCCCCGACTACCGGTGGACCGGATGGTCCACCTGCTCGACGATGCTGAACTGGCCGAGTCCGCAGCGAGGAACCCGGCCCTGCCGGTCGACGTGATGCACGAACGACTCGCCTCGTCGTCACCCGCGCGGGGCGAGCACTGACGGTCGATCGGCGCGCCGGGCGCCCTCATCCCGGCTTCCGGTGCCCCGGCGCCGCCCTGCGGATACCGGCCGCGGCCAAGCCTCAGCAGTCGTCCTGCTTCCACTTGCCGTCCTCGCGCGCCCACGGCTCCCTGGTCTGATTGAGGGCAGGCACCTCGTAGGTGTAGGTCACGCGGGCCAGGTCACCGGAGATTTGCGCCTCGAAGGTCTTGATCGGCATCGCCTTGCCATACATCTGCTTGGCGGCCATGAGCATGCCGGTGAACTCGCTGAGGGTCACACGCTCCTTGCACCTGGCCGAGAACAGCTCGTACCCGACCGTCGGCTTGGCGTCGAGGAAGGCGTCCGAGTACGCCACCACCGCTCGGCGAAGCTCCGCCTCCTCGCTGGGTGCCTGAGCGGTCGGGCTGACCGCCGCCGCAACTGACGACGGGGTGGCGACGGGGGCTGTGGAAGCCGAGGGCGAGGCGGCTTCCGCCTGGTCGGCCTCACCTCCACACGCAGCGAGGGAGAGCACGACAAGGGGCATTACGATCATGGCTTTGCGGATCATGGCGCGCACAGTACTGCCGCGACGGCCCTCGATGATCGACGGGACGGACAGCCCGATGAGGGCGCGTCCAGCGCGGACGTCCCTCCCTCTGGGACCAGCCGCGGTAGGCGACACATCGCACTCGTCGTGCCGGATATTCTGCGGGGCAGAGGCGACTGGCGGCACGGGGATGGTCGGACCATCGGGGAGCCTGTCACGGGAGTCGACCGCCTGGGCTGCCGTCCGGAGGGACGCATGCCCGAGACCGCTCGATTCCTGCCCGGCGCACCGGTGGCCGAGGCCGTACTCTCCGACACCGCCCGGCGGGTCGCCGCCCTGCGCGAACGAGGGGTCACGCCGAGCCTGGCCACGATCCTGGTCGGCGACGACGACGCGAGCGCCGGGTACATCCGGATCAAGCAGCGGCAGGCGGCCGAGTTGGGCTTCGACTCGCCGCACCGGCACCTGCCCGCGGACGCCACCCACGCCGACCTTCTCGACATGATCGCCGGTTTCAATCTCGACCAGGACGTGCACGGGGTCCTGATCCAGTACCCGATCCCCGACCACCTGGACTACGACGCCGCGCTGCAGACGCTGGACCCGGACAAGGACGTCGACGGTATGCACCCGCTCAACATGGGGCGCCTGGCTCTCGGTCTGCCCGGCCCCCTGCCGTGCACGCCGGCCGGCATCGAGGCGTTGCTGGACCACCACGGGATCCCGGTCGCCGGCCGCGAGGTGGTGATCCTCGGGCGCGGCGCGACGATCGGGCGGCCGCTGGCCATCCTGCTGGCCCAGAAACGCCCCACCGCGAACGCCGCGGTCACCGTGGTCCACACCGGCGTAGCGGACTGGCCGCGCTACACCCGCCGCGCGGACATCCTCGTCGCCGCCGCCGGCGTCCCCGGCATCATCCAGCCGGAGCACGTCCGTCCCGGAGCGGTGGTGATCGGCGCCGGTGTCCGGTACGCCGGCCGTCGCCTCCTCCCCGACGTCGACGAAGCCTGCGCCGAGGTTGCCTCCGCGATCACCCCCCGCGTCGGCGGGGTCGGCCCGACGACGGTCGCCATGCTGTTCCGCAACGCCGTGGCCGCCGCCGAACGCGCGACCGCCTGACCCGCGGCAGCCTCACCGTGGCGGTGCCGACTGCGTGACGCCGGACAGTGTCACCGACCGGTGTGGCTCAGCGGGTCCGGTAGCGCGCGTAGATCAGTCCGCTGTCGAAGGCACGCTCCTCGACCAGCTCGAGGTCGAGGCGTACGCCGTCGGGGAAGAAGCGCTTGCCGCCGCCGACCACGCTCGTGGTGATGAACAGGTGGTACTCGTCGACCAGGCCGGCCGCGATCGCCTGGGCCGCGAGGTTCGGGCCGTCGACGGTGAGGTCGTGATCAGCCTCGGCCTTGAGCCTGCGCACCGCGTCCGGGTCGAAGGCCCGCTCGATCCGGGTCCTCGTGCTGGACACCGAGTCCAGCGTCGTGGAGTACACGATCTTCTCCGCCGCCTGCCAGTCGCGGGCGTACTGCAGGATGTACGGCGGCTGGTCGGGCTCGGTGTGCGCGGTCTCCCAGTAGACCATCGTCTCGTACATCCGTCGGCCGTAGAGGTACGTGCCGACGGGGCGGAAGAGGTCGTTGACGAAGGTGTGCACCACCGGGTCGTCGGCCCCGGTGCCGAGGCCACCCTCCGCGGCCTCGGCGTAGCCGTCGAGTGAGGTGACCATCGAGTAGATGAGCTTCGCCATTCGTTTCCTCCCGGTACGAGCGCGTCAGCGGTCCTGCACGTTATGACCTGCGCACGGCCCGGAACTCATCGAGGCTGGGCTACGGACGCTCAGGAGTCTGCTGGCACCCCGGCTTCCAACTGGCCGATCATGGGGGCGAGGAGATCGTTGAGCTCCCGGGCCAGCACGGTGACGGCTCGGCGCGCTGCGGGCGCCACGGAACTGTCCGGACCGTCCGGAGCCGGAGGCAGATCATCGAGGGGTACCGGCGCCTCGACCTGCAGCATCGCGCGCAGATGCGGGCTACGCGTCACATCCTGCTCCGTTGGTGTCGTGTACTGACCGAACAACTGGGGCCAGTCGCGCCACCCACGGTCGCGCTGCCATTGCCGGGTCCAGGTGAGTTCGGCCGGCCACCGGGAGACCACGCTGACCGCGCAGGTCATGCTCCCGTCCCACGGGCTCCGCGTGCAGGTCGCCGAGACGATCCGCCGGTGCCAGCGGACGTACGCAGGTGACAGCTCGGTGGCGAGCCGCCACGCGGTCGCGGCGAAGGCGACCGGCGCGATGTCACCCCACGTGTCGGCGAACTCATCGATACGTCCGAGCACCTCGGTCTCGTAGCGACCGCGCCCGCCGGCGCCGCGCTCACGGTCGACGTGCTCGTCCAGCCAGAAGGCACGCGGGTCAGGCATCCTCATCCCCGTCCAGGGCCGCCGCTCATCACATCGTCCTTGCCACAAGGGTCTACCACGAATGCGTACGGCCGCCGGCCTAAGGCCTGCCACTCCGGGGCAAGGACAGCCCAGAGTTGCGTGTCGTAGCGCGCGCCCTCGTACGGCCACGCCTCGCGGCGTACCCCTTCCAGAGTCATGCCGAGCCGCCTGGCCACCGCGGAGCTGCGGTCGTTGTCGGCCCGGCAGTGCCACTCGGCCCGGTGCAGCCCCCGGGACGTCAATGCCCAGTCCAGCAACGCACCACACGCTCGGGTGACCAGGCCGTGGCCCTCGGCGGACGGCTCCAGCCAACAGCCGATCTCGCACGATCCGACAGCGGCGTTGAAGTCGGTGAACATCACGCCGCCGACCAGAGTTCGGCGCCGCCAGATGCCGTACAGACGGTTACCGTCACCGGCCTGGCGCTCCGCGTACCGCTGAAGTGTGGCCCGCGCGCCGTCCCGGTCGTCGGTGACGAATGCGGGCCCGACCCACGGGCGAATGTGCTCGCGCGCCCGGTCGAGGTGGTCGGCGAACTCGTCGGCGTGCCAGACCTCCAGCGGGCTGAGGTAGGCATCGTCGCGCAGGGGCAGCGAGAACATGGGACTCCTCATTCGCATAACAGGTGTTGTGGAAATGTACCGTGGTGCCATGCCACGCACCAAGGGAGATCACGAGGCACGCCGCCGAGACGTCTCGGAAGCGGTCTGGCACGTCATGGCGGCACGCGGGTTCACCGGCCTGACCCTGCGCGCCGTCGCCGCCCAACTCGACGCGACCACGGGCCTGCTCACGCACTACTTCCCCACCAAGCGAGCCCTCGTGGAGTACGCCCTCAACCTGCTCGAACGGCGCACGCTCACCCGCACGCGCCGCGATTCGGGCGAGGGTACGGCCGCCCTCAGGGACGCGCTGCTGGACATGCTCCCGCTGACTGCCGAGACCACCGACATCAACCGGATCTGGGTGTCCTCCTGGGACGCCGCGCTCTCCGACCCCGACCTGAGCAGCGACTACGCCCGCAAGTACGCCGCAAGCCGGGACAGGCTGAGCGAGCGGGTGGCCGCGGACCAGGCACTTGGCGTACTGCCTCCTGGCGACCCTGCAAAGGTCGCGGCGGGACTTCAAGCCTTCGTCCTGGGCCTGGTGGTGCAGGCCCTTTTCGCCCCGGCGGCCTTCCCGCCGCAGCGGCAGGTCCAACTCGTCGACGACCACCTGGCCACCCTGACCGGGGGCCGTACTGGCGGTCACCGATGACGACCGTCCATGATGCACGGTGGCTGCTTTCGCTGGCGCACCACATCGCGCTCAACTCCGATGGTCAACGAGGACGGTTCAGTGAGTGATGTTCCGGATCTCGGTCCCCTGCCCCAGCGCATCACCGTCGACACGGAACAGGTGCGTCGGCTCGTCGCCGACCAGTTCCCGCACCTGGCCGACCTCCCGATCGAGCCGGTGGCCAACGGCGGCTGGGACAACTGGACCTTCCACCTCGGCCCCGAAATGCTGGTGCGTCTGCCCAGCGCCGCCGAGTACGCCCTGGCGGTCGACAAGGAACATCGGTGGCTCCCGGCCCTCGCCGCTCGGCTACCGCTGCCCATCCCCGCCCCGGTGGCGAAAGGCAAGCCGGATGCGGGCTACCCCTATCCGTGGTCGATCTACCGGTGGCTCGACGGCGAGCCTGCGAGCGTGGACCGCATCGCCGACCCGGTGCGATTCGCGATCGACCTCGCCGAGTTCCTGGCGGCCATGCAGAGCGTCGACGCCGCGGGCGGTCCGCAGCCGGGTATCCACAACTGGTTCCGGGGCGGCACCCTACGCACCTACGACAAGAAGGTTGAGCGTGCGCTCGCGGAGCTGGACGGCCACGTCGATGCCGCGCTGGTGCGCGAGATCTGGGCGAGGGCACTCGACGCCCGCTGGGACGGTGTGGACCGCTGGTTCCACGGGGACATCGCCCAGGGAAACCTCCTCCTCGCTGACGGCCGGTTGGCGGCCGTCATCGACTTCGGGACCTGTGGCGTCGGTGACCCCGCCTGCGATCTGGCGGTCGCCTGGACGTTGCTGACCGCGGACGGCCGGAAGGCATTTCGCCAGCGGCTGTCGGTGGATGATGCGACGTGGGCGCGCGGGCGTGGCTGGGCCCTCTGGAAAACCCTCGCCACCTGCTGCTCCACATTCGAAGATCCCGAGGACGCAGAAGAATTCTCGAACGCGCAACGGGTCCTCGGCGAAATCCTCTCCGAGTACACGGCAACGGAGTCACCACGCCTCGCCCATGACAGCAATGACGCCTGACGGCTCTGCTGGCCGCCGAGCGACTGCGGCGGACCCGGCCTGGTATCCCCGAAGCGGGGCCTGTGTCCAGCTCTACTACTCGGAGGGTGAGGGAGTACGGGTGCTGCCGGTGCGCCGCCAGATGTCGATGATCTGGATCGGGCGCATGCCGGCGGCCTGGTACAAGGCGAGAGCGGGACGCTCCGGGTCGGTGTCGACATGCAACACCGTTCCGGTTCGGCCCGCTGCGGCATCGGCGGCGAAGGCGTAGCGCAACAGGTAGGCCCCCAGTCCCTGACGGCGGAACGTCGGCCGTGTCGCCAGGGTGTGCACGTAACCGCAGTTGTCGTCCGGCACGAAGCTGTTCGTCCGGAGCAGGACGGCCGCCGGCTCCCCGTCGAGGTACGCGACGTGCAGCTGGGCCCAGTCGTGCGCGCTGCTGGCCACGCGCTGGTCCTGCCATGCCTGGTACTCGGCGGGTACGAACCCGAAGTGATCGGCGAAGCCCTCGTTGTACACCGCGTGACCGTCGCGACGGACCTGTTCATCGGTGCCATCTCGCATGCTCAGCGATACGCCGAGCCCGCCGGGGGGAGCCGGAAAGGGTACCGGCGGGCGGTGGTCGATACGCAGCCGGAGGAACGAGGTCGCCGGCGCGAATCCGTTGTCCCGAGCCGCCCGGCGTTTACCCGGATCGTCGCGGAACACCTCCGTGTCGATCGTGACCGTGTCATGGCCCAGCTCCTGGGCTATCTCGGCGGCCCGGCGCTGCACGACCCGCCACAGCCACGGCGCGGCCTGCTCATGGCCGGGGCGCGTGTACACCGCCACATCGACGTTGTCGCTGTCCCCCTTACGGCACGCCCAGCCCCATCCGATCGCCACACCAGCGCGGTCGAACACCAGCCAACCGTCGGTGTCGAGATCGAAACCGGGCTCCACCAGCTCGTCGGCGACATCCTCCACCGTCGCGTTGGCCTCACCGGCCACCGGCACGTTGTGCGCCGCTTGCACGTCGAAGATCACCTCGGCGTCCGCTTCGGTGGCGCGGCGTACCGTCATTTCCGAGGGAAGTTCGACCGTCACGTCGGTGACTCTGTCAACCACCCGGGCAGGTACGCCAACGATTTACCGGATTCTGCGGAGTCGTAGCGGGTGGATGCGCTGACCGCGTTGCGCGAGGACCACTTCGTACCCGGGGCGGTGATGAGAGCACCCAGTCCGTACCCTGTCGGCGTGTACTGGCTTTGGGGCTTACGCCTCAGCGTCCTCATCCTCGGCTGGGATGTCGGTCTGCTGGTCTACGGCCTGGTACCGGCAGCAACCCCGGCCTCGGAATGGCTGATGCACGGCACAGCAATCAGCGCCCTCGGCGTTGTTTGCATGTTGCGGCCCATCGTCGGGGCGTACGAGGGCCGGGTGCTGTGGCGGTTGCGCCCAGGTTGGTGGCCGTGGTGTGCGGTCGGTGCCGTGCTGGTGCTGTTGGTCACGAAGGTGACGTCGACATCGAGCTTCGCCGAGTTGGCCGACACCAGCGAGGAACGCGGTTTGGCCGCATTTTCGGTCTTCCTTGTCGCCCTATCCATCCCGGTCTACCTGGCTTGCCACCGAGCCGACCACGGCGTGCGGTCGCGGGGACCGGTGTCCCTGCCCCGGGCTGTCCGCCGGGCCCGGGAACGGGCGGCCCGGCGACGCCGAACGCAGAATGCCCCGCGAAACACCGGCGGACGTGTCGGGCGCGGGGAGCCATGACAAGACGTTGATCGCCGGCCAGTTGGTACCTAGACAGCTCGACCTGTCGCATCACTCGGCGGAGCGGCGCAACCTGTCATCGGCCATGCCCGGCGCGCCGCCGCCCCGTAGCCAAAGCGGCTGCGTTCCGTGATGCCCGGACCGCGGCCAGATCCGTCGCCAGGGTCACGGGCCCCGTCGATTGCCATCCCGAACCGCAGCGGGCCGACCCCGTGCGGCGGATCCAGCACGAACTCCTTGCGGCGGTCGTCACACCCCTCGCGCCGTACCCGTTGCGGGAGCTTCGTGTGCGGTGTGGTCACTGCCACGGTACGGCGCCGTGCCACTGGGTCGCTTCCGCGCCGGCCTGGTTGGCGGACGCCACGGCGGCACTCAGCGGCACACCGCGGGCGAGGGCGGCGGTGAGCGCACCGGCGAAGGCGTCGCCGGCGCCGGTGGTGTCGACCGGTTCGACCCGCGGCGCCGGCACGGTGCCCGCACCGGTGGCGTCGGCCCACGCCGCGCCGGCCGCGCCCAGTGTCACCACGGCAGAGCGTGCTCCCATCGTGAGGAGGGCGGCGGCGTGGTCGGTGCCCGCCATCGTGCCGGCCCGCACGCCGAGGAGCGTCGCGGCCTCGTGCACGTTGACGATGACGGGATCCGATCGTCGCAGCAGGTCGCCGGGCACGGTCTGCGCGGGGCTGACGTTGAGCACGAACCGCGCACCGGCGGCCTCGGCGTGCCGGGCGACGGCGAGGACGGTGTCCGGCCGGATCTCGAGTTGGGCGAGATAGCAGGTGGCCGGCGGGCAGTCGGCGACGGCGGCGGCGTCGAGCAGCTGGTTCGCCCCGGCGACGACGACGATGGCGTTCTCACCGTCCGGGGTGACGGTGATGAGCGCGGTACCGGTCGGGCCGGGTACCACCCCGCAGCGGCTGGTGTCGACCCCGGCCGTCGCGAGGCCGGTGCGCAGCCGATCGCCGTGCGGGTCGTCGCCGGTCGCCGCGACGAGAGCCGTACGGGCGCCGGCGCGGGCCGCCGCGCCGGCCTGGTTGCCGCCCTTGCCGCCCGGCCGGTAGCTGACCCGCTCGCCGGGCACCGTCTCTCCCGGCCGGGGCCGACGGGCGAGCCGGACGATGATGTCGATGTTGACGGAGCCGACGACGAGCACGTCGAGCGCCTTCGGCGTTGTCATTCCTTACCCCCGGTGGCGGCGACGCTGGCGATGAAGTACCGCTGGAGCAGGAGCAGCACGCCGGCGGGCAGGATGCTGACGATCACGGCTTCGGCGAAGGTGAGCCCGTAGTCGTTGGTGAACGCGCCGAACGTGCGCGCCAGCGACACGGCGGCGACGTCGCGCGCCGGGTCCGACGTGGTCAGGATCGGCCACAGGTAGGCCTGCCACTGGAACAGGAACAGGATCAGGCCGGCGCCGATCAGGGCCGGGTACGACAGGGGCAGGTACAACTGCCAGAAGGTGCGCCACCATCCGGCGCCGTCGACGCGGGCGGCTTCGCGGATCTCGGCCGGGATGCCGAGGAAGAACTGCCGGAGCATGAACACGGCGAGTCCGTTGCCGATGCCGGGTAGCACGAGGCCGGTGATCGTGTTGTCCAGGTTCCATTCGCGGAAGGTCGTCGACAGCGGGATCGCGGTGGCTTCGAAGGGCACGAGGAAACTCACCACCACCAAGCCGAACACGAGGCGACGGCCGGGAAAGTCGATGACGGCCAGCGCGAAGGCAGCCATCGCACAGATCGCGAGCCCGGCGATGACGGTGAGCCCGGCCACGAGTACCGAGTTGCCGACATTGCGCAGGAATCCCGTCTCGATCAGCCTGCGGAAGTTGTCGAGGGTCGGGTCGCGCGGCACCAGCACCCACCACGACAGGGGCGCCGAGGACGCGAAGGTCTCGTTGCTGGTCCGCAGCGCGCTGGCGACGAGCCACAGGATCGGCACCAGGAAGGCGGCGGCGGCGACCGCGGCGACCGCAGTGAGGATCCGGCGTGGCCACCGCGACGGCCGGTAGACGGTGCGGTGGGACCGGTGGAGCGTGCTCATCCCTTCTCCTTGCCGGTGAGCAGGCGGAACTGCAGCGCGACGACGGCCAGCATGATCGTGAGCAGCACGATGAGTTCGGCGGCGGCGGTATGCGGGTCCGACAGTTGGTAGGCGTGGCGGTACACGTCGTACATGAGCAGGTTGGAACTGTCCTGCGGCCCGCCGTTGGTGAGCACCTGGACCGGGGCGAAGAGCACGAAGTTGGCGACGGTGTCGGCGACGAGGACGAACAGCAGGGGCCGGCGCAGCAGGGGCAGGGTCACCGCGAAGAAGGTGCGTACGGGTCCCGCCCCGTCGATCCGGGCCGCCTCGTAGTAGACAGCCGGGATGTCGTTGATGCCGGCGATGAGGAACATCATCCAGTACCCCACCCCGATCCACGAGGCGAGCAGGATCAGGCTCCAGAGGACCTGGTGCGAGGAGGTGAAGAACGGCTGGGGCCCGATCCCGACCAGGCCGAGCACCCCGTTGACCGGGCCGTCCGGCCGCAGGGCGATGCCCCACACGATCGTGGAGCCGAGCATGGGTACGGCGCTGGGCAGGAACACCAGCGTGCGCCACAGCCCGGTGGCCGGCAGCCGGCGGGTCAGCAGCACGGCCAGCGCCAGGGCGGCCACGATCTGGATCGGGTTGACCAGCAGGTTGAACACCAGCGTCTGGGTGAGCGAGGTGCGGAAGCCGGGGCTGGTGAACAGGGCGGTGAAGTTGTCCAGGCCGACGAACTCGGCCGGGAGCACACTGCCGGGCAGGCGGCTGTACAGACTGTCGACGAGTGCGCTGCCGGCCGGAAGGAGACGCAGCAGCACGAGGCAGACCAGGACCGGGGCGAGGAACCCGGCCGCCGCGAACCCGTCGCGGCGGCTGTTCCGTGATCGGGACGGCGTCGGGCCGGTGCGCCCCCGGCGGACGGTGTCACGATCCGCGCCTGGAGCGCCCCCGGCCCGGAGCGCGTCGGGCGATTGGGCGGCGGCAGGTCCGCCGGTCGATGTGACGACGGGATGTGCCATCAAAGGGACCTCTTCCGATGCGGTGGCGCTACGCTGCCCGCGGTGGATCCCGGCGCGGCGCGCCGGGATCCACCCGGTCTACTTGCGGTACTTCGCCCAGGCGGCAGACAGCTCGGACTGGGCCTTCTGCAGCGCGGTGCCGGCGTCGACGCCGTTGATGATGTCGGTGAAGGCGCGGCCCATGATGTCCTCGAACTCGATGTAGCCGGTGGTCTTGAGACGGATGGTCGCGGTGCCGGCCAGTTCGTGCTGCAGCAGCGCGACCGCGCCGGTCATCTTCGGGTCGGTGAAGGTCTTCTGCGCGTAGTACTTGGCGGTGCCCGACACGTTGGCCGGCGGCACGGCCAGGTCGGTGATGTACTGGCTGAAACCGCCACCGTCCAGGGCCATGAACTTCATGAAGATCAGCGCCGCGTCACGGTTCCTGCTGTTCGGGTTCAGCCCGAGCGACCAGGCGCCGGTCGGGGTGACCGGCTTGCCGCCGGCGAAGGCCGGGTACGCCGCGACGCCGAAGTCGAGGTCCTTCGCGCCGAGGAACTTCGGCGCCCACCACGGTCCGCCCGGGTAGAACGCCACCTGACCGGCGGCGAACAGGTCCGAGGTCTGCGCGGTCGGCACACCGCGCGGCGAGACCTTGTCGGCGAACTGCTGGCCGTACCAGGTGAACGCCTTCCGCCACGCGTCGTTGTCGACCTTGGGAGTGAGGTTGTCCTTGCCCTCGCCGCCCGGACCGCCGCCGAGTGACTCGGCGAGCGGCTGCAGCTGGTAGTACCGGTCCACCTGGTCCAGCAGCAGACCCCACTTGGCGCCGCTGCGCTGCGCCTTGCGGCCGGCCTCGCTGACCTGCTCCCACGTCATCCGCTGGGCCGGGTCCGCCGCCGGCAGGGCGACACCGGCCTTGGTGAGCAGCTTCTTGTTGTAGTACAGGAGCTGGCTGGAGGTCTGCAGCGGCATCGCGACCAGCTTGCCGTCGACCGTCGAGGCGTCGATCGACGCCTTGTCGACCTTGCCGGTGAGGTCGCCGAACGCCGGCGTGAGGTCGGTCAGCCACCCTCGCGCCTGGTACGCGGCGGTGCGGGGCATGTCGGTGTCGAACAGGTCCAGGTTCGAGTCGCCCGAGCCGAGCCGGACCGACAGGACGCTGTTGAGCTGGTCGAACGGCACACTCTCGTACTTGACCTCGATGTTCGGGTGGGCCTTGGTGAACGCGGCGAACACCGGCTCGAGCGCCTTGGCGTCGTAGGCGGCGCCGGCGTACGTCAGCACCACCTTCGACGCCGGGTCCTTGAGGTCGTCGGCCTTGGTCAGGGGCTGGGTTCCGGCGCTGTCACCGGAGCCGCCACAGGCGGCGAGGGTCAGCGCGGCGAGGACGGCGGCCGTACCGGCGAGCAGCCGGCGGGGGCGGGATGGCGCCATCGGGACTTCCTTTCGCGGTGGGGGTGTGTACCAGGGGGGATCAGGGGTGAGGTAGGGGTGGCGCGGCCTCGGGTACCGCGGCGAGCATCCGGTCGAGGAAGAACTCGACGAACGCGTCGACCTCGGTGTCGACGGCCACGGCGGCGTTCGGCGGTGCCGGCGGCGGAGCGAGGGCCAGGCCCCGATCCGCAACGACCAGACCGCGGCACAACTCGCTGGCCGTCTCGACCTGGACGTACGCGGGTTCGAAGCGGAGCAGGTCGGGCCGCAGCACGGCCGCGATGGTCAGCGGGTCGTGCAGGAAACACCCGTCGACGTGTTCGGGTCGGGACGGGAACGCGGCGTGCAGGAAGCTGATCCACGCGTCGGTGCAGTCGGCGGCCCAGATCGCGAACTTGCTGCCGTGCGCGCGAAGCAGGGCCGCGTGCGCTCGGGTGAGCCGCACCCGCATCGTCTGGTCCAGTCCCACCATCCGGATCGGGGCGCCGCTGCACAGCACCACGTCGAGCGCCTCCGGGTCGACGTAGGCGTTGAAGTCTCCGACCGGGGTGACATTCTGTGCGTACGTGGTGGCGGCGCCGGCCATGAGCACCAGTTCCCGGACCGCACCGGCCATCTCCGGCCGCAGGGTGAGGGCGAGCGCGAGGTTGGTCATCGGCCCGATCGCCAGGATCGTGATCTCGCCGGGCGCGGCCAGTACGGTCTCGGCGAGCCACACGGCGGCGTGCTCCGGTCGCGGCCGCGTCACCGGCTGTGCCGCTGGCACGCCGGCGTCGGGCAGGACCCGCGCGAACAGGTCGTGGATCGGCGCCATGTCCCGGCGCAGCGGCGTGCCGGCGCCGACGAAGACCGGAACGTCGGTGCGGCCCAGCCGCTCCAGCAGTCCGAGGGCGTTGGCGGTGCCGGCGGCGATGTCGACGTTGCCGTTGACGATCGTGAGGCCCTCGACGACGAGTTCCGGTGAGGCGAGGGCGAGCGCGATGGCCAGGCCGTCGTCGATGTCCGCGCCCGGTGCGCCCAGCCCGGGGTCCGTGTCGATGACCACCCGCAGCGGGCGGTCCGGGGTCGGTGCCGCGTTCACGACGTCACCCGTCCGAGGGACGTCAGCGCGAGCCGGGTGGTCCGCTCCGCAAGCTCGACGATCGGCGTGCGATCGAAGTCCCGGATGGCGCTCCGGACGGCGCCACCCAGCGGGGCCGTCCAGTGCTCCGGTATCGCCGACCGCCCGTGCAGCGCGCCGAAGACCGACCCGGCGGTGGCGCCGTTGGAGTCGGTGTCGCCGCCGGCGCGGATGGTCAGTTCGAGGGTGGTGGTGTAGTCGCCGTCGCCCCAGAGCAGCCCGGACGCGATGGACACGGCGTTGTTGATGGTGTGCACCCAGTCGTAGTGGCCCAGTTCGCTGTGCAGGATGTCGGTGGCCTCGGCCCAGGGCTTGCCGGCGTCGAACAGCTCCAGCACGCGGTCCTGCGCCTCGCGCAGGCGACTGCGCTCCGGAATCCAGGTGCGCGCGGTCTCCAGCCCCGTACGGGCGTCGGGGGCGGTGAACGCGCCGGCTACCAGCGCGGCCGCCCACATCTCGCCGTAGACGCCGTTGCCCACGTGGGAGAGCACCGCGTCGGTCACGGCGAGGTCGACGGCCCGGCGCGGGTCACCCGGGTTGGTGTAGCCCCACATGTCGGCCCGGATCAGCGCGCCGATCCACTCCCGGTACGGGTTGTCCGTGGTGGCCGTGGCCGGCGGTCGCAGGCCGTGCAGCAGATTGCGGTACGCGGCGCGCTCGGCCGTGAAGGTCTGGGTGAACGGCAGCCGGTCCAGCCACTCGCGGGCGATGTCCGCGGTCGTCACCGCCGGCCCGTAGACCTCCAGCAGGTGCAGGCCGAGGATCGTCCAGTCCAGGTCGTCGTCACGGGGCGTCATGGTGAACCGGCCGCGGCTGGCGAACGGCGCCGACTCGTGCAGGTGACTCACGCCCGCCGGCAGGGGCTCCAGCAGGGGCAAATAGTCGGTGAGCGGCTCGGCGCCCGCCGCCGTCAGGTACCGGCCGACCTCCGCCCGGGTCAGTCCTTCGACCGGTTTGCCCAGGCAGCATCCGGCGCACCGGCCCAGCCACGCACCGTGGATGCGGTCGGCCAGCTCCGTGGCGCTGCCCCGCCAGCCCGGGCCGGCGACCGGCCGGCCGAGCCCCGCGAGGATCTCGGCCCGCTCGGACGGTTCCCGGTAGGCCCATCCGGGGTGACGCTCGACGTGGCGCAGCGCCTCCCGCACCGACACCAGCCGCGCCTGGTCGCCGCCGGCCAGCGCGTCGGCGAGCGCGGGCCGCAGGCGCTCCACGTCGTACCCGCTGCTGGCCAGCTGCGCCAGCTCGTCGGGCACCGTGTCGCGCAGGTCGAGGACGTCATGCATCTGTGGGTTCTCTCCTTCGGGCGAGGGGTGGGCTCAGGCCGAACGGCGGGTGATCAGTTGGTGGCCCACCATCACGCTGCGGCGCGGGATGTGCCGGCGCGGGGCGCGGATGCGCTCCAGCAGCAGCGAACCCGCGGTGTGGCCGATGTCGAACGCCGGAATCTTCATCGTGGTCAGGGGCGGGTCGACCAGCGCTGCCGCGTCGATGTCGTCGACACCGACGACGGCGAGGCCGTCCGGTACGTCGACCTCGGCGGCGCGAGCGGCGTCCAGCGCCCCGATCGCCATCAGGTCGTTGGCGCAGAACACCGCCGTCGGGGGCCGGGACAGCGCGAGGAGCCCGGCGGTGGCTTCGAACCCCCCGTCACGGGTCCAGTCGCTGATCACCTGAAGCTGTGGGTCGGCCGTCAAGCCGGCCTCGACCAGGCCGCGTCGGTAGCCCTCCAGCCGGGCCCGGCCGGGCGGGTTGCTCTGCGACCCGGCGACCATCGCGATCCGCTCGTGTCCGCGGCCGGCCAGGTACGCGACCGCGTCCGCGGCGATCTGCGCGTCGTCGGCGGTCACCACGTCGATGGCGCTGCCCGCGAGCTGGCCGCCGACGGACACCACCGGAATTCCGGCGCGTACGGTGGCGGCGAGATCGCCGGCCGACAGCGCAAGACCGGCGAGCACGATGCCGTCGACCCGCCGCGCGACCGCGTCGGCGATGAACATCCGCTCCCGCCCGGGGTCACCGTGCGTGTCGGCGAGCAGACTGAGGTACCCGTCGGACTCCAGGCTGCCCTGTAGTCCACGGGCCAGGGCCGGGTAGAAGGGGTTGGTCACGTCCGGCACCACCAGAGCGACGGTGTGCGAGCGGCTGACCTTCAACGACCGGGCCACGCTGCTGGGCTGGAAGCCCAGTTCGGCGATCACCCGCTCGACCCGGGCCCGGGTGGCCGCGGCGACCGGCCGGTTCCCGCTGAGTACGTGGGACACGGTCGTCTTGCTCACCCCGGCCGCCACGGCGACCTCGTCGATCGTCGGCAGCCCCGCGGTGGGCTCGTCCGCGCCGCTCATGCGCGCACCACGTCACTGACCTGTCCGGACCGCCGGCATGACGTCACCACGCCCACCCTCCCGCATCCTTGCTCCGAGTACCAAACCGGTTTGCAGAGCATTCGTCAGAGGTAGCCGCCCTGTCAAGAGGGAACCCGACGTCCCTTCGCGGCCCTGTCGCGTGACGCGCTTGGTCGTGATGCCGCGCTACACGCTGCGGGAAGCGGCAGGAAGCCGCGGTCCGATCGGCCCGGCACCTTCGGGATCACCGCGACCCCTTGACGGGCGATCGACTCGCATCCATGCTGGCAATCCGCAAACCGTTTTGTAGGCCATGGAGGTCGTCGTGGACCGAAGATCACACCTCACCCAGGGGGCAGCCATGGCGCTGTCGACGGTCGCCGCACTATCGCTCGGCATCGCCGTCGCCGCCGGCACCGCCCACGCCGTCGCTCCCGCCTCACCCCACACCGGCGCGCGCCTCACCGCCTCCGGCACACCATCGCCGACCGGAACCGGCCGGACGTTCCATGTCGACTCCGTCAACGGCGACGACGCCAGAGACGGCCTCAGCGGCACGAACGCCTGGCGGACGATGGGCCGGATCACGCAGGCCACCTTCTCCCCCGGAGACGTCGTCGCCTTCAAACGCGGGCAGGTGATCAGCGGCGCGGCGTCGATCGACGAGTCGGGCACCAGCGGCAACCCCATCACCCTGGCCGCCTACGGATCGGGGACGCCGCCGGTGCTGAAGAACCCCGGCGGCTGGCACATGCTCAAGCTCAACGGCCAGCACCTCCGGGTCACTCAGCTGTCGTTCACCGACGGCGCCGTCTTCGACAACGCCGACGGCGCCGGCATCACCGGCGACAAGTACCGGCTCAGCGGGGCCATCGCGATCACCGCCAACGGCCGCTACGCCGAGATCGTCGACAATGAGTTCACCGACGTCGGCATCGGCGTGAAGACCTACGGGCAGAACACCAGGATCCAGCACAACAGCTTCCACGACCTGCGCATCGCCTACCGCGGCATGGACGCCGGCGCCGAGACCTCCTACGGTGCCGTCGGCGTGTCCGCCAACAACTCCGACATCGACATCTCCTACAACGACTTCCTCAACTGCCGCAGCACCGATTCGCCCTACGGTGCCGACGGCGGCGCGGTGGAGATCGAGGGATTCGACCACGACAAGAACAACATCGACATCCACCACAACTACGCGCGCGGCAACCAGGGATTCCTCGAGGTCACCGAGACGCACAGTGCCAACGTCCGGCTGTACTACAACATGACCGACGACTACCAGCAGTTCATCGCCTGGGACACCACGACGACGCCCTCCGGCTACCAGGCCTGGAACAACACCGTGATCCGGACCCGGGACAACTCCCGGGCGATCGACATCTACTACTACCGCCAGCCCGGCCCGGCGCCTCAGGACTCGTGGCTGACCCTGCGCAACAACATCTTCTACATGACCCGGTCGACCGTCTTCAGCGGGCACAACTACCCGCACAGCAACAACCTCTTCGCCGGCAGCAGCGACCCGATCGGGTACGGCTTTCCCCCGGGCGACGGGGACATCGTCGCCGACCCGAGGTTCGTCAACCCCGGCAACGCCGATTACCACCTGACAGCCGGCAGTCCGGCCTGGGACAGCGGTGTCGCACACACCCTGTCCGGCACCGACCTCGACGGCACCACCGCACCTGTCGGCGCCGCCCGCGACATCGGGGCGTACGAGCGGGCCGCCGGCACCGTCGGCGGCAACCTCGTGGCCGACGGCGGATTCGAGTCGCAGACGACGCTGAACGCCTCGTCCAGTCCGTGGAACACCGAGGGGGCACTGGCCTACGGCGTCGACATCAACGCCGGCAAGTCCTACGACGGCGCCGACAACGGCTGGATCTGGTCCGGTTCCACCACCAACTGGGGCGCCATCCGCCAGACCGTCGCCGTCACGCAGAACACGAACTACCGGATGACCGTCCACCTCCGCGACTCCGGCACCATCAGCCACGGGTACGCGGGGGCGAAGACCACCGGCGGCACCCTGCTCGGCGAGGTGCGCTACGGCAGAGCCACGGCGTACACCCGCTACGTCATCAACTTCAACTCCGGCGCCAACACCACCATCCGCCTGCACATCGGATACTGGGCCCCGGGCAGCGACGCCTGGGTCCAGGCCGACGCCGTCACCCTCACCACGATCTGACCCGCCGGTTACCGGCCCCGGTGGCGCGCGGCCAGCCTCGCGATGAAGCAGGACGGCGTCGCGCCACCGGCGGTCCGGCGACGAGAGCACCGGGATGCCCGGCCCTCGGCTGACGCCGCCGCCCGGCCAGCGACCGATAGTCTCAGGCACTCTCGACCTGCTCCTGCTCCTGCTCCTGCGGCCCCGGCCATCACCGGCCGCCCTCACGCCTGATCAGCGGCCGTGGCGAGGGTGATTGAGTGCGACGAGGGGTGAGGTTGTGTCCCTACGACTCTCGCGCGCGGTTACGGCGGTGGTGGACGAACAGCGCGACCGCGCAGAGCAGCGCCACCAGGCCGAACGCCGAGCTGATCCACGGGTTGTCCACCGCGGTCGACAGCACCACGTTGGCCGCCGCGCTGACGAAGAGCACCAGCCACAGCAGCGGGCGTAGCAGGCCGCCCGGCTTCTTCGGTGCGGCGACCGGGGCCTCGGCGATGCGGTACGGATCGGTCATGACTACCTCCTTCGGCGGTCGTTCCTCGACGCCGTCAACGCTAGGCGGGCGGCGCGGCGGGGACGATCCCGCCAGGTCGACAACCGTGGTACAGCAGGCTGTACCTTCCGCGCCTTGCGTTGCCGGGCGGGGCCGGCGGTGGCCTATGTTGGCGGGGGAGGTGGGTCGATGGCGTACGTGCGGGGCCGGGTTCGCGCGTTGGTCGACGCCCTGGAGCACCTCGCCGGAGGGCTGGGCACCGCCACGCTGGCGCTGGGCGCGCTGCTCTGGGCGGCGATGGTGGCGGTGGCCTGCCTGGGCGGGGTGGGGCTGCTGGCGGCGCCCGGTGCGTTGCGGGCGGTGCGCTCGGTGGCCGACCGCGAGCGGGCCCGGCTGTCCCGCTGGGGCGAGCCGATCCCCACGCCGGGGCCGGTGCCGGCCGGGTTGCGGACGGCGGCGCACGACCCCTTCGTGCGCCGGGAGCTCGGCTGGGTCGGGTTGCACTCGCTCATCGGCCTGGTGACCGGGCTGGTCGGCCTCACGCTGCCACTCTCTGCCGTGCAGTACGTCACGTTCCCGCTGTGGTATCGGCTGTTCCCTGCCGATGCCGGCGCGCCGGGGATCGTCTGGTGGCACATCGACGGGTTGTCCGACGCACTCACGGTCGGGTTGTTCGGGGTGGGCTGGCTGGCCGCCGCGATCTGGTTCATCCCGGTCCTGGCCCGTCTCCAGGCATGGCCGGGCCGGCGGCTGCTGCCTCCGCCGCCGGGTGTCGACCTGTCCCTGCGGGTGGCCGAGCTGACCGCCACCCGTGCTGCGGCGCTGGACGCCCACGCGGTCGAACTGCGCCGGATCGAGCGGTCGCTGCACGACGGCACGCAGAACCGGTTGGTCGCGGTCAACGTGTTGCTGGGTGCCGCGCGGCGGGCCGTGCGCCGCAATCCGGACCGCGCCGACGAGATCCTCGGGCAGGCGCAGGACGCTGCGGAACAGGCACTCGGCGAGCTGCGTACGGTGGTGCGCGGGATCCTGCCGCCCGTGCTGGACGACCGGGGTCTCGCCGGCGCGCTGGCGGGCCTGGCCGCCAGCTCCGCAGTGCCCTGCCGACTGGAGGTGGACGTGCCCGTGCGGTGCGCGGCCTCGGTCGAGGCCACCGCGTACTTCGTGGTGGCCGAGGCGCTGACGAACGTCGTCCGGCACAGCGGTGCGAGCCAGGTGGACGTGGCCGTGCGCCGCGAGCGCGGCCGGCTGCTGGTGAGCATCGAGGACGACGGGCACGGCGACGCGGACGAGACACGTGGCTCCGGGCTCACCGGCATCCGTCGGCGGGTCGAGGCGTACGACGGCCGGATGACACTGACGAGCCCACCGGGAGGGCCGACGAGGATGGACGTGGAGCTGCCATGCGGATCGTGATCGCCGAGGACGACCCGCTGCTGCGTGAGGGGTTGGCTCTGCTGCTGCGGGCGGAGGATCTGGACGTGGTCGCCACGGCCGGTACTCCGGGCGAGTTCCTGGTCGCCGTCGACGAACACGCGCCGGACGTCGCGATCGTGGACGTACGGATGCCGCCGACCCACACCGACGAGGGCATCGTGGCCGCGGTGGAGGCCCGGCGGCGCCGCCCCGGCCTGGCGGTGCTGGTCCTGTCGGCGTACGTGGAGCAGGCGTTCGCCACCGACCTGTTCTCGGTCGGCGCCGTCGGGCTCGGTTATCTGTTGAAGGAGCGGGTGGGCCGGGTCGAGGAGTTCCTCGCCGCGCTGCACCGCGTCGCGGACGGCGGCAGCGTGATCGACCCGGAGGTGGTGGCGCAGTTGCTCGCCCGCAACCGCCGGACGGACACGGCGCTGAGCGAGCTGTCGCCGCGTGAGCATGAGGTGCTGGGGCTGATGGCCGAAGGGCTCGGCAACAGCGCGATCGCCCAGCGGCTGTTCGTCACCGACGGCGCGGTGCACAAGCACATCCGCAGCATCTTCTCGAAGCTTCAGCTTCCCCCGCACGACGATGCCGACCGCCGGGTCACCGCGGTGCTGCGCTACCTGAACGGCGATCGGCGGTAGCGCCTGCTGTACCCGGACCTGGCAGCCCGCGGGATGGTCGCCGTTCTCCCACGTCATTAGCGTTTCTGGTGCGCGCAGTTCCTGCCGATGACACGGAGAGAGGCCCACCAGAATGCCGGATTATCCGGGACAGACCATCGAACCGGCGGTACGCGTCGAACACCTCACCCGGGTGTACGGCGCCGGCCGTAACCAGGTGACTGCGCTTGCGGGCATCGATGTCGGCTTCAACCGGGGCACCTTCACCGCGGTGATGGGGCCCTCGGGCTCCGGCAAGAGCACGCTGCTGCAGACCGCGGCCGGGCTCGACCGGCCCACCTCCGGTCGGGTGGTCATCGCAGGCACCGACCTGTCGGGGCTGTCCGAGACCCGCCTGACCGAGCTGCGTCGTACCCGGATCGGGTTCATCTTCCAGGCGTTCAACCTGATCGGCGCGCTCACCGTCGAGGAGAACATCGTGCTGCCCCTGCGCCTGGCCGGCGTCCGTCCGGACCGGGCCTGGCTGACCCAGGTGGTCGAGCGGGTCGGCCTCACCGACCGACTGCACCACCGGCCGGCCGCGCTCTCCGGCGGCCAGCAGCAGCGGGTGGCGATCGCCCGGGCGCTGGCCACCCGCCCCGAGGTGATCTTCTCAGACGAACCCACCGGCGCCCTCGACTCACGGACCGCGGCGGAGGTGCTGACGCTGCTGCGCGCGGTCGTGGACGAACACGGACTGACCGTGGTGATGGTGACCCACGATCCGATCGCCGCGTCGTACGCGGACCGCGTGCTCGTGTTGGCCGACGGTGCGATCGTCGCCGACCTTCCGCAGCTCGGAGCCGCAGGTATCGCCGAGCACCTGGCATCGCTGGATCGGCGGGTCCTCCGATGATCGGGCTGGCCGCCCGCCTGCTGCGGCACCGCGCCGGTCCCGCCGCCGCGACCCTGCTGGCCCTGATCGCCGGCGTGCTGATCCTGGTGGCGATGGGCACCTTCGTCGAGTCCGGGCTGCGGTTCCGCCCGGAGCCGCGGCTCTGGGCCACCGCCGACGTGGTCGTCGCCAACCGCACGGTCAGCCACACGTTCAAGGAGTTCGACGGCGAGACCACCACGAGCACCGTCACGCTGCCCGAGGGCGGCACGGTGGACGCGGCCCTGGTGGACCGGATCCGCCAGGTGCCGGGCGTCGCGGCCGTCACCGGCGACGAAGGAGTGCTGATCGACTCACCTGCTGCCGTGGGACACGGCTGGGACACGTACGACTTCGCCGGTCGTCCCATCGCCGCGGGTGCCGCGCCACGGGCCGACGACGAGGTGCTGGTCGACACCCGGCTCGGCGTGGCGCCCGGCGACCGCATCGACCTGGTCGTCGGCGGGGTCGGGCGGTCGTACCGGGTGAGCGGAACCGCCGAGACCGGTTCGGCGGCGGTGTTCTTCACCGACGCGCAGGCCGCCCGGTTGTCCGCCCACCCGGGCCGGGTGGATGCGATCGGCGTCCGGATGATGCCCGGCGCCGACCTCGGCGCGGTACGCGAGATCGCGTCGGCGGCCGGCGCCACGACGTACGTCGGGAAAGACCGTGGGAACGTCGAGCAGTCGGAGAACCAGGCCGCCCGGACGTTGCTGGTCGAGGTCGGATCGGCTTTCGGGGGGTACGTCGTCCTGCTGATCGTCTTCGTGGTGGCCGGCACCATCGGGCTGTCCGTCCGGCACCGTCGACGTGACCTGGCGTTGCTGCGCGCGGTCGCGGCCACGCCGGGGCAGGTACGCCGCATGCTGCTCGCCGAGGCGGCGCTGCTCGCCCTGATCGGCTCCGCGATCGGCGGCCCGACCGGCCTGCTGGCAGCCCGCTGGGTGCACGGCGAGCTGGTCGGGCGGGGGTTCGTGCCGGCCAGCTTCCCGATGGCCGACGGCCTGTTCGCGGTGCCGGCCGCGGTCGGTACGGCGGTCCTCGTGGCGGTGCTCGCCGCGTTGGTCGCCGCACGCCGGATCACCGGGATCAAGCCCATCGAGGCGCTTGGCGAGATCGCAGTCGAGCCTCGGCGTAGCGGCCGGGTGCGGCTGATCGCCGGCGTGCTGACGCTGGCGGCGGCCGGCGCCTCCGGGGCGTTCACGCTCGGTGCCGCCGGGTCGACCGGGGCACTGGCCGGCGCGGTCGGCATGCTGTACCTGTTCGTCACCGCGGTGGCGCTGCTCGCACCGAGGATCAACGCGTACGCGGCACGCCTGCTCACACCGTTGTTGCCGCGGGTGTGGCGGGTCAGCGGCTACCTGGCTGCGGCCAATCTGCGGGCCAACGCGCAGGGCATGGCGACCGTCCTGACCGCCCTCGTGCTGTCCGTGGGGTTCGGCGGCTCGGTCTGGTTCCTGCAGACCAACCTGGAACGGCAGACCATCACGCAGAGCAGTGCGGGAACCCTCGCCGAGCGGGTGCTTGTCGCTCCGGGTGGGCTGCCGGCGGACGCGGCGCGGGAGATCCGCGAGTTGGCCGGGGTCGAGGCGGCCACTGGTGTGCGCCGTACGCAGGTGCTGGTGCGGGCGTCCGGCTACATCGAGCCGGTCAGCGCGCAGTCGGTCGACCCGGCGGGCATCACGTCGACAATGGACCTCGCGGTGCGCGAGGGCAACCTGGCCGACCTGCGCGCCGGCACCGTCGCCGTGTCCGCGATGCAGGCGTCCTCATCCGGCTGGGACGTCGGCGACCAGGCGGAACTCTGGCTGGGCGACGGCACCCCGGTCACGTTGGACGTCATCGCGATCTACGGCCGTGGCCTCGGCTTCGGCGACGTCACCCTTGCTGCCGAGACGGTCGCCGGGCACACGGCCGGGAATACCAGCGACGAGGTCCTGGTCCGCGCCGGCCCGGAGGCCGACACCGCGTTGGCCACGTGGTCGGCTGGGCATCCGGACACCGAGGTTCTCGACGCCGCCACCCGTACGCGCCTGGTCAGCACCGACCTGGCGCTCGGCGCCTGGCTGAACCGGCTGCTGATCGGCGTGATGGTGGGGTACGCGGCGCTGGCGGCGGCCACCACGATGGTGATGGCCGCGCTGGCCCGCCGCCGCGAGTTGGCGTTGCTGCAACTGGTCGGGGTCACCCGCCGTCAGATTCGCGCGATGGTCCAGGCCGAACAGGCCGGGCTGCTCGGCACCGCGGTGCTGATCGGCGCGACGATCGCGGCGCTGACCCTGAGCGCGATCGTCAACGGACTGACCGGCAGCCCGATCCCGTACGTCCCGCCGCTCGGTGGGGTGGCGGTGCTCGGCGGCACGACACTGCTGGCGCTGGCAACCACGGTGTGGCCCGTCCGACGGCTGCTCAACGCACCTCCGATCGACAACATCGGTGTGAAGGAGTAGGCGTCACGGCTCGAATATCGGCGACCGTGCCGCCTCCGTGAACATCGCTGAGGCGGCACGGTCGCCCTGGTGTCCCGCTACGGGTGGACCCCGGGACGCGGCAAAGTCGTGGCGGCGGCCTTGGCGGACGCCGACGCCCGGCCAGGGACCGTTAACCCCAAGCACGCCCGACCTGCTCCCGCAGCCCCGGCCATCACCAGCCGCCCGCACGGACGCTGCGCCCGATCAGCGGCAGAGGCCGATGGTGTCGCGGGCGTCAGCACCGGGTTTGCTGACGGCGATGCGGTAGGGGTCAGGACGCGACGTCGGCCGGGCGTCACCGGAGCGGGAAGAGCGTGACCGCTTGGTCGACCAGGTGATGCAGGTCAGCTGCGTACGGCTGGCCACCGCCGAGGCCGTCGATGTCCTGAAGGATCAGGTGAGCGATCCGGTCGACCTCGCCGGCGTACCCTACGAGGACGGCCGGGGCGAGCAGGTGCCGCTTGAAGTCTGCCCGCCGCAGGTCAGACCCGGCGGCGGCGGCGTGCAGGGCCAGCAGTTCCCGCCGCTGTTGGTCGGGCAGCGGGTCGAGCAGATGGGCGAGCAGGTACGTCGCCGTGCCGTTGCGCAGGTCCTCGTCGCGGCCGGTGGTCAGGTCCCGCCGGTCGTTCGCGAGCTGCCGCAGCACGCCGAGCCGCGAACCGACCCGCCGCCACTGGTCGACCCGGTGGTCGTCGGCTCCGGCCAGCAGGGCGCCGAGGGCCGCGGCCATCCCGTACGGGGCACCGGTCTTGCCCGCGTAGCTGCGCAGCACCACGTCGATCGTGGTGGTCGCCGGATGGTTGGCGTAGTCGAGCAGTTGGCCGTTGATTCCGTCCAGCCAGCACCGGGTCAGCTCGTTGATCATGCGGACCCGGACCGCGTCGTCGACCGGGGCCGCGTCGATCAGCCGGGCCGGCAGCTGGGTGCCGGTGGCCATGGCGGTCAGGATCCCGGCATCGTCGGTCGTCCCGTCGGTGGCCGGCGCGGCGGAGCGGTCCGGTGCCGCGTCCGCCAGATCGTCGAGGTATCGGGCGGCTGCCCACCAGAGCAGGTGGATGATGCTCGCGGTACCGCCCCGCCCCGGCTCACCGGACTCGGCCCCGGCGACGAGCAGGGGTAGCCGCGCTATGCCGTCGAGGGCGGGTGATCCCCCTGCTACCAGCCGCCCGATCACCCGCTCGATGAACTCGGCCATCGCCAGGTCGACCGCCGCCGAACTGGTGGCGAGCCTTCGGGTAAGCGCGCCCAGTTCGGCGTGGACATCGGCCAGCGCCTGTTCGAGGCGCTGCTCGGGGTCGAGCACCGCGACGATCCCCGCGGGCGGGCCGGGTTGGGCTTGTGGCATCTTGCCTTCCAATTTTTCACTCGATTCTTGGTCCGACCCGACCGTCAACCCACGATCAGGCCCACCACGGCGTAAGCGGCGAAGGTGGCCAGCAGATAGAGCACCGAGAACGTGACCGGCCACCGGTTGCGGCGCTGCCCCGCGAACCGGTGGAGAGCCAGCAACGGCCAAGCGAGTGGGACGAGCACGACCAACGACCACGGCGACCACGGGCGAACCGAGAACACGAACAGCGCTGCCGAGACGATGGCGACCACCATGGCCATCCCCACTGTCGGGGCCAACCCGATCGTGGTGACATAGGTGCGCTCACCCGGTCGCGGCACCCGGACGATTTTCTTCGCCAGTTCCAGGTGACCCGTCGCCAGTATCACCACGCCCAGCGCCAACAGGCAGGTGGGCCAATCCGCCGGGTGCCCGACCTGGCGCAGGTAGCCGGCGTAGAGGTAAAGGTGCAACAGGATCTGCGCCGGGCTGCTGATCAGCAAGGTGAGGAAGAGTTTGTCACCGTCGGGCCACCGCAACCACCGGTGGGCGGCCAGCACCAGCAGTGCGTAACCGAGTTGGCCGGCCACGATGGCCAGTGCGACCAGGTTTCCCAGGTTGATCGCCAGGATGACCACGGAGCCGACCGCGTACAGCACGAACAGGTCCGTGATGCGGACCCGCCCGGCGGCGAGCGGACGGTTCGGGCTGTGCAGCCGGTCGTACTCCAGATCCCGGATGTCGTCGATCGCCCGCATCAACAGCAGGTTGACGGTGAGGGTCGCGGCAGCGATGCTCGTACTCCAGCCGGGCGTCCAGGTCGTCACCCGTGGGTCTACCGACGCGTACAAGCCGGTCACACCGTAGGTCCAGGCGACGGCGGTCATCACCGAGATCACCGGTGGGTAGCTGCCCCGCACGTAGCGGAGGAGTCGGCCGATCACGCGGCCGACGCCCAGGTGACCGGAAGCTTCCACACCCCGCGCAGGAACATCTGGTCACGCCAGTCCAACCCGTCCTCCGGTTCGGTGAGAGCGAGACCGTCCAACCGGCGCAGCAGCGCGCTCAGGCCGCTCTGGAGCTCCACCCGGGCGTGCGGCGCGCCGACGCAGAGGTGCCGGCCGTGGCCGAAGCCCAGGTGCGGGTTCGGTTCACGGTCGGGCCGGAACTCGTCGGCGGCCGTGAAGACCATTGGGTCCCGGTTGGCCCCGTCGGTCATCGGGATCACCACCTGGCCGGCTTTTATCCTGATGCCCGCCAACTCGGTGTCGGCGAGTGCGACGTGCGGCTGGCCGCCGGTGCCGGCGAACCAGACCCAGCGCAGCAGCTCCTCGACGGCGGCCGGGACGTCCTGCGGCCGGTCGCGCAGCCGGGCGGCCAACCCAGGGGTACGCAGTACCTGCAGGATGCACATCGCCAGGTGGTTCGCGGTGGTCTCACCACCGGCGATCACCAGGCCGAACGCGAGCACCGCGATCTCCTCGTCGGTGAGCCCGTCCGACTTCTGGCTGGCCAGCATCGTGCTGAGCAGATCGTCGGCCGGGCGCTCGCGTCGGCTGGCCATCAGGTCGAAGAAGTACGTATACATCGCGTCGTGCGCCGACCCGACCTGGTCCGGCGTGAAACGCCCGGCGGACATCATGACGTCCACCAACGGACGGATGTACGCGATGTCGCCCAACGGCACCCCAACCAGCTCGCAGATCACCCGGTACGGCAGCGGTGTGGTGTACGCCGAGATCAGGTCCACCGGAGGACCGGTGGCCTCGATGTCGTCCAGCAGTCGTTCGGCGAGTTCGGCGATCCTGGGTGCCGCCAGTTCGGCCTGCCGGGTGGTGAAAGCCGCCTGAACCGCCCTTCGACGTCGGGTGTGCACCGGTGGGTCGCTGGTGACCAACGCCAGTGCCGTGGTCTTGCGGGCGAAGAGGGTGCCACCCGCCCACGCCTCGCGGCTGAACCGGGGATCGGTCAGCACCGTGCGGACCTCCGAATGGCCCGTGACGAGCAGCGCCTCGACGCCGTTCGCCAGCCGGACCGGCACCAACGGGCCCTCATCGACGGCCGCCAGGTAGTCCGGGTGAAGGGCGACGCCGGGCCGGGCCGCAAGGGGGAAGCGGAGGGGAGTGTTTTCGCTCATCGCGCAGGCTCTTCCAGGATGTGGACGGTTCCGGCGCTCGCGTCCATGTCGATGACAGCGCCGTCCGGGATCCGGGCGGTGGCTTCCGGTACGGCGACGATGGTGGGGATGCCCAGCAGCCGTCCGGTGATCGCGGTGTGCGAGAGCAGCGTGCCCCGCTCCACGATCAGCCCCTTGGCGACCAGCATGAGCGACAGCCATCCCGGGTCGGTCTCCCGGGCCACCAGGATGGCGCCGCGGCAGGACTCGGCGGTCACGTCCGGGGTCAGGACCAGGCGGGCCGGCGCCCGGACCCGTCCGCCGGACGACCCGAGCCCCTGCAGGTGACCGGTGCCGCTCGGCACGGTGCCGTCCCCGATCGGCACCGCGTCGGCCAGCGCCAGCGCAAGTGGCCGGTCCGGCTCGGTAGCCAACAGCGGCTGTTTCGCCGCCAGCCGGCCGTACAGTTCGTGCTCGGCGCGACGTAGGGCCACCAGCCCGCGAAGATCCGATCCGGGCAGGGTGCCGTCGAAGGAACCCAGCACCTCGGCCACGGTCAGGTGGCAGATGTCAGTCCGGTCGGCGAGCCGGCCGGTTCTGACCAGTTCCGCGCCGAGCCGCCAGGTCACCTCCCGGGACAGCCCGTACAACTGGGTCCGGCAGAACCGGGTGTCCTCGCGCATCCGGGCCGAGGCACGCAACGCCGCCGCCAGCGTCCGCAGCACCAGCCGGCGATGCCGAGCCGGCACCACTCGCGCCAGTTCCTGCCGGGCCAGCAGCGCGGCACGCCGTTCGTCGGCCCGGTTGCCGGCCTCGGTCAGGCCCTGGCCCAGGTAGGGCCGGATCACCTCCAGCACCGTCCACGGCCGTTGGCGGGGAGTCGGCTCCTCCAGCTTCAGGTCATGAAGCGCCCGGTCGCCGAACCGCCGCACGTATGCGGTCGCGGCCGTGGCGAGCGGTTCGCCGTACCGGCCGGCGGTTAGATCGCGCCACACCCGCTCGTCCGGGGAGCGCTCCGGGCCGTCGTGCAGCAGCGCGTCCCTGAGTTCTGGAACCTCCGCCACCAGTTCGGCCAGCCGGATCGAGGCCCGTACCGCCTGCAACGACCGGTTCTCCCGGCCACCCACCAGCAGGCCGACCAGCAGTCGCCGGTCGCCTCCGGCCCACCGGTCCAGCAGTTGACGCAGGGCGGTGACAATCAAAAGGCCGTACATCGAGTTGGTCAGGGTGACCCCCCAGCGGGCTGACACCGCGGACCACAGCCGACGGTAGAAGTCGATCAGCTGCTCGGGTGACCGACCGTCGAGCGTGTCGGCGTCCGCCAGCACGCCGTCCCACCAGCGCAGGAAGGCCCGGACCTGGGCCGGATGGCGCAGCGCCCGCAGCAGCACGCCGGGCAGCGCCGCCCAGGCTCGGCGGCGGGACCAGCGGGGTTGGTCGCGGGCCGGTCCGACCACCCCCATGGAGTTCTCCCACTCGGACCGGACCAGCTCGAACAGGGGCATCTGGGCGTGCAGGGCGTGCCAGGCGTCGAGGCGGTAGTAGATCCGCCCGTCGAGGAACCCGACCAGTTGCTCCAGCCGGTGCCGGGTCGCCTCGAACCGGCGTCGTGGCACCCCCATGCGGTGGTACAGGTCACCGAACGCCCGCCGGTAGAACTCCTGCGCCTGCGAGTAGGTGAGCACGGTGGAGACACCGGGGTAGCTCTCGGTGATGTTGTGGTTGGACCAGTACCGCCGTTCACCCGTCCCGCCGGTCGCCGTCGATACCGGGCGGGCCTGCACCAGGTGCACCAGACCGTCGTCGGTGATGGTGCCCTCGATGTCCTGCGGGCAGCCGTAGAAGCGTTCCACCCGGCCCGCCAGCTCGGCCACCTCGATGGCCTGGGCTTCGGTGAGGACCGGGGCGTCAGTCAGCTCCGCGGGGACGGCCACCACGGCGAGCTCGGTGCCGTCCGCGACCGGTCCGACCATCCGACGCTTCTGAACGGTACGGGCCGTCACCCGGCCGTCGGCCACGAAGAAGTGGTCGATGTCGGCCTTCTCCTGCACCACGCCTTCGCCGATGCCGTACGCGGCGGCGACTACCGCCTCCCGCCCGCCGGGCCGGGGATCCCGGCTGAAGGCGACGAAGGAACGGGTGCCGGGCACCATCCGCTGGATGCCGACCGCGATCCGGGTCTTCGTCGGACACAGGCCGCGCCACATCCGGTACCGCACACCCCGGTCCGAGAAGGCGGACGCCCAACACCGGATGATCCGGTCCGGAACCAGGTCACGAGGCACGTAGAGGAAGCTGTCACTCAGCCCGGCGAACGGGTCGTCCCGGCCATCCTCGCCGTCATCGGCCGGCTGTTCCCCGGCCGGGGCAGCACCGTCCTCGGGGCGCCGAGCCGGTACGGCGCAGGCTCGGACGGCGACCAGTGCGGTGGGCCCGAACTGCTCGTCGAAGGCGGCCCACACCTCCTCGGCCCACTCCGCCGGCATGCGCAGATCGCGTAGCGCCTGCGCCGCGCGGGAGCACCAGGCCGCCACCTGCTCCGGCTCGGCCCCGGGGCGCGGCGGGGCGGGCAGGTCGGCCAGGGCGAGCCGGGACGCGGCGTCGAACGCGGTCGCCGGCAGGCAGAACAAGTCGGGAACTCGCAGCCCAGCCCGGCGCAGCTCGACCAGCCGCGCGAACTTGTGGCCCACCGAGGACGGTTCCACCTGTTCCGGGGCACCGACCATCGTCGTCAATTCGCTCGTCATGTCGGGCTCCCCGCCCACCGATCGATGTGGATCAAGGACTCGACGGGCTGGCGAGCTGCCGGCCGGAACCCTGCACCCAGGGTGTACGCGGTCGGGATCAACGCACCCTGGTGTACCGTCTCGGGCAGCCCGAGCAGCGCGGCGACCTCCTGTTCCCGATCGAGGTGCACCGCGGTCCAGGCCGTGCCGAGCCCGCGCGACCTTGCCGCCAGCATGTAGCTCCACGCGGCCGGTAGCAGCGAACCCCACAGACCGGCCTGGTTGCCGGTGGGCAGCACGCCCTGCGGCACGTACAGGCAGGGCAGGACCAGGACCGGCACCTGGCCGAGGTGTTCGGCCAGGTAGCGGGCGCTGGCCAGATCTCGCGGCGACGCGTCCGGCGGGTGGTGGCCGGGCGGGTACCGGTCCTCGAACGCCCGCCGGTAGATCGAGCCGAGTTCGCCGCGTACCGCCGGGTCGACCACGACCAGCCAGCGCCAACTCTGCCGGTTGCCGCCGGTGGGGGCCTGCACGGCCAGCCGCAGACACTGCCGGACCAGCTCCAGATCCACCGGCCGGGTCAGGTCCAACCGGCGCCGCACCGACCTGGTGGTCGACAGCAGCTCATCCAGGTCCGCCAAGGTTCACCACACTCCGGGAAGCAGCCGGGACCGGTTCGCCGCGTACTCCGCGTAGCCCGGCACGTCCAGCAGTGCCTGCTCCTCCACCCGGATCCGGAATACCACGGCGGCGAGCAGCAGCAGTAGGCACAGCACGCTGACCGGGTTGAGGAAGAAGGCCACCAGGCCGAGGTGGGCCAGGAGCATGCCGGCGTACGCCGGGTGCCGGATCGGCTGGTACACGCCGGTGGTCACGGCGACCTGGTCGGTGCGGCGGGCCACGTGGTGCGAGTAGAACCGGCCCAGGGTCCGGATGGCGACCTCGCGGAGGGCGACGCCACCGACGAACAGCGCCACCGGCAGCAGCAGCAGCGGGAACCAGGCGGCCCACGGCAGCGGGAGGAGGGCGGTCGAGCCAAGGGTCGCCAGCCGCGCCAGCGCGTACGGAACCAGCGTACGGCCGTCCTGGACGCCTGTCGGGTGAGCGAAGGTGACCGGAACCTCGACCAGCAGCCAGGCCAGATAGGCGACGGTCAGGGTCAGCGCCGTCCCGCGTAGCGCGCCCGCCGGGTCCGACATCCGCACGGCCACCCCCGCCAGCGCCAACCCGACGGCGACGACGAACAGGATCCGGGGTGCCCGGAACACGGCGCTGGACACACTCGTGGTCATGCCGATCCGCCGAACCAGCCGGCCGGCGGCTCGTAGGCCGTCTCCTGGACCGTGTGCCAGTACTCCCGGAAGGAGGCGCAGCGACCATCCGGCGCGAACCGCAACGCCAGGGAGCCCGAGGCGGTCCGGGGCACCCGGGTCGCCGGGTCGAGCACGATGCACCACCACTCGACGCTCGCCCGGTCCCCCGCCTGGACGGGTTCCCCGAACCAGATGCGAGGTTCGACCTGGCGGGACAGGGTGGCTTCCCAATGTGCGGCGATGGCGGCGGGGCCCCGGTGCGGGGTGCCGAAGGGGCCCTGGTGGTACGCGGCATCCGGCGTGAAGAGTTGGCCGATCGCCAGCGGATCACGTTGACGCCAGGCGGCCCCGAGTTGTGCGATCCACTGTGCCGCGGTCACTGCGACCCCCGCCGCGCGTCGTTGTCCTGGTTGCCGGCCGTCCGCCGTTTGCGCAGGTACGCCTCGCGGCTCAGCGCGTGTGAGACATAGGTCAGGTGGCCCAACGGGGTCGGATCGCCGGCCACCGTCAGTGCCAGCTCGAATCGTGCTCGGGCTCCCACGGCGGGCGTCATCGCTGGCCAACGCAGAAGCAACGGAAGCGTACTGGGCAGTCCGCAGGGCACGTCGAGGTCGACGGACATCCACAGGATCTGCGTGTCCAGGGACCGCCCGTGGTCGAGATGACTGAGCATCACGCAGAACTGCCGGCCCGCCTCGAGTAGCTCTTCAGAGCTGTAGCGCGCCGGATCGTGCCGGCGCAGGAAGTGTCCCGGCGGTGGTGACAGCACCTGGGACTCGGCGACTTCCGGGCACGGCCGCCGCACTTCGCTGATGCCGATGTTCTGCGGCCGGTGCCGATGGACCAACTCGGCCGGGGCGGAGGGTGCCGGCTCCGCCGGTGCCGCGACCACCCGGACGGGAACGCTCTCCTCGACAAGCTCGGCGTGCCCCTCGCACACGGCGTGGCCGTGCTGCTCGGCGCGCAGATGGAACCGCCCGGCCGCGGGCATGACATGCAGGTACGTCTCGGCGTCCAGTTCGCACAGCCGGGAAAAGGTCAGCGACAACCGCAGGCGGTCGTGCGGCCGGTCGCCATCGGGTGCTCCGACGACCTCGCGGAACAGGTCCAGCAGCCCAACCGCGAGTTGTATTCCCGGCACGTGGTCGAGCGGATGGTCGAAGAAGAACGGATGTCCCTGGTCGACGACCAACGGAATTGTCGAACCGATCTGTGGTTCGGCTGCCAGGTCTACAGCTCGGGTGGACATCGAACCCTCCTCCGCCATGGCCGGACGCTGAGAGCCCGCAAGGCGCATTGTCACGAGACAGACGGAAATTCCGCGGGGAACATCCGCGCCGGCACGGCTGATCCAGCGGCGGCTTCATTCTGATTCGTCAGATGGGATATCCAAGCCACACAAGGTGATATCTTGGGATTCTCCTAGAATCTGACTTCCACGGATCTCTGAGTGTCACTGTGGTGGTTCTGACGGACTGCCGCCAGGATCGGTGCTGGCGTACCGGGTGACTCGGTACGGATCTGGCCGGGTGTGCGTGCCCTTCTTCTGACCTGTCCCCGGTCGCCGGCACGGCCCTTGGCGTTCTCGGTCTCCCACGCTCGCGGCTCCGCCGTTCAAGCTTCTGTGACCGGCGCCCCGCACGTCCTCCTCACGCACATGGGGGTGCTCCGGGCAGCCGCGGGGACTCCAGTCACTGCAGAGCGCGGGATATGTGTCCGAGCTGGTCGCGAGTGGAGCACCCTGTTGCTCCCAATCCGCTCCCCCGATCTCGGCCCGGCGATGGCCGGCCGGGTTCCGTGTCGTGCCCGCTCGTGACCGCTAGGTGCTCCGGTTACTGGCCCATGGATGGCCCATCATGGGCATGACCCGGCGCGTCTACGGGATCGCCTCGGTCAGGCAGGTCCATCCCTGCGCGAAGTTCCCCGGTCGTGCCGGGGGTTCCGCGGCGCGGGAGGGGTCGAGGTCGGCCACGGCGACGACGTCCAGCTCGTCCAGGCCAATCAGGGTCGGCAGGTGCTTGCGGGAGTCGGCGCCGCAGCCCACGATCCCGACGCCCACCCGGGCGGTCACCGGCTGGCCCAGCGCAGTCCCCGCCGGACGGTGGTGTGGACGGTGTCATCGCGGAGCACGTCGAGGTCGTGCCCAGGGGTGCCGACGAAGACCCGGCCGGCTCCCCAGGTTCGGGTTTAGACGGCGGGGCAGTTCACCGGGCGGCCCCACGGGTCGAAGTCGCGGCCGGGCAGGGTGGTGACTGCCAGGACGTCGCAGTGCGCGTCGGGGCGTTCGCCCTCGGCGGCGCATTCAGCGCCGCGACCAGTGGCCGTGGCCCGCGGCTTGCGCGTCGTCGGCCAACCGGTGCGTCGGCACGGCAAGGTCGGGCAGCAGCCTTTCCCGCCGGCGGAACCAGGCCAGCGAGTCGGCGATCCCTGTGGGCAGGTTCCGCTCCGCGCGCCAGCCGAGCAGGTCCCACGCCAGGCGACTTCGGGTGTACGCGCCGACGCTGTCGCCCGGACGGCGCAGCGCCTCGGTTACGGCGACCGGGTCGTCAACCAGCGCGTTGAAAGCCGAGACGAGTTCGAGCACGGTCGTACCCGTGCCGGTGCCGAGGTTGACTGCGGTGTGCCGGGGACCGTCGGCGGGAAAGAGGCGGTCGAAGCGTTCCAGCGCCCGCAGGTGAGCGGTGGCGAGGTCCCAGACGTGCACGTAGTCGCGCAGCCCGGAGCCGTCGCGGGTGGGCCAGTCGAGGCCGGCGACGGGAAACGGTACACCGGTGCGGTGAGCGTGCATGAGCCGGCCGAGGGCGTGTGAGGGCGTCGGGACCTGCGGACCGGTGCGCAGTGCCGGGTCGGCGCCGACCGGGTTGAAGTAGCGCAACGAGAGCACCCGAAGCCGGCTGGTGGCGGCGATGTCGGCCAGCATCCGCTCCACGACAATCTTGGTGTGCGCGTACGGGTTGTCGGCTCGCAACGGCGACGCCTCGTCCACGGCGAGGTCCGGGCCGGGTTCGTAGATCGACGCCGACGAGCTGAAGATCAGGCGCCGCACGTCGTGGGCGAGCAGCCGGTCGACGAACTCCAGCGTCGCGGCCACGTTGGCGCGGTAGTAGTCGACCGGCCGGGACACCGAGTCGGGCACGACGATCAGCGCCGCGCAGTGCACCACCGCCTCGATGTCAGGGTGGCGACGCAGGACGTGGTCCACCGCCCCGGCGTCGGCCACGTCGCCCTCGTGGAAGATCCGCCCGTAGCAGAACTCCCGCCGGCCCGTAACGAGGTTGTCGATCACCACCGGTGTGTGGCCGGCGTCGAGCAGCCGCGACGCGACCGTACTGCCGATGAAGCCCGCGCCGCCCGCGATAAGCACCTTCACGACCAGCCCTCCCCCGAGGCGAACCGCCGGAGCGGCACCCGCCCCCACCTGCATCTTGACCTCGGTCGGCGGTCCGGCACCGGCGATTGCCACAGCCCGCCCGCTCCGGTCGTCCGCCGCGAAGCGGCGGGAATGCGCCGGCCCTTCGTGGGTATCCGGCCGCCGGTATCCGGCCGGCCGGGTCGACACGGGAGGAAGCATGACGGAGCAGCGCATCGGGGTCGCGGTGGTCGGACTGGGTGGCGCGGTGGCGACGACGGCGGTGGCCGGGGTGGAGCTGCTGCGGCTCGGCATGCGAGACCTGTCCGGGCTGCCGCTGGCCGACCGCAACGACCTGGTGCCGTACGAGTCGCTGGTCTTCGGCGGTTGGGACCTGGCCCCCGACGACCTCGCCAAGGCCGCGCACCTGCACCGGGTGGTGGAGCCGCCGCAGCTGGACACCGTCGCGGGGCCGTTGCAGGCGATCAAGCCCTGGCCGGCGGTGGCCGACCCGGCGTGGTGCCGCAACGCGACCGGCGCCAACGTGGTGCCGGTCGGCCCGCTGCGGGACCGGGTCGCGCACCTCCGGGCGGACCTGCGCCGGTTCCGGACGGAACAGGCGCTGGAGCGGGTGGTGGTGGTCAACCTCGCCTCCACCGAGGCGCGGCCCGATTCCGCCACGCCCGTCCTGGCCGGGCTGGCCGCCTTCGAGGCGGGTCTGGACGGCGACGACGCGGCGATCACGCCGGGTCTGCTCTACGCCTACGCGGCGATCCGTGAGGGTTGCCCGTACGTCAACTTCACCCCGAGCCTCGGTGCCGACGTGCCGGCGCTGCGCGAGCTGGCCGAGCGGGAGCGGGTGCCGGTCGCCGGCAAGGACGGCAAGACCGGCCAGACGCTGATCAAGACGGTGCTGGCGCCGGCGTTCCGGTCCCGGGCGCTCGCCGTCGAGGGCTGGTACTCCACCAACATCCTCGGCAACCGCGACGGGCAGATCCTCGACGATCCCTCGTCGCTGGCCAGCAAGCTCGACACCAAGGGCTCGGTGCTCGACGAGATCCTCGGCTATCCGGTGGACGACCACGTGGTCCGCATCGACTACTACCGGCCACGCGGTGACGCCAAGGAGGCCTGGGACAACATCGATCTCGTCGGCTTCCTCGGCCAGCGGATGCAGATGAAGGTCGACTTCCTGTGCCGGGACTCCATCCTCGCCGCGCCGCTGGTGCTGGAGCTGGTGCGGCTGGTCGCCGAGGCGGCGCGGCGCGGCGAAGGCGGCCCGCAGGAGCAGCTCGGCTACTTCTTCAAGGCCCCGATGACCCGCGACGGCGGTCCTCCGGAACACGCCCTGCACGTGCAGGAGCGGGCCCTGCTGCGGTGGTTGGACGCGGCGTGACCACCGCGCTGGCCGTGCCGCCGGTGCAGCGGCTGGCTGCGGTGGCGCCGGCGTTCCGCCAGGTTGGCGACCTGAAGCGGGTCCGGGTGGCGCACGCTGACCGATCCGCCGCCGAACGGGCCTTCGTCCGGGCCTGGGCAGCGCTGGTCGCCGGTGCCGACCCGGTGGCAGTGGCCGATCGGGAGTGCGCCGCAGCCGTGGCCGGGGCGCGGCTCGGCGGCTTGGACGCTCCCACCCTCACCCGCTGCGGCCTGTCCGGGCCGGACGTGGAGAACGTCCTCGCCCGGGCGATTGCCGAGCTGGCCGACGCGCTGCACCCGGACACCGTCAGCCGGCTGCACGTCGCGCTGCCCGGACTGGTGGCCGACGGAATCGCCGAGGGCGGCGAACCGCCGTTCGTGTCCGCGCTGTGCCGCCAGCCACGCGCCGGCGCCACCGCCCCGGGGCGACCCCGTCTGATCGTCGAGCCGGCCGAGAACCACGCGGAGCACTGCTGGGCGGTCGCCGTCTACGGCGCGCTGCTCGCCGATGACGTCGGCGCCGACCCCGGTGCGGCGTTCCTGCTCGGGCTAGCGCACCACCTGCACAACGCCCGGCTCCCCGACGCCGGCTTCGCCGGGGAACTGCTGCTCGGCAAGCACCTTGAGGCGGTCACCGAACGGCTCACCGAGGTCGAACTCGCCACCCTGCCCGTGCCGCTCGCAGCCCGGGTACGCGCCGCGCTGGCGTGCCGGGCGGACGCGCACAGTCCGCTCGGGGCGGCGTTCCACGCCGCCGACGTGCTGGACCGGGTCCTCCAGGCCCACCACCATGCTCGGGCGGCGGCTTTCACCGCCGAGCAGGCACTGGTCGACTTGGAGCTGGTGCACGACGGGCCGGTCGCCAGGTACCACCACGCGGTGCTGCGGGCGGCAGGGCTGTGACCGCCGTCGACGCGCCCGCCACCGGCGCCGGATGGCGCGGCCCCGATGGCAGCGGACTGCGGGCCGACACCGGGCACAGCCTCACCGACGGCGTGCGCCGCTGGCCCGTCGTCGACGGCATACCGTGGCTGCGGCCCGGACGTGACGAGTTGCGTCAGGCAGCAGTGGCGGCGCTGGACGCCGGTGACCGCCGCGGCGCGACGGTGTTGCTGCTTGCCGACGCCGACGACTGGTGGGATGGTCCGGCTCCGCCGCCGCGCCGGCTGCGGGCGGCGCTGGAGGCCCGGACTCTGACCGAGGCGGTGGACCTGCTCGGCCTCGGCCGGGTCGGCACCTACTTCCGGCACCGCTGGTCCGACCCCAGCTGGCTGGCCGTGCTGGCGCTCACCGCGGCCCATCCGCCGGCCGGCCGTGCCGTGGTGGACCTGGCCTGCGGGGCCGGGCACCTGCTGCGGCACCTTGCCCTGCACGGGCACACCGACCTCACCGGCGTCGATGTCGTCTTCGCCAAGCTGTGGCTGGCCCGCCGTTTCGTGCTGCCCCCCGCTGCGCCGGTCGCGCTGGTCTGCGCCGACCTGACCGCGGGCTGGCCGCTGCCACCCGCCGCCGCCCCGCGTCACGTCGCCTGCCACGACGCGCTGTACTTCCTCGCCGACAAGGCCGCTTTCGTGGCCGCTGCGATAGCCACCGCTGGGCCACGCGGGGCGGTGCTGCTCGGGCACCTGCACAATGCCCGGCACCCGGCCGGCCGGGCCGGACTGCCGCTGCTCGCTGCGGAGTGGACGGCGCTGCTGCCCGGCGCCACCGCGTACGCCGAGGAGGAGCTGACCGCCGCGACGGCCGACGGTCGGCTTCCGGCACCGGCCACCGGCGCGGCGCTGGCGGCCACGGAGGCCCTTGGGCTCGCCCGCGACGGGGCCGCCGCGCCACCCGACCCGGCGCTGCTGCTGCCCGCCGGGTGCGCGCCGCTGCGCCGCAACCCGCTCTACGTCGACGGTGACCGCGCCTGGCCGGACGACCGGTGGGCGGCCGAGTACGGCCGACGGGCGGCGACGTACCTGCCGCCGCGCTGGCCCGACCCACCCAGGCCGGATGCGGTGCGCCGCCGGCTCCTTCTCGACCTGCCCGAGCGGTGGTGACCGACATGGGCGACCCGGTGCGGTGGGGGGTGGTGGGGTGCGGCTGGGTGGCCCGCGACCACGTCGCCCCGGCGATCCGGGCCGCCGGCGCCCGCCTCGTGGCCGCCTGCGACCGCGACCCGGCCGCGGCGGACGCCCTGCGGCCGGACGTGCTGGCCACCGCCGACCTCGACGCCCTCCTCGATCGCCGCGACGTCGAGGCGGTCTACGTCGCCACGCCGACCGACACGCACGCCGACCTGGTCGCGGTGATCGCCAAGGCCGGCCTGCCCGTGCTGTGCGAGAAGCCCCTCGCAGCGACCGTGACCGACGCCCGCCGGTTGGTCGCCGCCGCCGGTGGCACGCTCGCCGCTGCCGCCTTCGACCAGCGGTTCCATCCGGCGCATCGCCTCATCGCCGACCTCGTGGCCACCGGGGATCTCGGCACGGTGACGGCGGTGCGCATCGTCTACGGCTGCTGGCTGCCCCCGGACTGGACCCCGGACGGCCGCGCCCACGACAACTGGCGGATCGACCCGGCCCGCTCCGGCGGGGGCGCGCTGGCCGACCTCGCCCCACACGGGGTGGACCTCGTCGGCGCGCTGCTCGGCGACGACCTGACCACCCTCACCGTGCTCACCCAGCGGCAGGTGCATCCCTATCCGGTCGAGGACGGGGCGATGCTGACCGGCACCACGGCGGGTGGGGTCCTCGTCTCGATGCACGTCAGCTTCAACACCTCCGACCAGCTGCCCCGCCGGCGCCTGGAGATCGTCGGCACCCGCGCCCAGCTCGTCGCCGTCGACACCATGGGCCAGACGGCCGGTGGCAACCTCCGGCGCCTCGACGCGGTCACCGGCGGCACCACCGAGCTGCCCTTCGACACCTGCACCGGCCCGTTCACCGCCCAGGTCCGCGCCTTCGGCGCGGCGGTGCGGGGTGCGCAGTGGTGCTGGCCGCTGTCGCGGGACCTGCGCCTGCACGAGCTGCTGCACACCGCCGGAGGGAGCTGACACATGCCGCTGCGGCCGTACGCGTGCGACAACTGCGGGCACTGGCAACGCTGGTTCGCCCCGCCACCGTTCTGCCCGGTCTGCGTCGACGTGCGCAACGCCCTACCCGAGGAGGGGTGGCTGTTCCATGCGGCCGACGAGGTGGCGGCCGGTCGGCAGGCCCGCTGGGCGGAAATGACCCCGGGGGTGATCGGCTACTGGTGCGAGCCGCAGCTCGGGCTGGGCAGCACCGGCTGGGTGGTCGAGACCGACGTCGGGCTGGTCGGCTGGGAGGCCGCCGGCTGGTACCCGCCCGCCGCCCTGGCCGACCTGCGCCGCCGCGGCGGTCTGGTCGCGCTGGGCGCCAGTCACGTGCACGGGTACGGCGCGCTGTGGCAGTTGCAGGACGAGCTGGCCCCGCCGGTGCTCGCCGTCGGCGTCGACGACCTGGTCTGGACCAAGGCGTTCCGGGTGACGTGGCCCGCCGACGACCGGCTCGAACTGGCGCCGGGCCTGGTCATGTACCGCAGCGGCGGTCACTTTCCCGGCCACAGCGTCCTGCACGACACCCGCCGGCGCATCCTCTTCGTCGGTGACCTCATCAAGGTGGAGCTGGCCGGCGCGACACCGGTGGGCCTGTCCTGCCACAAGGCCTACCACGCCCAGATCCCCCTGTCGCACGCCGAGATCCGCCAGGCCCGCGCGCTCGTGGAGACGCTCGACTTCGACGCCGTCGCCACCCCGTTCGAGTACGCGGCGCCCGTCGGCCGCGAGCAGGTGCTCGCCCTGTTCGACCGGCAGCTGCGCGGGCAGCCGCTCGCCGGCCCGATCCCCATCGAGGAGTTGACATGACCCGAGCCCTGCGGCCCCGCACCGACACCGTCACCGTCGCGTCGGTCGCCGACCAGCTCGCCGGCGCGCTGCCTTCTGGTGAGGTCGGCGACTTCGACGTGTCCGGGGTGGACCGGCTCGGCGTGCCCGTGGTCACCGCCGACCACCTCGGTGACGGTTGGCCCCGGGCGGCGGCCTTCGGCTACGGGCCGACGGTCGAGCAGGCCCGGACCGGTGCGTACGGGGAGCTGGCGGAGGACCTGTTGCTGCACCGCCACCTGCGGGCACTGGCCCCGCGGTGGGCCTCCTACGGTGAGCTGCTGCGAGAAGTCGGGCCGGGCGGCGTGGTGGACCCCCGCTCACTCGTGCTGACCGCCGGCACCGCCGTGAACGACGACCAGCCGCGGTCCTGGCTGCCCACGCTGCGCTGGCGCACCGGCGAAACGGTCCTCGTGCCCGCCGAGTTCTGCGCCTCGTCCGCCGACGACCTGCCGTGGCAGGACCCGGCGGAACGCTTGATCACGGTGATCACCAACGGGTCCGGAGCGGGGGACACCGTCGAGCGGGCGGTCGCACACGGCCTGCTGGAGCTGCTGCAACGCGACGGGAACGTCACCGCCTTCCGGGCCATGGACCGCGGGGTGGTGCTCGACCTCGACGAGGTGCGCGACCCGGTGACGCTGGCCACGCTGGTCCGGCTCCGGGCCGCCGGGATCGACGTGCTTCCCAAGGTCGCCTCCACGGAATTCGGAATCGCCGACGTGCACGTCGTCGGCGTCGACCGCGAGCCGGGGACGCCGCCGCTGGCGGTGACCGCGTGCGGCGAGGCGGCCCACCCGGACCGAGAGGTCGCGCTGCGCAAGGCGGTGCTGGAGTACGTCGCCTCCCGCGCCCGCAAAGTCTTCGCCCACGGTCCGCTCGACGTGTTGCGGCCGGTCGCGCCGGAGGCGTACTGGCAGCGGGAGCTCGCCCGACCGCCCGCGCCGCAGGAGCCGCACGCGCTGCACGCGATGCGCGCCTGGACCCGGCTCAGCGGCGCCGAGCTGCGTGGCCTGTTGGAACCGGTGGTGCTGGCCGAGCGGGCCCGGGTGCCGTTCTCCTCGCTGCCCACCGTCGCGCCGGGCACGCTGGACGAGCCGCCCGCGCTGCTGGGGGAGCTGCTGCACCGGCTCGCCGAGTTCGACGTGCTCGTCGTCGTGGCACCGGGGGAGGGGGCGGTCGCGGTCAAGGTGATCGTGCCGGGCCTCGAGGCCGAGACCATGTCGTACGGCCGCATCGGCGCGCGCGGGGTGGCGCGACTGGTCGAGCGGGACTCGCCGCTGGTCGGGTCGGGGCCACCGCCGCGCGAGGGCAGCGCGGCGGTCGTCCTCGACGCGGCTGGCCGGGAACGGCTCGACGGCGACGCGTGGCTGGACCTCGCCGGGGTGGCCCGCACCGTCGGACCGCTCTACCCGCTGTACCGGGAGCCGAGCCGGCACGCCGTTGCCCGGAGCGCCGCATGAGGCTGCGCTACGCCTACAACACCAACGGCATGACCTCACACCGCCTCGACGACGCCCTCGCGCTGCTCGCCGACGCCGGTTACGACGGGGTTGCCCTGACTCTGGACGTGGCGCACCACGACCCGTACGCCCCCGACCTTGCCGGCCGCACCGCGCGGCTCGCCCGCCACCTCGACCGGCTGGGACTGGCCAGCGTCGTGGAGACCGGCGCCCGCTTCCTGCTCGATGCCCGCCGCAAGCACCACCCGACGCTGGTCTCCGTGGACGAGGCGGACCGCGCCCGGCGGCGTGCCTTCCTGCGCACCTGCGTCGACGTCGCGTCCGGGCTGGGTAGCGAGGCGGTCTCGTTCTGGGCCGGTGTTCCCGAGCCCGGCACGGACCGGGAACGCTGCTGGGGCTGGCTGGTCGACGGGGTGCGGGACGTGGTCGGCTATGCGGCTGGGCGGGGCGTGCGCTGCGCGTTCGAGCCCGAACCGGGAATGCTGGTCGACGACTGCGACGACTGGGCTCGGCTCGCCGCCGAGGTGCCGGGCCTGACCCTGGCCCTGGACACCGGGCACTGCCTGGTCTCCGGCCGGTACGCGCCGGCGGAGGCGGTGCGGGCCTTCGGCCCGGCGCTCGGCGCGTGCGCGGTGGAGGACATGCCCCGCGGTCGGCACGAGCACCGTGCCCCGGGCGAGGGTGACATGGACCTCCCGGCGGTGCTCGGGGCGCTGACCCGGATCGGCTACACCGGGCTGGTCAGCCTGGAGTTGTCCCGCGACGCGCACCGGGCGGACACGCTGGTGCCCGCCGCGCTGGCGGCGTTGCAAGCGGCGGAGCGCCGCGACGCCGACGCGACCGCGCGTGCCGGGGACCTGGAGGTGACCGTGCGATGAGGATCTGCTTCGTCTCCCGCCGCTACTGGCCGGCGGTGTCCGGCATGAGCGCGTACGCGGAGAATCTGCTGCGGCACCTCGCGCGGGCCGGCCACGACGTCACGCTCGTCTCGCAGTACCGCGGCGACGCGGCTGGCCGTGCCGTCTACGGCGGCGGCCCCCCGCCGGCCGACCGGGTTCCGTCCGGCGTCGCGGTGTACGCGCTCGAGGCGCACGGTGAGCAGGCGGTCGGCCGGGGCGAACCCGCCGACTTCGAGGCGGACGTGGCCGCGATGACCGACACGGTACTTCGACTGCACGCGCAACGCCCCTTCGACGTCCTGCACGCCCAGTACGCCTACCCGAACGGTCTGGCGGTGCTGCGCGCGGCCCGCGCCGCCGGCCTGCCCGCCGTGGTCTCGGTGCAGGGCGGCGACGGACACTGGGTCGGCACCTGTTGCGCCACCCACCGGCACCTGGTGCGGGCGGTCTTCGCGCACGCCCCGGCGCTGCTGATCGGCTCGGAGTCGTTCGCCGCCGAGGTGTGCGCCCGGCACGACCTCGACCCGGCCCGCTTCACCGTCGTACCGGGGGCCACCGACACCGACCGGTTCGCGCCCACCCGACCCCTCGGCGAGGTCTCCGCGCCACCGGTGCTGCTCTACCACGGCCGCATCGACACCCGCAAAGGCGTGCTGGACCTGATCGACGCGGTGGCGAAGCTACGCGCCGACGCCACACCCGTGCGGCTGCTCATCTCCGGCATCGGCCCCGACGTCGACGCCACCAGCGCGCGGATCGCCGACCTCGGCCTGACCGGCGACGTCGAAATGCTCGGCGCTGTCCCCTACGAACGGGCCCACCAGGTGTACGCCCGCGGCGAGATCTTCGTCAGCCCCACCTACGCCGAGGGGTTTTCCAACACGATCCTGGAGGCGATGGCGAGCGGACTGCCCGTGGTCTCCACCGACGTGGTGGGCGTGCGCGACTGCGTACGCCCCGACGACAACGGTCTGCTCGTACCCGCCGGAGACCCGGCGGCCCTCGCCGCGGCGGTGCGCCGGCTGCTCGACGACGCCGCCCTGCGCCGGCGGCTCGCCGCCCGCGCCCGAAGCGACGTCGAGCGGGAGTGGAGCTGGCCGGTGGTCGCCGACCGGATCACCGCCGTCTACGACGGCCTGGGCGCCGCCGTGCTGGAGATAGCCGATCCGCCGGTGGACCCGGCGTGCCGCTTCCGCACCGCGCCGCACCTGCTGTGACCGGTCGCGCCGTCGCGGTCAGCCCGCACCTCGACGATGCCGTCTTCTCCGTCGGCGGCACTCTCGCCGCGCTCGCGGCCGCCGGCTGGTTCGTCGAGGTGCTCACCTGCTTCACCGCCTCCGTGCCGGACCCGTCGCCGTTCGCTCTCTCCACCCAGCTCGACAAGGGCCTGCCGGCGCACGTCGACTACATGGCGCTGCGCCGCGCCGAGGACGCGGCGGCGTGCCGCAGGCTGGGCGCCGTACCGGTGCACCTGCCACTGCCGGAGGCGCCGCACCGCGGCTACGTCAGTGCACCGGAACTGTTCGCCGGCGTCCGCTCCGACGATCCGGTCGGCGCCGCGTTGGGCGCCGCGCTGCGCCCGCGGGTGCTCGCCGCCGACCTGGTGCTCGCCCCGCAGGCGCTCGGCGGGCATGTCGACCACCGCGTCGTCGCGGAGGCAGTCGTCGCGTGCGCCCCGGACGCCCTGTGGTGGCGTGACGTGCCGTACGTCAGCCGGGCCCCGGACGAACGCCCGTGGCGGGCCCTGCCGGCCGGCGTAGAACAGGCCGTCGACATCCGCCCGTACTTGGGCGTCAAGGTCGCCGCCGCCGGTCTCTACCGCACACAGCTCGACTTCCAGTTCGGCGGCGCCGCGCGGGTCGGGCCGGCGTTGCACGCGCTGGCCACCGCCGAGGCCAGGCGGCTGGCATGTCGCGGCGCGGTTGAGGTGCTGCGGGGACCGGCGGGACGCCTCGCGACCACCGGCTTGGGCTGACGACGGCCCGCCGACACGGGACGGCCTGAACTCGGGCCTCGGGCCGCCGGTCGGGGCGCACGCCGTTACTGCGGTGGGAACGATGCGGCATCGCCGTCTTGCTTGCGCCAGCTGCCGCCCGCGTCGACGGCTAGGAGCCGTTTGACCATGGCGAGGGCTTCGGGTTCGGTGGCGAACTCCTACCGCGTTGAACGTTTCCTGTGCCGCGGCCTGTGGCAGAGGGCAGCGCCCTATCGACCGGCAAGTAGCGCAGCGACGAAGGCGTGGGGGCTGATGGTGGTAGGTCGGTCGCTGACCTGGCCGTCGCCGAGTTCGACGACGCGCCAGAGGCCGTCGTCGCGTTGGGCGAGGTCTACGGTGACGAAGGGCAGGTGAAGGGCGGCGACCAGTGGTGTGAGCGTGGAGAGGTCGACGTCGATGGGTGGGAGTTCGTCGGGGGTGTCGGGGTGGGCGTCCCACTAACCGTGCACCTGAGGAGCATGACGACTTCGCATGGGTCGGGATCAACGAGCTGGGCGGCCTTCCCCTCGTGTTTGGCGCCCTGCCGGCATTGCTTCGTTCCCTGCCTGAGCCTGACCGGCTGCCTCGTTCACCGTGACCCCTTGCCGATTCGCAGAGGCCGCCCCAATGCCCATCGAGCGCCCAGGTCAGCTTCCCGTCAATTGTTCCGCGGCGGCGGTCGCGGGCGGCTGGCCAGCTTGCGCGGACCCTGCTCAGGCTGTCGGCCCTTGTCGGATCGTGTCGGTCTTGGCTGGCTGGCAGGCTTGGCTGTACGAATGGCTGTACGGCCAACGCAGCGACATCGGTGAGGAGCGCCAGTGGTTCCGGAGGAAGCTTTGCTCCATGCCTCTCGGCTGTATCGGGCTGAGGAGGTCCGTGGGCGGGAGTGCCCAATACCGTCGCCTATCTCGACGGCCCTGCGGCGAGCTGATCGAAACAAACGCGCCATCGGGCGCGACCATCGCACTCGGACGGCGGCATGAGCGGAACGATGGGGAGTGTCAAGTTAACAGCTGATCTTGGTTGTTGAGGTGGTCAGTGGTTGGCCGGGGTGAGCCGGCCTTCGAAGCCGATCTGGAACGCATTCAGGGGCGCTTTCCAGCGCATGGTCCAGCGCCTGCGGCCGGCGCCGGTCGGGTCGAGGCTCATCAACCCCATGTAGCCGCACGTGAGCGCGGCCTGCTCGTTCGGCAAGTGACCGCGGGCCCGGACGGCCTTGCGGATGCGGGGGTTCACCGACTCGATCGCGTTGGTGGAGCAGATGACCTTGCGGATCTCCACGTCGAACGCGAGGAACGGAACGAACTCGGCCCAGGCGTCGGACCACAGCTTGACGACCGCCGGGTATTTCTTGCCCCAGGCTTCGGCGAACTCCATGAACCGCTCCGTGGCGGCGTCTTCCGTCGCCGCGGTGTAGACCGGCTTGAGCGCCTTGCCGATCTTGTCCCAGTCCTAGCGGGCTGCGTAGCGGAACGAGTTGCGTAGCAGGTGCACCACGCAGGTTTGGACGATGGTGCGGAGCCAGACCGTCTCGACCGTCTCGGGCAGACCCTTGAGGCCGTCGCAGACGAGCATCAGCACGTCGGCGACGCCGCGGTTCTTCCGTTCGGTAAGCACGTGCAGCCAGTGCTTGGCGCCTTCGCCGCCGTGGCCGGCCCGGATGCCGAGGATGTCGCGGTGTCCGTCGACGGTGACCGCCATCGCGAGGTAGATCGGCCGGTTCGCGACCTGCCCATCCCTGATCTTGACGTTGATGGCATCGATGAACACGACCGGATACACCGTGTCGAGGGGTCGGTTCTGCCACTCGGCCATTCCGTCATGACCTTGTCGGTGATGGTGGAGATGGTCTGCTTCGACACCTCAGCCCCGTAGACTTCGGCCAAATGGGGGGGCGATCTCCCCGTGGGTCAGGCCCTTCGCCGACAGCGACAAGACCATGTCGTCGACGCCGGTCAGGCGCCGTTGCCGTTTCCGCACGATTTGCGGCTCGAACGTGCCCGCCGCGTCCCGCGGAACCCGAACCTCGACCGGCCCGACGTCGGTGAGCACGGTCTTGGTTCGGCTGCCGTTACGGGTGTTTCCGCTGCCCCGTCCGGCCGGGTCGTGCTTGTCGTAGCCGACGTGGTCGGTGATCTCCCCGTCCAACGCCGACTCCAGGACCCGCTTGGTCAGCTGCTGCAACAGCCCGCCCTCACCAGTCAGCTTCAGCCCGTCACCACGAGCCCGATCGACCAGCATCGCGATCAACTGCTCGTCCGTGACCGCACCCACCGACCCGCCGGCCGACTCCCGCCCCGAGGTGATCTCGGTCGTCATCTGGCGTCTCTCCCTTGATCGGTCGATCAGCCGTTATTTGTACAGTCCCAATTATCGATGATGATCGTGAGGATGATCGGTACCTGGGTATGTCACTAGTGTGGATGACATCCGCGTGCCCTTGCGGCATGGCACTCCTGCGTCGCTTGTGCGCCGCGTCGCGCAGCAGGCGCTCCGACGCTGGGGGCTGACAGACCATGCGGACGATGTGCTGCTCGTGGCGACCGAACTCGTCCAAAATGTTACCCAGCACACCGATGACGGCGGCGAACTGAGAATGACTGTCCGCGACGATGCCGTTCTGATCGAGGTCACCGACACCAACCCGGCACCACCACATAGGCGTCAGCCTCACCCTGATGAGGTCGGTGGGCGGGGCATGTTCTTGATCGCGTCAGTGGCCCGGCGGTGGGGTACCCGCCCGGGGGTCTGGGCCGGCCGCACCGGCAAGATTGTATGGGCGGAGATCGTCAGACGATCGACCCACTGACCGTGATTGCACATTGCCTGCCAGGAGCGCTCGCGAAGTCACCGGCGGCCGAACGACGAGAGGAGGCGATGATGGCCGATCCGCTGCAAGCTGTGCAGCGTCTGCTGGGCCTGCGGCAGCTCAGTCTGCTCGACGAGCTTCCCACCGCACTGAGCGACACGGCACCCCTGCTCGACGCGATCGACGTCACCGCACTGCTCGTCGACTACGAGCAAATAGCCTTGTGGCCCCTCACCGGTGACATCTCTCGGGTCACCGACTCGATCCGCATCAACGGCACCGATGCCGGCCGCGCGTTCACCTCAACGCGCGCTACACAGCACGACGGCCCCGAGGACGTCCTACTCTGGTTGCCGCTGCTGCACGCGACGCAACGCCTAGGCGTCCTACAGGTAAGGCTCAAGGCCGAACCAGACCAGGAGCTGCACCAGGCGTTGACCGTCGTCGCCGCCTTGGTCGCCGAGTTGATCTCCAGCCGCCGGTTCTACGGCGACGCCGTGGAACACACCCGACGCCGGATGCCCATGCAACTGGCCGCCGAGATCATCTGGAACCAGTTACCCCCGCTGAGCTTCACCGCCCACGACACCACCATCAACGCGGTCCTGGAGCCGTCCTACGACGTCGGCGGCGACGCCTTCGACTACGCCGTCAACGGCACCACCCTGCACGTCGCCCTGTTCGACACCGTCGGCCACGGCATCACCGCCAGCGCCCTGACCACCCTGGCCCTCAACACCTACCGCAACGCCCGCCGATGCGGCCTGGACTTGACCGACACCTACCGCAGTATCGACAAGTGGGTCCGCAACCAACACCCCGGAGCCTTCGTCACCGCCGTCCTCGCCGAGCTTGACACCACCACCGGGCACTACCGCCGCATCTGCGCCGGCCATCCCGCCGAGCTCCTGCTGCGCGACGGCGCAGCCCAGCCACCGCTGCCCACCCCCACCGCGCTACCGCTCGGTCTCGCCCACATGCGCACCCGGCCCCCGGGTATCACCGCGCACACCCTGCAGCCCGGCGACACGCTGCTGCTCTACACCGACGGCATCACCGAGTCACGCTCGGCCGACGGTGAACTGTTCGGCCTGCACCGGCTGTCCGACTTCGTCGTCTCCGCCATGGCACACCATCTGCCGCCTGCCGAGATCATGCGCCAACTCATCCACACCATCATCAGCTACGAACACGGAGAACTGCGCGACGACGCCACCGCGGCCATGCTCCAATGGCAGCCCCTACCGCAGTAACGACACCCGGCTCTCCATAAGCCCACCGGTGTCCCGTCGTGCGAGCGCCCGAGAATGGGTGGAGGAGTCCACCTACCAGGCGAAATCACACCAACGCGGCAACCGCACTGCCGAGGTCAGCGCCCAGCCCAGGGCCCTTACCTATGGAGACCGCTTGCCGTTTCCAGCGTGAAGCTCGGCCAGAAAGCCCCCGGTAACGTACAGCGGGAGATGGGGATTTCGAGGCGGCGCGGGCCAGCTATCAGCGGGCGCTGGCCCTCAACGAGGCGGTGTACGGCCTAGACCGTCCGGACACCGTGCGGACGCGAAGCCTGCTCGATGGCAACGATGATCAGTCCCGTTGATCGGGTCCACCACGTCGTCGACGATCACGTTTCCGCCGGGGTACTCGCAGACGCGTGATCACGGCCAGGTCACGGGAGTGTGGGCCGATCGGCGCGGCGATGATCAGGTCGCGGCGGCCCAGCGGTTTCGCCAGCGTGCGCCAGCTTCCGTCCGACCACTCGTGCCACTGCCGCGGGCCCCCGTAGCCGAGCTGGTGGGCTACCAGGCCCGGCCGGCTCAGGCCGACCGTGGCAAGTTGGCGACGGTGGCCGACGTCTACTGCGCGGACTCCGTCACCGATGACCGGGCCACCTGGGCGCTGATCGTGCGGCACATCATCAGCCTGGTTCCACCGGGGGGTCACCGCCGCGCTGTGACGGTACGGGGGATATGCGGTCGCGAGGAAGGCTTTCTCCGACGTCGACGAACACGGCCTCCGGGCGGTACTGCGGCCCGAGTTCGGGCCGCTGAACGGTCGATCGAGCCCGGCGAATTGCCCAAGGGTCCTTCTGCAGCTACTCGGCAGTTGTGCGCTGCCGGGCACTCAGACGGAGCCGGCCGGTACAGGATGCGCCGGCGCCCGCCCTGGTCGGCGCTGACATCTCGGTGCCGGGCCGGCCACCCGGGTTCGCCACCCGTCGAGGGGCGGCAGTGACGGTCGTGGCGGATACTTGCCCAATGACCAATCCTGACCTTGATCCGGACGTCTATCCACCCATTGACCCTCGTGAGCACGCACCCGACGACGCCGCAGAGCTGCTTGCCGGTACGTCTGGCGAGTTGCCGGACGCGCCGGTCGAGCCGATGCCCGAGGACGGCGAGCAGGGAGGCGTGCCCGAGCCGGCATAACGACGCGCGGCGGCCTTCGCCGCCGCCGACGGCCCGGGCCGCTTCTTCTGTCCGGTCTGGCCGTTGAATGCTGCGGTCGTCACGGCGCCCTCCGACAAGGTCCTAGACGGCCGACTGGTTGAATGGCCGCCACACGGGCAGGTTCAGCGCCGTGAGAAACCGTGCTGCCTTGGCCTCGACGGATATCTCGGCACCATCCAGGCCCTCGTCATCCTCGTCATCGAGATCGATGTCTGCCCGGTCGAGATCCTCGGCCCTGGCCACCGAGGTGACTCGAACTCCAACGCCCGCTTCTTGCTTTCGCCGCGAGGGCCGACTGCACGTCATGTACAGACGTGGCTACGGCAAAGCCGCATTCCTCACGTGTCCGCAGGACGAGCGGCACCGGTGCAGCAAAAAGGAATCGTCACTTGGGTGGAGTGCTCGTCGTGTAACCATAATGTGGTTTATTGCTCAAGGTAGTCATGCAGACAAGCCGCTGGGCCGCTTTCGGGCTATCGATCGGCGACCTAATCATGGCACGACGACAGTTGCTGAACCTCAAGGAGCTCGCCGAGCGCCACCACCAGGGCACGAATACCAGATGAAGACCTGACCGCTCATCGGCATTTGAGCACATCCTCCTGCAATGACCGTCAGGCCAACTGGTTCCGCGGCCTGGGCAACGCACCGTGTGGCGCTCCTTGCGCGAGGCCGTCGACCTACCCGCCGGGTGCGCCGACGACGACCTCAACGCCGCGATGCGCCGAGCCACCAGGTTGGCGTTCGCGATCCTCGACGGCACGCTGATCCCGATCGACCGGTCGCCGACCAGATTGGGCGACGGCCCGGACAGCCGGAACGTCGCCCCAACGCAGCCGAGGACCTACCGCGAGCGAGCCGCGTCGACTATGCAAGAGGACGAGAGTCCAACTCGGACAGCCTTACCTACTTCGTCAGCGCTGGACTCGACCGGAGCAACGGCCTTGTCTCCCGTGTACGAAAAGGCCGCGCGACCGCCACTGTTCCTCGCGCAAAAGACGAAGTAGAGGCCGGAGTCGTCACGCCTTACGCCCACCGCTCGGGCATCTCGCGTGAACGCTGCAAAGGACCTGACCTTCGCCAGCCTCAGAAGGTGACGCAGGTTTTCCTCCCCATCCTTCAGCGAAATCTCCCGCCCCGGATCCTCGCCGAAACGGAGCCCTTCTTGAACAAGCGCGCCAAGTTGGTTATCAGTGATGTCGGCAGAGACCACTTCCAGCCACCCATTGAGAACCGCCGGGCCCTGCGAGACAGGCGAATAGCTGGCCAAATAAATTTGGCCGTCGCCACGCTGGAAAGCACTCACTTTACCCTTCATCCCACGACCACGAACTCCAAGGGAGTTCCCGACCCCTTCCATAACGCCAGGCTTTCACCATGACCCTCCGGGCCGTGGGGCGCAAGAATCTCACCATGGCCATCTACCGCCCGCGACTATACTTTGCAGCGTTCCTAAATATCAGCAGGTGCGGAGGCTGACCAGAGTATCGCGGGGTTTGGAGGGGCAAGCCGGGCCGTAGCACCGGAGCGACCGCGTGGAACACGCGTGTGACGGCATCTCCTCGAAAGTCTTCGAACCGTTCCGTAGCCTAAAGCCACAGTCCCCCGCCAAGGAGAGTGTCCACACGGCTGAAGGCACCTGTGGCTGTCATGGCTGACACCCCGCCACGGGTGGCCGCTAGCTCCCGCGACACGACGGTCAGCCACGAATGTCCCGCAGATATCGGCGGCACTCGTTAACCACTTCGGTCTCCTCTGGGAGTTCACGCCGGGCCGACGCCTGTAACGCTGCAGGTCAGCCTTCTCCGCTCTGTCCAGTCCCGGTGAGCACTTCGGCGCGATGACCACTTCGCCAGCCTGCACCCAATCTGCTCCCACCTGCAAGGCCAAGCCAACCCGCAGCTCCTTACCGCCCGACCTGCACACACTCCCCCACCAGGCGACATAGGCAACCATCGACAGGTGCACAAACCGCCGAGCACTCCGCGGTGAAACAGGACGCCGCACCGCCTCTGACCTGCGGATGCGTGGAGCCGCAGCTAGGGATGGGTGCAGTTGCGCGCCGTTCGATGCCGTTGGACGCGGTTCAAGGCCGTTCATGGCACCCCGCTGCTCCCAACCTGCTCCCCCGATCCCCGGATCGTCACCGGGTTGCCCGCCGACAGGCTGAGGTGGCGCGTCCTGCAAGTTGTTCGGCAATCGAACGTGGCTACTGGCCCGAGCGACCTTGGCTCACGCCGACACCTGGTCAGTGACCGTTAGCATCAGGCGCTCCCGCCCTGCTCCCACGGCACAGTGTCAACCGAGCGCACTCACGGAGGCTGCGCCTCATCAGCGGCGTGAGCGTGCGCCGGTGAAAGCCGTTGCGCTGATGCTGCGGCGACGTTGAATAGTCCGCGGGTCGAGGAGGTGCCAGGCCGCCACGAGGTCGAGCGCCGGGTCCGCCGGGCCGAAGCCGCCGCCGTCCAGGACACCGACGAGACGGCCGTCTTCGACGAGGACGTTGGGCGGGATGAGGTCGCGGTGGCACATCGCGTCCTCGTCGACCTCGGGCAGCGTCCGAAGCTCTGCCCAGATCCGCCGCAGGAGGGGTACGTCGAGCAGGTCCTCGCTCTGCCGGAAGCAGGTCTCCAGCCACTCGTCGTGGTCCGGGGAGGCGCCCGCCGCGACCGACGCCGTCGAAGCGTCGCCCACGGGTGTCGTCGGCGCGCATCCCGGCGATGAGCTCGGCCAGATCATGGGCGAACGCGTTCGACCCTGCAGAGTCCTCGACCGTCGCGTCGTGGCCGGACAGCCAGGTCTGGACGCTCCACGGCAGGGGATAGCCCGCGCCCGGCTCCCCGATCGCCACCGGCTTCGGGGTAGGGACGGTTGCGGCGTCGGCCAGTTCACGCGCAGCCTCGGCCTCTGCCGCCAGCGACGCGCGGGCCTGCGCTGGGTCGTGACCAACCAGCGGGAAGCGGGCGGCCAGGTCGTCGCCGATCCGGAAGATCGCGTTCACGCTCCCGGGCGAGCCGGGCAGTGCCGGTGAGGCCCACACCAGCCGGCCGGCGCGTCGGCGATGACCTGAACGTTCACGCCATGGCGCTTGCGCTTGCCGGAGTAGTACGGCTTCTGGTCCGCCACCCGGTCGATGGGAATCAGCGTGCCGTCCAGGATCGCGTACGCCAGGCGGCGGATGCGCCGCATCGCCGTGGCCAGGTCCTCAGCGACCGCGGTGAGCAGCATGATCGCTTCCTGCACGTAGCGCCAGGCGGTGGCGACACCGACGGCCAACCCGGCCGCGAGCCGGGTGTAGGTGTCACCGTCGCGCAGATGGGCCAGGACGAGCAGCGCCTGTTGACCTGGGTCGAGGCGTCGCCACCGGGATCGCTGCTGGGTGCGGTGGCCTCGGATGCGGCCGGCGAGATGGCTCAGGGTCCGGCTGGACAGCGGGATCGGCGAGGGGCAAGACAGCACAGGCGAGGCTCCCGGTCGGGGCATCGGATCTTGGTCGACTGCTGTCTTACCTGGAGCCTCGCCCTCATCAATCTCCGGGCTCGCCGCATCCGCCTCGAGCTGCCAGGCCAGCTTGGAAAGGCTCAATGGCGAACCTCCCGTTCCGTGAACCGTCTTCCCGTCGTTCTCGCACGCCCGTATGATCGACGTTCTTCCATTTGCCGTCAGGAGGCAGCCGTGATCAGGCATCTGCTTTCGTCGATTGCGGCGGCGGTTGTCGGCCTTTCCGTCGTGACCGCACCGGTCCCGGCCGGCGCGACGGCACGGGCCGGCCTCGGCGCCCAGGCCACGCCTTCCGGCTGCACAACGTGGGTGGAATGGGTGCAGGAGGGCAGCAACAGCTACTACTACGGTCGGGGCAACGTGCAGTGCGCCGGTGGCCGCTACAGGGTCAAGCTCCAGTGCCGGAACCTGCAGACCGGTGTGGGGTACGTCGTCTACGGCGGGTACGCGGTAAACGCTCCCGGCACCGCCACCGCAACCTGCTACAGCGGCAACGTCGCCGAGGGCGTGTACCCCGTCGACGATCCGCTGCCGACGGCCGGTGTCACCGGATGCGTCTCTTGGACGGAATGGGTCCACGAGGGGAGCAACCACTACTACGGCCGCGGTAGCGCCCAGTGCGACACCGGTACCTATCGGGTCCAGATCCAGTGCCGCAACGTGCAGACCGGCCAGCGTTACGTCGTCTACGGTCCGGCGGTCACCGCCCCCAGCACCGCCACGACAACCTGCTATCAAGGCAACGTCGCGGACGTCGTCTCGGGCGTGCCGGCGTGAGAATACGACGACCCCGGCTTGAGCAGGTCCGCCTCCCCGGTGGCGGCAAGGGGAGGCGGCGAGCCGGGCTCAGCCCGCCGGCACGTGGCCCCCGAGTCCCGGGCCGAACCGTCCGCACTCGCATGCTTCCGGTCGAGTGATGGTCACGTTCGACGGCCGGTCGACGCTCGGTCGATCCGAATCGCGTAAGGGAAATGGCGTTCGTATGACCCGTGCATGATCAAGCGATGGTGTTGAGGGGTTGGATATGCAGAGAATCACGTCGGCCCGCTGGCCTTTGGCGTTACTGGTGATAACCGCGATCGTCGTCGGCGCCGCGCCTGCCCCGGTGGCCGCTGTCGAGGCGACCTGGCGCACAGGCGCCGCCCCCGGGCCGAGCCGTACCGTCCCCCTCGACCAGTTGCAGCAGCTTCCCGGTGGGCTGTCGGGGCCGCAGATCGCGGTCAGCAACAACCCGGAGAATGTCACCGGAAACGGGTGGCTGATGCTGCACTCCCGCTCCACCGCGCGCGGCGGGCGCGCGTACGCGGTCACCGGCGACGTGCCCCTGTACCTCTACCACCAGAACGGCACCAGCACCACCAGGTACCTGCACGTCCTCATCTCGAATCCGAGCACGACGGCCATTCAGGTCAGCGGAGTGGGTTCGATGTACACCAACGACCAGGTGCCACTCGACCCCGACCCCGCCGCCCGCTGCGGCGGCGGCCCCAGCCATCGGGTGGCCCGGGACTGGCTCGACATCGAGAAGGACTGGCAGTCACCGCGAGCGAACATCCGCTTCGGGATCCTCACCGTCCAGCCGGGCAAGGCCGTCCAGGCCGTGGTCGCCCGGATGAACCCCGCCAACCTGATCGACGGCCGGATCCGGATCACGGTCGTCGGTGGCAGCGCCTACCTGTACACGGTGATGACCAGCGACGGCAGCGCCAGCACCGCGATCAGCTACTCCCAGAACAACAACGCGGCGGCACCGGGCAACATCCAGCGGGAGAACCCGTCGGTCGACGAGCCGGGCCGGATGGCCGGCATCTACGCCAATTCCGTGTGGAGCACCAACTCGGCGGCACAGATCGCTGTCCCGGCCGCGCCCGCCTACGCCGGCTACGGCATCGACACCATCACCTACAACCGCCCCGAGTTGGACCAGTCAGCCCCTGGCGTGGCCGTCCTCAGCGACGGCGCGACCCGCAGCTACGGCAACTACGGCTTCCGCTACCGGGTCAGCTTCGCCTTCAACAACCCGTCGTCGGGGACCCGCACCATCCGGCTGTCCTTCGGTCACGGGCTGTCGCGCAGCACGGACAATGGTGAGACCACCTGGAACGGGCCGGTGCAGGTCACCGACCGCCTCGGCACCCGCACCGACGTCCTCTGCACACGCCCGACCGCCCCGCGTGACCCCACTGCGCTGGGCACCTGGGCCCTCGCCCCGGGAGCGACCGAGACCGTCTCGATCGAGCTGTTCGTTCCCGGGCTGATCTACTCCCAGGCCGAGCTCATCCTGGAGTCGATCTGAGCGGCGAAGATGACCGGAAGTGATGCATGTCGATCAGAAAGGCTTTGCGCCAGGTGTAGGACTTTGGGGGCGGAGCCGTTTTTGGTCAGACCCGCTCAACGGTGACGCCTCGGTCGGTGAAGCAGGCGACCACGTTGCGGAGCGGCGGTGGCGGCCTTCTCGTCGTCGCGGATCTCGGCGTAGGCGACCCGTGATCGAAACACCGCTAGATCCACACTCCCGCGCTCGGTCGGCGGCATGAGAGCGCATCCAACAGCTGGATACCATGTGCATGTGTTGGGATCGCGTCGGCCGCCGGCGGGTTTGAGCAGACGGGCCCGCTCGTTCGTCAACGTTCACGGAGTTTGGCTCGACGTGCCGCCGGTGGGTCAGTTTCGAGACGCGTGGCAGGAGTCGCAGATCCCTGACGACGTCATCGACCGCGCCGAGGCGTATCGGGCCCGGTGGGGTGGCCTTGTCCTGCCGTCCGCGCCGGGCATGCCCGAGGATGCCGCGGGCCCGCGGGTGCTCAGCGTGGACACGCCTGAGTGGGAAGACACCTTTGCTCCCCCGGGGTGGTTCTTCGAGGCCGGGCCGCAACGCACCGCTGTGCCGTACGAGTTCCTGATCGGTCCGGACGGCACGTTCGGTATCGCCGGTGGCGACGATGGGCAGTGGGTCCCGTTGCATCGCAGCATCGACGGCTGGGTTGAGGCCTTGGCTCTGGCGTATGCGGCGATGGACGTCGCGGACACGGTCACCAGGCTGACCGATTCGGCCGTCGGCCAGCTCGACCTGACCGCGATGCAACCGGTCGCAGAGGTTGGTGGCATCACGAACGGCTGGTGGTACCGGCTGGGCATGCTCGCTGCTGTGTACTCGGGCGAGTCGGAGCTGTTCGCGCGGCCGGCCTACCGCACCGCGTACCTCTACGCCGGCAACATCGATGAGCAGTGGTTGTAACGCCGCTACCGCATCGGCACATGGGTGGGGATTGGGTAAGCACCATCAGCGGCAGACGAGGACTGCACGCCATACGCGATGATTGGCGTCCATGGGCAACGGCGATCCGTACACCACCATCAGCGAGCCGACGTTCGTGGCAAGGTTCCTGCTCGATCCAGACACGGACACCGTGGACACGGTGGCCAACGTTGACGCGTTCGTCGACCTTCCCGATGGCTCTACGTGTGCGCTGACAATCTTCACCATCGATGAGTTCGGCCGCTCGTTGGCGCGCCGAAAGCGGATGTGGAGACGCGGTCCCGCCGAACCCGCCTGCGCAGCTGCGGCTGCAATGCGTGGCCAGGCACGCTCGACGCTGTGGGCGCGCGGGCAGTCGATCGAGTACAGGTAGGTCTTTGCTGGTCGGCCAGCATGCCACCGTCCAGCCCGTCGGAGGCCCCGCGAATGACCGGCAGCGCCAGCCCTTCAGCGGTCCACTGCCGGCTCGGCGTCGGGCCATGACCGCAGAATTTTCGACACGCCCCAACCTTTTCCCGCTACTGGTCGTCTTGGCTGGTAGGTCACCCCCCAATGTTCAGTCGAGAAGAGGCGGACGTGGACGCTCGTGCTCCTGACTTCGACGCGTTTGTCCGGGCCAGGACGTCGGCGCTGCTCCGTTCGGCATATCTGCTCACCGGCGATCAGCACTTGGCCGAGGATCTCGTCCAGACCGCGCTGGGGCTCACCCATCGTGCGTGGCGGAATCTGGACGCCACCGGTAACGCCGAGGCGTATACCCGCAAGACGATGTATCACCTCCAGGTGTCGCGCTGGCGGCGGCGCCGCATCGTCGAGTCGTTCACCGGTGATGTGCCAGACCAGCCTGCCGTCCAGACCGATCACGCCGAGCAGACGGTGCTGCGACTGTCGTTGCGCAGCGCTTTGTCCCGCCTTACCGCCAAGCAGCGCGCAGTCGTCGTCCTGAGGTTCTTCGACGACCTAACCGAGGTGCAGGCGGCGGAGACCCTGGGCGTCAGCGTCGGCACCATCAAGAGCCAGACCGCGAAGGCGCTCGAGCGGCTGCGCGTGCTCGCGCCGGAGCTCAGCAGCGTCAATGTGAGCGGAGATGCGCGATGATTGAGATCGACAACTTGCGCCGAGGCCTGAGCGAGATCGCCACCGAGGTCGATGCCGTCGACCTGCGCGAGCGGGCCCTGGCCACCTCCCACCGCATCCGGGTCCGCCGCACCGCCGTCACCGCCGTGGCCGGACTCGCGGTCGCCGCGGTGGCGCTGAGCACCGCCGTCGCCGTCCGGACCGACCGCCCACCGACGCCGCCGGGGACCGCCCCCGCACCATCGCCGACCGTGCTGCCGACCGAGCAGCAGGGCGGCGAGCCGGACCTGGGCCCCTTCAGGTCGGCCACCATCACGGTCCCCACCTGGGGCGCGGCTGCCGACGCCACCTGCACCAAGGGCCGGGTATCTCTGAAGGATGGCCAGTACCTACGCGATGCCACGCACCGACCGGTGAACGTCTTGTCCTACCTCGCGGCTGACGTCGACCACGACGGTACCGAGGACTACGTCGCTCACTTGATGTGCGGTGAAGGACCAGAGGCGGGCGGCAGCCAGATCGTCGCATTCCGCCGCAGCGGTCAGGAACTGGTGCCGATCGGCCGGATCGTCGGCACGCAGGACGGGCTCGCGATGATGGACTATCTCGAGGCCCGCGACGGCGGCCGGGTCGCGGTACTGGTCTCCAAGGAATACACCGACGGTGGGCAGAACACGGTGCCGAACCAATGGCGCACGTACGCCTGGCAAGACGGGCGGTTCCGGCAGGTGGACGGCCCAACCACCTTCCCGGCGCAGCCACCGTCCGCACTGCTGTCCGTCGCACCCTCCACCTTGTCGTTCCGACCGCAAGGCAACGGATTCACGGGCCGGCTGACGGTCACGGTACGCAATGACGGCGCCGTCGACGTCGCTCGGCTGGAGATCCTGCTCATCCTGCCGAGCCAGGTCCGGCCGGCGGGCGAGGACTGGAGTGGCTGCGCCGTCCGTCCAGGCTCCAATCAGACGGCGCTGGTATGCACCGTCCCCGGACCGCAGGCGCAGTCGCGTACTTCGGTGCCGTTCACCCTCGTGGCCGCCGACAAGCCGGTGCTGCTCGACGATCCGGTCAACCTCGGCAACCACTACGTATCGGTTTCGCAAGCGCCGCCGTTCGACGGGCAGGTCACCATCAACGACCCGGAGGCCATCATCCCGATCACCGTGCCCTGAGCCGCAGACGAACCCCGACAGGCCCCGACCGGTGTCACCGACGACGCCGGTCGGGGACTGTCTCGTGGGCGTCGACGGGTTGCCTGCCCACATGCATACGGTGACGGCAGCGTCGTGCAGCCCCGGGGATCGTCATCGGCGCCACGTTGCAAAAGCAACGCGATCTTGGCGCGTAGCTTCTGGTCTTGTGCCCACCGGCTGGCCGGCGACGACCTCGACGTCACCCGGTCGGCCAAAGCGCGGGCAGCGACCAGGGCCAATGGAACGCGCGCTCATCGGCAGGACCACGCGTTGAGCATCGCCGCGCCCTCTGTGACGTACCGTGACGCCCGGTCGGCGGCAGATCCGGTCGTCCTTAAGCGGCCCGATCGAGAACCGGTACGAGGGGATGTGCGTGGCGAGGCGCGGACAGGCGGCGCAGAGCGGTGCGCGGTGGAAACGTCCGGGGGCCCAGGACGAGGTATCAGTCGTGGGTGATCGAGAAACCGAGGATCACCGCAGCCGAGACCACTACGTGTCCGGGTGCGAGGTCCTGGGCGGAAGCCTCTCCGCCCGTACCGTGGCCACGGTACCGTTCGTGTCCCACGTTTTCAGGATCGACGTCATCGATATGCACGACCGCACCGAGCCGGACACCGGCCGCGTCGGCGTACAACTCGGCCTTCCGCCGAGCAGCCGCTACCGCCTGACGCCGAGCTTCCGCCCGCATCTCGGCCTTCGTCGTGACATCGAAGTCGACCGCCTCGATCTCGTTCGCGCCAGCGGCTACGACGTCATCAAGCAGTTGCTGAACGATGTCCAGACGGCCCGACTCCATCGCAAACGACGCCTGACACTGATAGCCGAGGAGAACTCGGTCCGGGCCATAGCGGCTCCACGAACTCTTGAGATCCAGCCGTGACCGCTCCACGGCGCTGTCGGCAACGCCGTGGTCTCGCAACGCCTGACGCACCGCGCGCACGGCCTCAGCCGCCGTAGCGAACGCATCTGACGGCGTCTGCTCCACCCGCACGACCCGGAATCTCGCTCTGACCATATCCGGCATGGACTTCACGCTCGCCGCGCCGTACGCAGTGACACCCTACGGCCGTTCGATTAACTGCGTGAAGATGATCTTACGAGGGTCTCCTGCCAAGCGGTGTCCCCGATTACCCCAGGGCGACCGGCCCGCCCGCTATCCGTGCGAGCACCCTAGGAGCTGGAGCCGACTCTAGGTCAACCCATACGCTGGACAGCATGTCCGAAGTCGTCCCGGGCCTGAGCATCGGCGAAGTCGCCGAGCGCACTGGGCTGAGCGTACACACGCTGCGGACCTACGAGCGGGAAGGCATCCTGGCCAACCCGGTCCGGCGCGATCCCGGCGGGCGCCGGATCTACCACGAGGACGACGTGGACTGGCTCACCGTCAGCGTGATCCTGCGCGGCTCCGGCATGCCGCTGCCGGCGATCCGGCGCTACACCGAGCTGGTCCGCGCGGGCGGCGGCACCGAGGCGGAACGCCTGGTGCTGCTACGGGAGCACCGAGAGCGGGTCGTGGACCAAATGGACCAGCTCCGGAAGTGTCTGGACCTGATCAACTTCAAGGTCGGGATGTACGAGGACGCGCTGGACCAGCTCGCGTCTCGTCCGCCACCAGTACCGCCGCCGCCCGGTGACCGACAAGGCCGGCCGTGACCGGCACTGTCACGATGGAGACGGCTCATCCATATTCGCCACGCCTGCACTCCTCTGACTGACAGGAGCGCCTGCCATGAGAGCCACCCAGCGCACTCATTAGGGCGCACTCTTCTCGGCACGACCGCGCGTTCGACCCGACCGCGCCTCGTCATGCAAATGACGCCCGGTCGGCGGCAGATCCAGATTTTCGATCTTGCTCGGGGGCCAGCTCAATGGGTCAACCGGCGATGGCGAGATGGCGGCAGATGACGTTACGCCAGGAAGCTCCAGGGTCGCGAACCTCTTTGGTTCATTGGATCCGTAGCCGGACGGAATCCGGGTCGACGAGCGTCACGCCGGCGGCAGTGCGCACGTGCAGCTTGCAGCCGGCGGGATCGCCCCGATCGCTGGGCCACCACACACCCCAGACACCGTTCCTCACCGTGGCGGTCACTCGCAGGCCATTCGTGAGTACAACGTCGACGCCGGTCACAGCGGGGCCGCTCAGGCCATACAGCTGGAAGGCTTGGATGCCGCCGGGCGATGTCTCCGAGATGCCGCCGAGCACCAACACAGCACTGCCTTGCGGCTTGGCGAACGGTTTGTCGGAGACGGTGGCCTGCATGAGGTTGGGGCCATTGCGCCCCTCGGCTTTCAGACCGGACAGGGCGATCAGCGGATCCGAGGAAGTGCCGCTGCCAAGCGAAACATCGACGCAGTAGGTGAAACCGCCGCGCCGATCGACCAGCACCTCCCGGCGAGCCGCGGCTTTCGGGCGTGCCGGGACGCCCCCGACGCCCACCCCACCGACGCCGAGGTCACTGCACTTCGAGGCCCAACGCTCGATTTCTTCATCCGGAGCGGTCAGTGGTGGAGCGGCCTGCGGAACGGCCGTCCAGGCGGCATAGGTCGGCGGCGGCGGGTCGGGATAGACGGCGAGGGCAACGACGCCGGTAGTGACGACCACCGCAGCGAAGGCACCGGCGAGGGCGATGCGGCGGCTCCGAGTCACCACAGTTCCCTGCGATGCCTGCGCAACTAGCAGTCGCCGGATCTCGGCCTGGCGCTGTGGGTCCAGGCGGGTTCGCAGATCGCTCATGACATCTCCCGTCGCTGTGCTGAGGCGGTCCTTGGGCAGGCTGCGGGGTGGGGTGTGTTCAGGGCTTCTGTCTCGGCCCCGAGCCGGGACCGCGCCCGGGACAGCCGCGATCGGACGGTGCCGACTCGTACACCGAGCGCTACCGCCGCCTCGGCGTAGGAGAGGCCCTGCCAGACGCAGAGCAACAGCACGTCACGGTCGGGCGGCCTCAGTCGCTCGAGGGCCGCCCGCAACCGGGCCAGGTGCCGATCGTCATCGAGCCGGCCGGCGACCTCGTCGGCATGGTCGGGCGTGGCCGGCGCGGGTGTCAGCCGCTCCAGCGCCCGCCGATGCCGCAGCGCGGTCCGCCAGCGATGCTGCATGGTCCGGCGTGCAATGCCGTACAGCCACGGCAAGGCGTTGCCATCAACCAGCTCAACCTCACCCCGCCGGCGCCAGGCCTCCAGGAACACGATGGAGACCAAATCATCGGCGGCGTCGCTCGAGCCGGTTCGGCGCGCACACAAAGCCCGGACGGCCTCCCCGTGCCGGTCGAAGAGCACGCCGAAGCACTCGGCCTCTCCCTGGCGTGCCCGCCGCCACAACTCGCCGTCGTCGGCCCGGGTCATGTCCGCCCTATCCCTCACACCCTCTTATGACCGCTGCGCCCGTTGAGTTCCATAGCGATACCCGACAAGGTAGTCGTCACCGAGATCAGCCAACGATCGCGGATTTGATCACGGAAGATTCGCCCAGACATCCGCCTCTCGTCATGAGCGGACGTCGCCGGCTCGTGAAGCGGAGCTGCCGGTGCTGAAGCATTCGGGCGCGCCGAAGTGGTCACCGTCGAGGAAGCCCTGCTCAGCGGCTTTCCTACGGGATTCGGGACTCAGGCCGCAAGATCCATACCGACGGCACCACGACGGCGCCCAGGGTCGTACATCGATGCAACACGGCCTCCGTAAAAGCGTCGGCGGGCCTCAGGTCGACAGCCGGCACCAGCCAAGCCGGGAGCAGAGAACCCTGACCACTTCGGAGTTCTCTGGGGGGTCACGCCGAACCGCTCGCCGGCATCATCCCAGCTCAGCGCTCTGCGCGCGACGCCAACCGGTCAGCACTTCGGTCCCGGTGACCACTTCGCCAACCTGCACCCAATCTGCTCCCAGGTGCAAGGGCTAGTCATCCAGCAGCTCCTTACCGCCGCGGCCTGCGCACAATCTCCTGCCAGGCGACATAGAGCGTGGTCGACCGCTGCACAGCATCGCGGAGCACTCCGCAGTGAAGCAGGACGCCGCACCCACTCTGACCTGCGGAAATGAGAACCCGCAGCTAGGGGCGGGTGCAGTTGCGCGCCGATGCGTGCCGTTCGGTACGGTTGAAGGCCGTTCAGTGCACCCTGTTGCTCCCCACCTGCTCCCCCGCTCCCGGGCTCGTGATCGGGCTGATGCCGGCGGGCTGAGATGGACGGTCCGGCAGGTTGTTCAGCAACGGATTGTGGCTGCTGCCCCGCGCGGCCTCGGCTGGCGCCGATGCCCGGCCAGCGCCCGTTAGCCCCAGGCGCTCTCAACCTGCTCCCAGGGTCCGGCCGTCACCGACCGCACTCACCGATGCCGCGCCTCAGCAGCGGCAGATTCGTATGGGATCGAGGGCGGGTGCGCAAAGGCGCCGGTTTGTGTGGTGCCTCGCGGTTGGCCGTTATGGATCGAGGCTGTCAGTCCTCGCTCTTATGATCACGGCCATGGGCGCCGCCTTCACCACCTTGTGGACCCATGACGTCTGCCGGGAGCTCCGCAGGTACCGCATCGGCCAGCGGCCCCCGGTGGCGTTCAGCGGGGTGCACCAGTCTCTTCCCAGTTGGACCAGCGTTGGCGTCGGCGACGATGTCTTCGCGCTGCATGTCAACCGATGCGTGGTCTACGTGGTGAGCCGTCTCTGTGTCGTGGACAAGCAGCGGCGCGACTGTTGCGGCGCCGCTCCGACAACATGGCGCGACCGGGCATATCCGGGTCACGACGCCTGGGCGATGCTCGGCGCCGCCGGATGCGGGGCGAGCCCGGTACATGTCGAAGCGACACCGATCTGCTTCGACCTCGCCGTCCCCGGCGACCTGCTCAGCGCGCTGACCTGGCGCAACCGACGCGGAGAACAGCGCACCTTGAAGTACGTCGTCAACGGTCGTCTCGAACGCTCCGTCAGCCTTCAAGGCGTCTATCGTCTGACCGACGAGTCCGCCGCGCAGTTGGGCGCCCTGCTCGATGGTTCGCCGACCCGGAGCCGCACGGCATAGACCTCCACGCGCATCATGGTCGGCCGCCATCGGTGACCATCGACGCCTCGTTCACGGCGGCATGTGAGGATGCCGGGCAACCCGCAGAGGAGGATGATCATGGGCAGTCTGGGCGTGCACTTCGCGATCAACGAGGACATGGCGGCGAGGCTGTTTGCGGCAAAGGATGATGACGTCGTGATCGATCTGATCGAGGAGGTCGAAGAGGAAACAACCGGCGTTGATCACTGCGATACCGACAAGGCGTGGGACGCGATCCACCGCAGCCTGACGGACGGCCTCCTTGGTGACAACAACGGCGACCACCCGCTCAACGCCGTCACACTCTTGGCGGTCGCCAACTGCACAAGGGCGAGGAGTACATCGTCAGCCTCCTCACACCGGAGCAGGTATGCGACGTAGCCAAGGCCCTGACCACGGTGTCACGCGAGAGGCTCCGAGCGGGATACGAGGGAATCGACGTCGCCGACTACGGACCCGAGTTCGGCGACGAAGACTTCGAATACACGTGGGAGAACTTCACCGGCGTCATCGCCTTCTTCGCACGCGCCGCCCAGGCCGGCAGACACGTCGTCTTCACCGTCGACCAGTAGACGGCGCCTGTAGCAGGCAGCCGGTTCCTAGACTCCGCTCCGACAGCGGCACGAGTGCATGTCGATCTTAGATGCGGAGCGGGCGCCCGCGTCGCCGAGATGTAGGTGGCTGTGGCCGGGGCCGATTCGACGGTCAGCGCGAATGAGGGGCTGCTGAAAAATTGGCGGCGGTCGCGGCTGTCGTCGCCTACGTGGGCTTACAGGATGTGCAGCAGGTTGTGGGTCGCGGCGAAGTGGTGGTCGTCGCGTGGTGGTGTCCGCCCGAGCAGGTGTTCGGCCGCGCGGTTGCGGCGTTCGCTTCCGAGGCCGAGGCCAACATGGGTCAGGGTGGGATGGCTGGTAAATGGGATGATCGCCTCGACCGGTAGCGACGACTGGGTGACCCAGAGGTCCTGGAGTCGAGGGACGGCGGCGAGCCCATGAAGGGCGTTGGGCTGGCGTAGGCGCCGCATGCCGTCGAGGTCGACGCGGAGCAGCGCGGTGCTGGGACTGAAGTCGGGAAGCTGATCGATGCCCAGGGCGTTCAGGATCAGCCATTGCAGCGCGGGTAGGTGTGTCACCGGTTCGAGGTTGGTGAGTCGACGGACGTTGCGAACCGCGAGGTAGCTCAGGGTCGGGATCTGGGTGAGCCATTCAGCGTCGGTCAGGGAGCCGAGGGTAAGTGACAGCGACTGCAGGTGCGGCAGTGTGACGATCGGAAGGATTCGGTCGACCGGATTCTCCACAGGGCAAGGCCCTGCAGGATGGGGTTGCTGTGGAGCAGGTCCGCAAGGCCACGGTGAAGTGTTGCGATCCTGAGCTCACGCAGGTTCCGGAACCCGGTGGCCGGGGTGAGGTCGAGCGGTTTGCGGGTCTCACCGACGTCGAGGACCTCGACGTCGGCGTCCAGTTGGTGCAGTGGGGTCAGGTCGGTCAGGTGGAGCAGGCCGGCCACGCTGAGGCGGCGAAGGTGCGGAAGCCAGCGCAGGAACCGCAGCGTGGACAATTCGGTATCGGAGCCATATGCGCGCAGGGTGACGGACGGATGCTCCACCAGGATCGCGGCGAGCGTACGGTAGTCCGCATCGGAGAGCGGCGCCTGGAACTGCACCCTTGTAGCCGTGTCGAGCCCGGCCCGCAGCCGCGGCACGTCGACCGGACTCGACACCTCCATCGGACCCCCCACAGCCACTGATCTTCCGTCTGCGGTCGCCGCCCTCCAACTCGAAGCGGCGGCGATCTTCTACCCGAGCGCCCGACCATGCTAAGCGGCAGATCCGGGCGCCTGATCTTGGCGAGACATATGGCAGGCAGGAAGCGGCCGCCGATGGCTCGGCTAGGCAGCGTTGCGTCCTGGGTCATCGGCCGATCGGATGAACGAAGGCGATGATCGGCTACTTCCATGTGCGACGGACACCCTGCGACGCTTAGGAAGGAGGCATGACCAACGAGGTGACCGTTCCCCTGCTGCCGTGCGCATCCATCGACGACATCGAAACCTTCTACGGAGTTCTCGGTTTCCGCACCACGTACAAGCAACGCAAGCCCAACGCGTGTGTGGGGGTGCAGCGGGAAGACCTGCATCTGCAGTTCTTCGAGATCGCCGGATTTGACCCGGAGCAGTCCTATGGCTCCTGTCTCGTACTCACCGCGGACATCGAGGGACTACATCGGGCATTCGCAGCCGGCATGCGCGCCGCGTACGGCAAGGTACTGGTGTCCGGAACGCCGCGGATGACCCGGCCTAGGGCGCGGAAGAACGCCGACGGGTTGGGCGGATTCAGCGTCATCGACCCGGGCGGCAACTGGATCCGCGTCTTTCGGGACCCCGCCAAGGCGCCCATGCCGGCCGCCACGCCTGCCGGGCGGCTGGCCAAGGCCCTAGCGAATGCTGTCGTGCAGGCCGATTCCAGGGGAAGCGTCGGACAGGCCGTTCGGATCCTCGACAGCGCGTTGGCCCGCCCGCAAGCCGACGACGACCCGGTCGAGCAGGTAGAGGTCCTGGTCTACCGCGCCGAACTCGCGATGGTGCTGCACGATCCAAAGACTGCGGCCGAGATGCTGGCCCGCGCCCAGTCCGTCACGCTCACGGAAGACGAATCCGAAAGGGCGGCACCCGCGTTCGACAACGCCGCCGAACTCGCAGCAGCACTGCGGTGACTCACCATACGAACGCCTTCCTCACCTCGGCATGTGCGGATGCTGGCCGATTGGCAACCGGGAGCACCATGGCCGAGGTCTTCGGGATCGCCGAAGAGCTCATCGTGCCGGAGGTGCAGGTCGGGGGGCACAGGCCCAGCGGGCTGCCGGTGCGAAAGTGCCCGCTACACCAGGTCGCGAGCGACCTGCGCGCCCAGCCACAGCGCCGCGGCGGCATGAGGAACGGTGTTGAGCGGAGTGAGCCGCTGCCTTCCGGTGAGCGCGAACTGATCGTCAAGTTCAATGCGGATCGAGTTCAGCCTCTTGCCGTCGATATCGTCGCGGTCGTCCTCAAACTCCCAGTTCAGATTGAATCCGTGCCGGCGGCACTTGAGCTCCGCTCCGCTCACTAGCTCATCGAACCAGCCGGGCTGACGAACCAGCACGAGCACATACACCTCGGGGCGGAGGGTGAGCAGCGGCACCGAGATGCCGGTATACCTGATCTCGACCGCCGGTCGTTCCCCCAGAGGTCCGGGCTGAGTGGCGTTGAGCAGGCGCTGGATCGGCCAGATGCCGCCGAGTGCATCGCGAAGGTCCCGGCTGTCGTAGGCCAAGTCGTCGTACCCGAACAGCTCCTCGGCGAACTCGCGAAGGAAGGCTCGTTTCACCGAGTACTCCGAGCGCTCACTGCCGTACCGGGAGCTGGTCGGCGCGAGAATTCCGGAGGGAAAGACATGCTGAAAGCCCGGATGGGTCTTGACGTCCCCGGATCTCCGGCTCAACAGCGCGCTGTACCCCTGCACTGGAGCAACGAGTCCGGTCAGGTACGCCTGTGGCGGGTGGGCCGTCGTCGTCTCGCCTGGCGCCCCCGGTTTCCCCAGCCCGCGCTTCAAGGCGCGGATGGAGGACCCTTCGAGATCATCGCGCTAGCCATCCTCCTGGTTCTGACTATCGGCTACCTGCTCAACTGGCTTGCCGCGCTGCTTGCCACCGCGGTGGTATGGCCGTACCGGGCAATGTCCGGCCGCTGGCCGGTCGTGGCCTACCCGCTTCCATCCCACCTCGGAGAGGATGGCCAGAGCCGCGACCGTCTGCATCGGCAACGGGTAAAGGACCGCCAAGCAGCACTTGCGCTTACTCGTCAATGGGCGAGGGACATCGAACAGCTCGGCCGCCCCCAGGGGCCGGGGGAAGGCGACGCTCTCCACCAGTAGAGCGGACTCTCTTCACAACCCCTCGTTTGTAAGCTCTGTGCGTCATCCGCACGCGTCCAGCAACGGCTGCGCTTGGAGTCTCGTCTTCTGTGTCAGGGCTCGTCATCGCGCTGCCGTATAACGACGTTGCTGACGACAGCCGTAGCAGTCCGGGCGGACCCCGAGATCACCGCGACATCGACTGATCTCAGAGATGCTTGGCCGGACTCCCCTACACGATCAGTCGATACCAACCTACCGACGCTGGTCAGCACACTCGAACACGTGACTACGCCTACGCCGAGCGCAGAGCGACCACATCCGACCTATCCGACCAACCGGGTTTCGGCCCTTCACTGCCCCCGCAGAGCAGGCCGCAGGTGAGACAGATCCTGAGGTGGATTCACGATCATGCTGCGGTATCGACCGTGATCCTCGCCGTCCTCTCACTCCTTGTGACTGTGGCCGCCCTTGGGCGGGACACCTTCAACCTGACCTTCCCCCGTCAAGCTCCCGGCAATGCCACTACGGTACCGACAGCACCGGCTGGCACAGAAGGCTCGCCAACTCCCCGAACCTCCCCTCCTGAGGGCGCGTTCCCCCCGCCGACAACAACGTCCGCGAGCGGCACAGCACCTCACCCGGCGGGGCCGAACGGCCCGAGCGGCACCGCGCCTGCAGCGACGTTTCACCTGTCGGGTCTAGAGTGGACAAGCTCCGGCCGGACCGGCCCGGACACAGCACGGACCAATTCCGAGGTCCGGTTGTCCTTCGACACGAAGCCGCTGGCACCGAACGAGGTTTCGTGGACATGCGTGGACTCTCAAGGCAAAGATGTCCTAACGGCACCGATGAGGGAATGCGTGCTACCTCGAAGGTCAGCAACAGCAGGCAGCCACACGATCAAGATCACCGTAACCGACAAGCTGACCGGCTACACCCAGTCAGACAGCGTCACCTTCACCCTGACGCCAGAATAGGGATGCGTACGTCCTTGTTTGAATGGTGATCTACGCATTACGAGTCGGCTGCGACCCTGGTTCACCGCTTGGGACTCGCGCCCACCTGACGACCCGGTCCGCCATCGTCCGTCAAGCTCGCTGGCTTGGCTGCTCACTTGGCTGCGCTGCCCGCAACCGCGCGTGATGCTCACTCAGCACGTAGATCGCCGCTGTCAGCCTGGCCCGATGGTGCCTTTGACTCTCGGCTAGGGCGTTCTTGACGGGTCGCGGCGTGGGACGATCGACTGTGTTACTCAGGGCAGCGACGCTGTAACCGTCGTTGGTATCTTCTGCAGCATGAGTGGGAGCCAGAGGTCTGGTAGCCGCAAGAGGCGACGGCAGGTCAGCGAGGAGGAGCGCGCTGCTGCGGTGGAGGACTACCGTGAGTCGGTCGCTGGCTTGCAGCACACGGCTTACCGGAACCTGCGGCAGACCGTCGCCTACGCGACCATCTTCGTCGCGGTCATGGCTACCTGGTTGATGGTCATCGGTGAGGCCACGCCGACGAGCTTCGTCTGGTACGCGGTGTCGATCCTCGGTGGCGCGTTCGGCCTGGCAACCTACTTCGTCCGGGAGCCGCGTCCACGGCTCTACGTTCTCGCCGTCGCCGTCGTCCTGGCCGTGGTAGGCGTGACCGGCATCTTCCTCGCGGACTAGGCGGTCACCGATGACGCTATCGGTGGAACCGGAAGCGCTGATCGGCTTCGCCCGCCAGGTCGATCGCTCGGCGGCCGACGTGTGGGAGATCCGCGCCTACCTCTTCCGTCACGCCGAAGTGGCCACCGGGGGCGAGCAGATCCGGATCGCCAAAGCCGCACACGAGCAAGCGGTGGCGGTCATCAGCGGCACCCTCAACCGGCTTGCCTGCCTCCTGGAGAACTCCGCCCCCGAATTGCGGGCCTCCGCCGGCTACTACCGCGCCGCCGACCTGGCCAACGCCGACCGCCTCGACCGCACCCTCCCGGCAGCGGTCGATCGGTGCATCACCCCGCTGGAGCTGGAGCTGGCGAACAACCCGTGCGCTCCGGCCAACTTCGTCGACGTCCGAGACGTTCGTGGCCATCTCGACACCCCCGGAGACCCGGACAAGCCCGCGAACGCGCTGGGCTGGATGGACTACATAAGCCCCGCGAACTGGCTCAACGAGGTCTTTGACCGCGTCTTCGGTTTCGACCCCATCGGCAAGCTACAAAGCGAGGTCTCCGGAGACTGGGAAGCCCTGGCCAAGATGGGGCCAGTCGTCGGCAACGTCGGTGGCGCCCTGCACGACCTGGCCTACAACGTCCAGTCCGGCACCACCACCCTGCGCCCCTTCTGGCGAGGGATCGCCGGTGACGGCGCGTTCCGCTACTTCACCACGACCGCGAACGCCACCTCCGACCTCCGCGCCCCCCTGGCTGCCATCAGCACGGCATACCGAGAGATGTCCGACGCGGTCTGGTCCGCCGGGGAAGCCCTCGGAGGTGTCGTCAAGAGCCTCATCGACGCCGCCATCATCACCGGGGTCGCCGCTGCCGCCGGCACCGTCACCGCGTACACCGCCGTCGGCCCGGCCGTCGGCTACGGTCTCGCCGCCGCCGAAGTCGCCAACATGTTTCGGCTCTGGGGTGAGGCGACCAAACTCTGCCAGCAGATCGCCGCCGCTGTCCTCACCTTCCGCGCCATCCTGACCCGCGAACTCAGCGACCTCGACACCGTCGCCCTCCCCGCACTCCCCGACGGCGGTCGCTACGACCACCCCCTCGCCGGCATGAAGGCGTAACCACCATGAACCACCTCGACGACATCACCAGCGGCAACGAACACCGAACCCAAGCCCTGCACCGGGTCCTGGACCAGCTCGCCCGCAGCAACAACCCGCTACTCAGCGAGATGGCCAACGCAGTCCAAGACGGACAACTCACCCTCCGCCAAGCAGCAACCACCGAGCCCTACGGCACCGAACTAGCCGCACCCTTCCAAACCTTCTGGAACACCTACCAGGAGATGACCCCCGAGGAGCGGGACGACCTCACCTCCCGCCCCTGAATGCTCGGGTGACGTCTCGCTTACAAGTTCTGGGCATGTCGTCCGGCGGGGCCCGTCCGCGTCTGCGACCTCGGGCAACTGTCCGCGCTCGGCCACCGCTGACTGCTCTCGTCCCGGCCGGTTGCTGTCGTCGTTGCTGTCGTCGTTGCTGTCGACAGCTACCCGCTGGCAAGCGCCTGCGGCCTTGCTTGCTGACCCGTGACAGGGTGGAGACATGGCCGAGTGGACCGATGTTGTGGGCGCTATCGCGGATGTTGGCACCGTGAGCATTGCCGTAGTGGCGGCAACCGTGGCATGGCATCAAGTCAAGGAGGCGCGCCGCCTACGCATCGAGCAGGCATCTCCCTACATCGTCGTCGACCTACAAAGCAACCCGACAAGTCACAAGTTCGTCGACCTGGTCATTCTGAACACAGGAAAAACGACAGCCCGGAACATTAGGTTCAGTTTTACGCCGGAATTGCAGAGCACCCTCTACCCTCATGCGGCAGAACCAAGACGAATCTCCGAATATCCGGTCCTCAGGGACGGGATACCTAATCTGCCACCAAGCGGAGAGTTTCGGTTCCTATTCGAATTCGTTGTTGAGCACTACCAGAAGCGCGAAGAACTTCCGGCCAAGTACGAGGTGATAGTGAAGTTCGACGACGCTCGCGGTCGGCCATGCGACCCGCTCACATACTCCCTGGACCTATCCTTGCGCTGGAGTCTGCTACGACTTGGAAATAAATAGCGGATCTTTGTGCCGACACGTCTACTACAAACCGACACTTGACCCCCAGGCAACCAACACGGCTCGCTGACCTGGGACGGTTGGAGCGTCTAGCAGCGTCAATAGTCCACCGATGTCCGTGGTCGTTCCTCGCCGATCGCACCGGTCGTCACCCAATTAGTCACCCGGGCTGGCCGGCACATGATCGCGGCTCCAGGCCGTAAGCAGCTCCACGGCAAGCCAGTGCCCATTGGCGAGTGCGTAGTCCAAAGGCGTGCGGCCTTCGCGATCGACGGCGTCAGGGCTTGCGCCTCGGGCCAGCAAGAGGGCCGTGATGTCCACATGCAGACGCCCTCCAGACTGGAGGGCACCATCGCCCTCTACGTCCACGGCATGATGCAGCAGAGTCATACCCTGCTCGCTGGGATCCTCGACAGCAGCTCCACCGTCTAGAAGCTGCCGCAGGCGGGGGAGGTCTTCCATCTCTACGGCGTGGTGAGTCGGGGTCACCCCGTCAACCTAGGGCCTTCACACTCCGGCCCAACAGCCAGACGTTGAAGCGGAACTAAGAGCCGCTACGCCCCTACCAGCGCGAATGGCCATCCACACCTGCTCACGCGGCGTCTCGGGCTGCCACCGTTGCTCGCTGGTTGACGACGTTTCACGCTGTCTTGTGCCCCCTGTGTGCCCCACGCCGCCAGCAGCGGGCAAGCCGCACTTGCCCTCGGCGAGCAGTGCTCGGTGGCTCCACCGAGACGCGAGCTTGGTCAACCCTATGCAACGCCTGGATACTCGGGTGGCTATATGTGGCTTGCGGCCCACCGACCCTGTCGCCAGCGTGGCCTAGCCTTGTACGCATGACGTACAGCAAGTGTGGACACGCAAGGGTTCTGGCGAGGTGGTGGCCCGAGTAACGACGACTACCGTGCCGCGAGCGTCTGCCGCCGTGGTCATGCCCACTCGTCCAACCTCAGCGAGCCGCTCGCAGATCCCGGCCGCTGCCCCGAATGCGGCGCGGACATCCTGACCGCGTGTCGTCACTGCGGTCTGCGCATACGTGGTACAAGCCGCTCGCGCGTTCTCCGTCCAGGCATCAGCCTCTCACCGGACTACTCGCCGCCGAGCTTCTGTGACGGCTGTGGCGACCCTCACCCATGGGCCTCACGGCAGGCGCGAATCTTTCAGCTAGAGAACCTGCTCGACGAAGAAGACATCGACGAGGCTGCGCGGCTGGTGGTCACCGAGCATCTACGGCAACTCCAGGAGTTGACCCCGGACGACGACCCGGAGCGCGAGCAGGGGCTGTGGAAGTCGGTCAGTCGGCACGCCCCTGGGCTGTTCGCAGGTGCTGGCAAGCAGATCCTGACCTCGGTCATCGACCTCACGACGCGGCGGGCAATCGGCATGGACTCCTGACGATTTTCAACGTCGGCCCTGTATGCGCCAGTCACCGCGCTGTCAGCTTGGGAATCGCGTTGATTAGCACCCTGGGTAGTTGTGCCGGCCAGCAGACAGGCACGGAGCGTTCAAGTCGACGCCGTAGAGGTGCCGGTGCTGGCTGGCGTTGACCGCTATATCGGGCACGCATCGGGCACGCCGACCGCTTCGGTGTGAGCTGGTCTCGACGCGAAGTCTCCGAGTACGGTCACGCCCGTGGACCTTCGATCTCGGCGAGCTGCCAGCAAGCGTGTACTTGGAACCATGGCAATAGCCGCGGGTCTCCTGGCCTCCGTGCTCACCATGGCGAGCGACTCCGGGCAGGCCGAAACTCATGTCATTGCGGGCCTTCTTGTCCTGACGGGGATCGGGCTGCGCATTGAGGCTGCGATCATCGACACTCAGGGTTAGGAGCTTGACCCGGCGCGTCAGGTACGCCGAGACGATGGGCCGGAACTGACCGCTTCTGTGTGAACTCTCGGCGAGCGGGTCGGATCGGGCTTGATGCGAGGTCAGACGGCCTGCTGGCGCGCTTCTAGGCTCGGTTCGGTTGGCACGGCTGCTGTACTTCGCTGCTGTACTTCCCGGCCCGCAGAAATGGGACTGCCACCGTTCAACCCACCCCAAGGATGGCGGCGAGCTGCGTGATCGTGGTCGGTGCGCGCGGGTCACGGGCAACCTCGGCGAGAACATCCCGGGCGGCGGGTCGGTACATGATCTCGGCCGGTGCGGTGTGCTCGAGCTCGATCAGCAGTCGGGCAGCGTTGCTCGCATCGTCGGCGCGCAGGTAGGCACGTGCGACGTTGAGCAGGTGCGCGGCGCGGTGTTCGGCGGGCAGCCACCGCCAGCCGGCCCGCTTAGTGGCCTTCTCGTGCCAAACGACCGCATCACGGGCGTCGCCGGCTTCGACGGCTACGGCGGTGCGAGCCAGGTCGACGGCGGTGGGTCCGAACGCTGTGCGGTGATGGTCGCACCCGTCGCCGACCCGCTCTGCCATGCTGGCGGCCTCGTCGATCAGCTCGCTGGCGGCGGCCTCGTTCCCGTCTTGTGCCGCTGCCAAGGCAGCTTGGATGAGCAGGGTCCCGCATAGGGACAACTCCGCCGGTGTGCCGTGATCGACCACGGGCGGGGCGATTCTGTACGCGGCGGTGAGCATCACCGACGTCGCCTCCCGCGCCCGTCGCGACGCGCGCAACACCTGACCGAGCTGTACGGCTGCGGCGGCCACCAGGTCCCGGTCACCAGTGGCGGCGAGCATCGACCGGTCAGTGGCCAGCCACGCCAGCCCGGCGTCTCCGAGTTTGACCAGCAGAGCGGCGGTGATCCGGTACGCCTCCACCAGCGGCACCCGACCCGACACAGGGGCTTGGGCATGGGTGCGCTGCGCGTTGGTGAGCAGATCCGGAGCCAGGTCGATCACCTGTTGGTAGCGGGCGAACTGGAACGTCGTCCACGCGTATCCCACGTCCCGCAGCATCCGGTCCACGGGCAACACCGGCCGGCGACCCGCCGGCTTGCCTAACGGGATCTCGTACCGGGACAGCGCCGCCCTGATCCGGTGGACGCCCTCGACGCGATTGGTCGCCTCTACCGGCTCGGCGTCCCGGCCCACCAGAACGGCGGTGTCGATGCGGAGCACGCGGGCGATCTCCTGGAGCGTCGACAGCTTGTCCAGCGACCGAACGCCCCGTTCGACCTTGTCGACCCAGCTCTTCGACTTGCCGAGCCGGTCGGCGAAGACCTGCTGCGACAGCTTTCGTCGACCCCGCCAGTACGCAACCCGCCGCCCAACCGGCAACAGCTCAACGCTGCCCATGACGCCACCGCCGATCCGGCATCGCCCGCGTGGTCTCCTCCGCCGGTATTCGATCCGCCTCCGCCTCGGCGAGAAGCCGCCGCTTGGCCGCTTCTCGCTCGGCCGCCTGGATCTGCTCGCCCCGGCTCACCGCCGGCTCGTCGCCATTGCCGGGCATCCCCACCTCCGTCAGCAGAAGCACGGCGGCGCGCTCGGCCGTCGCAGGTCCACACTGACGTCCGGATGTCACCGACTGCGACGGCACAAGACACGACAACCCGACCACATTGCCGACGACATTTAGGCGACACAGCGCTATCGTGGCGGTCATGGCTGCCCCCAACACCGCCCTGCGCGCCGTCCGCACCGGGATGCGCATGAGCCAAGACGACTTCGCTCGCGCGCTCCAGGCCGCCGGCCACCGCGTCGGCGAGCCCAACGACGCCAACAAGAGACTCGTTCAGCGATGGGAGTCCGGCACGATCACTGCGCCGCGCCCCGTCTACGCCCGCGCCCTGGAGGTCGTCACCGGCCTACCCATCTCGCTGCTCGGCTTCGCCGCGGTGCCCGTCGGGCACGTCGCCGGCGACGAATACGGCGGCCATGACCTGACCTCTCCCATGTCTAGCCTGGCCACGCCGACACCAACGTCTAAGCCCGCCACGGTCCACAGCTCATACGAAGGCGTGTGGCTCAGCCGCTACCAGTACTACTCCAGCGGCCGGGGCGACTCCTTCGCCGGGCAGCACTTCGTGGTTCTGCTTCAGCACGGCGATCGACTGACCGCGCGCAGCCTGCCCGGCTCGGCGGCATCGTCTCTCTCGCTGGACCTGACCGTGGATGGTGCCGTTGTCACCGGCACGTGGGTGGAGCAGACCGACCCGGCCGGCTACTACCGGGCTGCCCGGTATCACGGTGCAATCCAACTCATCGCCGAGCCCACCGGCCGACGGATGGCCGGGAAGTGGATTGGCTTCGGCAAGGACATGGACGTGAACACCGGCCCGTGGGAGCTCGTCTTCCGCGACGCATCAACCTCCAAGGCGACGCTCGATCGCTACAACACGTCCGCGACGTAGTGCGCTGACGCCCTGGAGCCTTCGACCCCTCGCTTGTAACCGCTGTGCGTCGCGTCCGCACGCGTCCGGCAACGGCTGCACGCTCGGAGCTTCGTCCGTGCCAGCACCCGTTAGTGTGCCGCCGTCCGGCGGCGTTGCTGTCAGCGTTGCTGTCGACAGCCCTTCCGCCGGCGGCCCGGCACAAACCCCGGTGGCGGAGCCTGGTCATGGTCGTCGGACAGTGCCAACGGGTGTCGTCCTGTGTGCGGCGCCTAATGCTGTCGCCGCTCCTTCCTTCGTGATCCGTTGCGCGGCAGAGCACTCGCTGACTTTCTGCTGACTTGGCCTCGCGGTTGAGGGTTTCTGATGTTGATCGGCTCCCAGGACGAGCTAAGCGATCGCCCTCGGCCCGGTCGTGCCCGTCACCCGCCACCCAGTGCCAGGTTTGTTCTGGACGACGTAGGTCAACCACGTAGCGCCATTGCAGGCGACGAAGCCGTTGACGGCGACCCGCGCCTCGCGGTCGTCACCGTCGACCGTGCCGAGAGTGATCAAGATGCCGCCGTCCCGGACTTGATGGCAGCCGTGCCTCGTCTCGATCACGGTATCCCGGTCGGCGATGAACACCACACGAGCCATTCCCGACAGCGCAGCCGTGACATCGTCCTGGGCGTTCGACGCGATGGGAGTGGCCCGCTCATGCCCTCCGACAGGATCTCCAGCGTCCGGATGGGCATGGTCGAGCACGTAGACCGACTTGAAGGCTTGCCCAGGGAAGGAGTTCTCAGCCGGCGTACTGAGGTAACTGCGCAACACCTGCACATAGACTTCGGACTCCTTCACACCAGCCGGCCAATCCCCTGCCGGCGCTCCTTCCGGTGGTGTGGTGCCCGCTGGGGTATTGCGGGCGCAGCCCGCGGTGCCCACCGCCGCAGCGGCGAGCACTCCAGCAACAATCGCGATGACAAGCCTGCGCCGCATCGAGCACCCTCCGAGCCGTTACCTGGATTGCCGCCAGGGCTATGACGGGCGTTGTCCCATCACGGTTCCCGATATGCCACCTAACCAACTGGACGAGCAATCACCCATCGCTTCCCCGGGCAGCAGCCCTTCAGGATCACTGATCCAGGCTGTCGCCCCAGCCTGCGCAGGTCGTCGCACGACCACCCCGAGGGCCGGATACCGGGTACAAGCCGCTCGTTCCGCCGACGCCTCCGACCGCCGACGCCGTGCTGCACGCACGGCTTGGCGCTGAGGACTACCAGCCTTAGCCGCCAGTTCACCAACTACAGGTAAGGCGGTCCCGGCCGACCTGATCATCGCGCCGAATACGCCCTGTCACCTGGGCAGACGCCGTCACCAGTGGTCGTCGTTGGTTGCTCGCGATCGGCCTCCGGCGGCCTAGTGACGGCCTGGGCGTGGCCCTCGTCAACCACCGGGCGGATCAGCGGCCAGCCGGCTTGATCGGTCCTCGTTTGGGCCCGGCGGGATACGGCGACGGCGATGAACTCAAGTTCCTCGTCGACACCCTGGTGGAGATCTGCTTGACTCTGCCGCATGAGTTGGCGGCCTCTGGTATGGCGAGCCTTCGTCGTGGCGGCCTGGAGCAGTTGGCTCGTCTGGGGTGTCGCAATCTGGCAAGGCTGGGCCAACCACCTCCCTTTCGGGATCATCGCCTCAGGCGCGCTCGCCTTGATGAGCACCCTTGCATTGCGTCGTGCGAAAAGACGTTCCCGACAGAACGCTGACGGACCCATCCCTGCCGAGCGCAGAGGGACAACAACTCCGCGACCTTGACCCCCAGGCAACCATCAGCCGGTCTCTACCTGCGTCATCACGCTCAAGACCTGACGTCTAACGTCCACGGTCGTCCAGGGCTGTTCGCCGTTGGACGTCCTGATCGTCACCCAGTTAGTCACTCACCGCCGGGTCCCGTCGGGTGTTCCGCTCGGCGTTCCTCGTTGAGATTGCGGCGCAGGAGACGGATGAAGCCGCGCCGCTCACGGTCGGAAGCCGTGACCAGGGCTAGCAGCGCATCGGCTCCGTTCTGGTCCATGTAGCAACGCCAGTGGACCAGCTTCGGCGAGGTACGACGAAGGTCCTCCACGAACGGCACCCACCAGCAGACACCGCCTCCTACAACCTCCACAGCTGGCCCGTCAGGTTCGACATCAGCTCCGCACCTCTGGCAGTTGCCCATCGGTCCATCATTGCCGAGCGCTGACAGCCGACGCCCGTCGGTCAGGGGTGACACCGCCACCTTCGAAGGTGCCGAGCATCAGCTTGGGAATCGGGTTGGTTTGCAGTCCCTGGAGGTGGTGTTGACTGGTGGCAAAGTCATGGCCGCCGCCTTGGAGCTGTGCGACGAGCCGCTGTTGGCTGATGTTGACCGCTGTGTCGGGCACGCTACGGGCACGGATCGCGGCGGCTTTCGTATGGGTGGGTGGTCCGGCGGGATTCGAATCCGCATCCTCCGTCGTCACGCCGGCGCTCTACCCATTGAGCGACGGCTACCCGCCGATCACGCTACCGCTTGGCCTCTTGTCCCTCGGGCAGTGCATCTAGCGGGCGGGTGAGACACCGGGCGACGCCTCCGGACAGGTGTCGAGGAGCGGCTGCCAAGTGTTGTTCAACTCCGCCATGGCCGATGCCCGCCCATCGGCGATCGCGTTGAGGGCATCGGCTGCCCGGTTTAGAGCTGTTTCTAGCTCCGGGTTACTCGCGTGGGCTGCGACTGGACGAAGGTCACGAGCCCACGCCTGAAAGTAGGCCACTTTCGCCGCGCTTGCTGCGCCTGGCTTACCGTTTCCTTTGTAGTCCGCTTCCACCGCCTGTACGTAGGCGAGCCGCTCAGGAGAATCGCCGTTCGAGTAACGGTCGAAGACCTTGCGGAAGTCGCTACAGACCTGCGCTGTGTTGTCAACCGGGTCCGGGGCACCCACCGATGATGTGCCGCAGCCGGCTGGGAACAACCCGAGGACCATCACAGCAGGCGTCACAAGCCAGCGGCGCATCGCACCCACCCTCTCGAAGATCGGACACAGGCCAGCCGACGTCAGTCAGCACGGCCACGGACAGGATCGATGGCGCGATCTAGAGGCATCCTGGTTGTTTGTTCGCCGTCAAGCCTTTCTTGACGGCGAAGGAGGGCGGCGAGCGGCGCGACGAGGTCGTGGTGGGGGTGCGGCGCGCGCATCACGGGCAGGCCCCCGCCTGCCGGCAACGCCGGCCCGAGGGGTCGCAGAGGCTCCGGGGTCAAGGACGGCCCGCAGGGCCGTCGCGCAGCGATGCGAAGCACCCTTGAGGCCGGAGGGGCGGCCCCGCATCCTCCGCGCCGCACCCCCATGACGGCCGGCCGCAAGTCGCCCTGCGGCGCGGCGGTGCGGGGGCCGCCGCGCCCCGGTCGGCTGCCGGCCCCCGAACGTCCATCGGCTTCGTCGCTGCCGTCTGTGGCGGCCCTCCGGGCTTCCCGCTCTCCGCGCCAGCCGCCGGGCGTGTTGCGTTGCCGGAGCGGAGCGGAGCGGCAGCGAAGTGCAGGCCGCGCGCCCTGGCGGCGGCGCGTGCGGCCCGTCAAGGGCCGCCTTGATAGATGTACAGAAAGTCCTCCCACACCCGCCGGCAGCCGGCCGGTCTGCCAGGGGCTGCGGGGTCACGACGGGTTGACGTGTCGGCACCCGGTGCTACTCTGGCGCCCGTCGAGCACGCTAGCGCGGCCTTCCTGCCGGATCGCTGGACTCGACGTCGGAGATGCCGAGCGACCTTCCTGCCGCTGAGGCGGGCCACGTCCCGCCGGCTCTCGATCGCACCGGCCGCTGTGCCGGTCCCCTGAATCCGCTGAGCGGCCCAGTACGGCCTTCCCTGCCGTCCACGATGGCCCGGATTCGCCCACCTCCACGGGTGGGGCAGCCTGCGGCAACCCGCCCGATGCCGGCATTCCAGGCTCCCCGCCCGTGCCGTCCCACTCGTCAGGTCCATGAGCGCGAAAGGACATGACTCATCGGCGGAACGTGGCACCACCACGACTCCGCCCTCCGGCGTCAGCCGCCCTCCCGGCGGTGCCAGGAGACACGACGAACACCGCCAGCGGACCGATGTCCACGGCTGGTGGTGCTTCGTCTCCCGTCACTGACACCACCTGAGGAGGAAGTCCTGTCCACCCCGCTCGACCTGTACCGGCCCGGCCTCGCCGAGGGCCGTGACGCCCAAGCCGTGCACCGCGCTGCCATGCCCGGGTTCTCCGGCTGGCTGGAGCACTCGGCTCCTGCGGGCGGCTGCGCCCACCCGATCCGCCTTACTGGCACCATCGCCGCCGTTGACGCTGACAGCGGCAGAATCCTGCGCGAGCAGCACACTGACGAGCTGCCCGACCAGGCGCTCTACAAGGCGTGCGGCAACCGCCGCGAAGTCCAGTGCCCCGACTGCGCCTGGGTCTATGCCGGGGACGCCTACCAGGTGGTGCGCTCCGGCCTGACCGGCGGCAAAGGCGTCCCGGCCTCGGTCGGCCGGCACCCGGTCGTCTTCGCCACCCTCACCGCCCCGTCCTTCGGCGCAGTCCACCACCGGCACGTCCCGCGCCACACCTGCACCAGCCGGCGGCGCTGCGACTGCCGCCCCGCCCCCTGCCGTGCCCGCAGCACCGCCGGCACCTGCCCGCACGGGCAGCCCGCAATGTGCTTCGCCCGCCACGAGGCCGACGATCCGCGGCTCGGGCGGCCGCTGTGCCTGGACTGCTACGACCACGACCACCAGGTGCTTTGGAACTACTTCTCCGGCGAGCTGTGGCGGCGCACCAAGCAGGCCATCGAACGCCACCTCGCCGCCCTTTGCCGGAAGCGCGGTATCCCCCTCGTCCGGGTCGTCACCGCCTCCGGCAAGGTCCGCTGGGTGCCGCCCGTTCGGGTGTCCCACGGCAAGGTCACCGAGATGCAACGCCGCGCCGCTGTCCACTTCCACATCCTGCTGCGCCTCGATGGCGTCGACCCCGACGACCCCGACGCCCTCGTGCGGCCACCGGACGGCCTCACCATCGACGATCTGGAGGCAGCCGCCGACGCCGCCGCTCGCAAGATCACCGTCACCACACCGGAGCACCCAGACCGGCCGCAGGGCTGGCTGGTCGCCTGGGGCGAGCAGGTCGACGTCCGCCGCATCAACGCCACCGGCGGAGAGCTGACCGACAGCAAGGTCGCCGCCTACCTCGCCAAATACGCCACTAAGGCCACCGAAGCCACCGGTCATTGCTCCACCCGCCTCACCCCCGCCACCATCGATGACTACGCCGACCCCGAAGGCGACCACCTCGCCCGCCTCATCGACGCCTGCTGGCGACTCGGCCGCCCCACCCACGACGCCACTACCAGCGGCGCCGCAACCGCCGACGAGCGTCAAGGCAGGCTTGACACCAAACCCAACGCCTACGCCGGCCTACGTCGGTGGACCCACATGCTCGGCTTCGGTGGCCACTTCCTCACCAAAGCCCGTCGCTACTCGGTCACCTTCGGCCAGCTCCGCGACATCCGCGCCACCCATCGTCGAACCGAGGACGGCGAGAACTCCGACACCGTGATGGTGGGCGTTCTCAGCTACGCCGGGGCCGGTTGGCTCACCGAAGGTGACGCACTCCTGGCCAACACCGCCGCTAGGCAGCGACGCGAGAGCAGACGCGTCGGCCGGGAGGAACTCGCCTACGAAGCCTGGCTCACCAGAGCCGCCGCATGACCCACGACCTCCGACCCCGCTGGTACTCCCCCGCCGAGGTCGCCGTCCTGCTCGGCTTCGGCATCTCCAAGGTCAAGATGAAGATCGCCACCGGCGAACTGCGCTCCATCAAGGACGGCAAGTACCGCCGCATCCTCCCCGAATGGGTCGACGACTACATCCGCGAACAAGTCAAACGCCAGGAGGCCGCCTGATGCCCGCACGCGCACGAGCCAACGGCGAAGGCTCCATCTTCCCCTACCGCAACGGCTACGCCGCCTACGTCTGGGTCACCAAGCCAGACGGCCGACGGACCCGCAAGTACGTTTACGGCAAGACACGGGAGGCCGTCCACGACAAGTGGATCAAGTTGCACCAGCAGGCGAAGCAGGGACCGGTAGCAACGAGCGTCCCCACGGTCGGCAGCTTCCTCACCTACTGGCTGGCCGAGATCATCCAGCCGAACCGGGCACCCTTGACCTACGCGACCTACGAGACGTTCGTCCGCCGCTATATCGCCCCCGGCCTCGGCAGCAAGCGGCTCGACCGGCTGCAGTCCCGGGACGTGCAGACCTGGATCAACCAGGTGGCCCGCACCTGCCAGTGCTGCGCCCAGGGCAAGGACGCCGCCCGCAGGAAGGACAAACGGCGCTGCTGCGCGGTCGGCCGCTGCTGCCAGGCCGTCCCGTCGACGCGCACGGTCAGCGACATCCGGGCCGCCCTACGAGCTGCCCTCACTCACGCCCAAGCCGAAGACCTCATCACCAAGAACCCGGCCGTACCGGTCACCCTGGCCACGGTCCGCCGGCGGCGGGGCAAGTCATGGTCGAGCGACGAGGCCCGCAAGTTCCTCGAATCCGCCAGAGCAGACGACGACCCGCTCTACGCCGCCTATGCCCTGGTCCTCGTCACCGGCCTACGCAAGGGCGAGGCCCTCGGACTGACGTGGAAAGACGTCGACCTCGACGCCGGAGAGCTGACCATCGGCCGCCAACTACAACGCGTACGCGGGCAGCTTCTGCACCGCGACACCAAGACCCAGGCGTCCGACGCCACCCTCCCCCTGCCCGACATCTGCCTGACAGCGCTCAAGCTGCGAAGCGAACAACGCGACGAGGCACGAGCAGCCGCCGGAAAGGCATGGCACGAAACCGACCTCGTCTTCACCACCCGCTATGGCACACCGATCGAGCCGCGCAACTTCCAGCGCTCCTGGCAGACGAGGTGCGAGAAAGCGGGCGTCAAGCCGATCACCGTTCATGACGCAAGAAGGACCTGCGCCACGCTCCTGGCCGACCTCGACGTCCACCCCAGAGTCGCCATGCAGGTGCTGAGGCACGCCCGCTTCTCCGTGACGATGGAGATCTACACCCAGGTATCGACGAAGGCGACCAGAGACGCACTCAAGCGCCTTGGCGATTCTCTCGGCCGCTGACGCCGTTGCTGTACTTAGCTGCTGTACGCAAGCAGAAAGGCCACCTCCCGAAGCCGGGAAGTGGCCTTTGACCTGCGTGGGCGATACTGGGATCGAACCAGTGACCTCTTCGGTGTGAACGAAGCGCTCTCCCGCTGAGCTAATCGCCCTCAGCGCCGATGACTCTACCTGATCGTGCGACCGGACCAAAAACCCGGGGCCTCAGTTCGTCGCCAGGTACTTCAGTGCCTGCGCCACCAGGTCGATGCCGAGGCTGTACTTCAGCGACAGCCACACGACGACCGACACGAACACCAGCCCGACCGCCCCCAGCACGAACCGCACGCCGAGTGACTGTCGGGTCACCCACTGCGTCCAGCCGTGCACGTGTCGTCGGGTGAAGGCGAGCAGCCGGCGGGCCCAGTGGAACTCGACGGCCCAGATGCCGAGGCCGGCGATCACCAGCAGCCACCCGGGCCCGGGCAGTGGGATCAGCGCGATGCCGATGGTCACCACGAGGGCGCCGGCGATGCCGATGAAGATCTTGAGAGCCACCCGGCCGGTGGGATTGGCGCGGATCAACTCGAGGGTGGTCGACACCCGCTGCCGCCAGCGTGGACGGCTGCGCCGTTCCGCCACGGCAAGGCCACCCCCCTGCTCCTGGACCGGCCGTCCGGGCCGGCCCTGCTGCTCCTTCGGCACCCCGTACCCCCGCTTTTCGGCTGAGCGGACCGCGACGTTCGGTGGTCCCGGCGCGGTCGTCCTCTCCAATGAGGATCGCTTCGTCACCATTTCCACTCCCAGTGTGGCGCGCGCCCGTCACTGCAACGGTCGACTGGACGTTACCGGAGTAAGTCGTCGACTGAGCCACCCGATGCCGGGCGGGACCAACGCACTGGGCAGAACCGGAAATCCTACATGAATCTTCACATTCACGCGGGCTTTCCGACCCCCTTCCCACCACTGGGTGAAGTCAGCGTATGGCGGAGCGTAGCTAGGGGCAGCACCTGAGTATGGGAAAAGCGGGACACGCGCGTTCCGCAGCGGTGCCGGGGGGAGATCGTCCATGAGTGTCATCCGACCGACGACCGTAGAGGTCGAGACGTCGCTAAGGCTCGTCGCACCTGACGCCACGGCCTTGCCGGTGCGTGCCAGTCTGCGTTACGACCCAGCTGATCCGTACGCGGTCCATGTCCTGTTCCATGCCGAATCGGCCGGGGGCGAGGCAGTCAGCTGGTCCTTCGCCCGTGAACTGCTGGTGACTGGTCTCGACGAGCCGGCCGGCATCGGCGACGTGCGGGTCTGGCCCTGGGCCACCCCGCGCGGGGACTTCGTCGCCCTGGCGCTGTCGTCACCGGACGGCAACGCCCTCTTCGAGGTGCCGCGGAGCGTACTCGTGCGCTTCCTGCGGCGGACCTACGTCGTGGTGCCACGCGGCCGCGAGGCCGAGCACCTCGACGTCGACACGGCGGTGAATCGGCTGCTCGCCGGTCGCTGAACGACCGGGCAACCGGCCACACCGGGGCCGCGCGGATCTGCCGAGTCCGCGCGGTTCCGGCTACCCGGAGGTACGCGGACAGCGCCCGTGCCCTCCGGTGGTGCTCAGCCGTGCGTGGTGATGCCACCGTCCACCGGGATGACGGCACCGGTCAGGTACGCCCCCGCGCGCGACGACAGGTAGATCGCCGTGCCGGCCATGTCCTCCGGCCGGCCGATGCGGCCCAGTGGCACCTGTGCCGCGATGGCCGCGCGCGACGCGGGGTCGTCCAGCGCGAACGCCATCATCTTGCTCTCGAACGGTCCGGGCGCGATCGCGTTGACGGTGATCTGCTCACCGGCGAGCTGGTGGGCCAGGCTGCGGGTGAGCATGTGCACGGCCGCCTTGGTGGCGGAGTACGCGTACACCTCCATGAACGGGACGCGCAGGCCGTCGACGGACCCGATGTTGATCACGCGGGCGGGGTCGTCGGCGCTCGCGCCGGCGCGCAGGGCCGGCAGCAGCGCGGTGGTGAGCCGGAAGACGGCCTTCACGTTGACCGCCCAGAGCTTGTCGAACGCGGCCTCCGGGTACGACTCCAGGGGTGCGCCCCAGGTCGCGCCCGCGTTGTTGACCAGGACGTCGAGCCTGTCGACCCGTTCCCGGACCGCGGCGGCGAGCCCCTGCGCGCCCTCGTCGTTGCCGAGGTCGGCCGGGATCGCCTCGCACCGGCCCTCGGTGGAGAGCTCCTTGGCGACCGCCTGGCAGACGTCGGCCTTGCGGGACGAGATGATCACGTGCGCCCCGGCTCGGACGAAGCCCTGGGCGATCATCAGGCCGATACCCCGCGAGCCACCGGTGACCAGAACCGTCTTGCCGTCGACCGAGAACAGATCCGTCATGCCCATCCCATCGTGTCGTCCAACGCCGGGTGTGGCCCCGAACCGGAGCTACCGCCCGGTAACGTAGCCCGGCCGCCGAAGCGAGAACAAGCCCCGGCCAGGATGCAATGGGCGTGACCTCGGGCTACCGTCGCAGGTGATGGTCCCTCCCGGTCAGTTCTCCCCCGTCCCGTCCCCCGGCGTCGACACCGGCGCAACCCCGATCGACACCCTCACGCTGGGTGATCTCGCGCCCGGCTCCGGGTGGCGGCGCCCGGTGCTGGTGGACCGCGACCTGCTCGTCCTGACCACCGGTGGCCACGGCACGGCGGACCTGGACTTCCGCCCGCTGCCCTGCCGACCGGGGACGCTGCTGCGGGTGCGGGCCGGGCAGGTGCTGCGCTGCACCGTCCCCCCGCTGGACGCCACGGTGGTGCGCTGGGACGCCGAGGCACTGCGCGGGTTCGAGGTGGATCTCGACGCGGTCCCGCCGTGGCGGCAGCTCGTCGGCGAGGACGAGGACGCGGTGATCAACGAGGTGAGCCAGCTGGCCGTCGACGCCCACCGGCACCGGGACGTGCCCGCCGCCCAGGCACTGCTCCGACACCAGCTCGCCGTCCTGCTGCTGCGGCTGTCGCTGCTTCCCGGCGTCGCCCCGGCGACGGCGCCGCGCGCCGAGACGGCCACCTACCAGCGGTTCCGTCGGGAGGTGGAGCGCGGCTACCCGCACACCCGCCGCGTCGAGGACTACGCGGCCCAGCTCGGGTGCTCGGTGCGGACGCTGACCCGCGCCTGCCTGGCCGTCACCGGTCGCAGCGCCAAGCAGGTGCTCGACGAGCGGGTGGCACTCCAGGCCAGCCGGCTGCTGGCCGCGACCGACGAGCCGATCGCCCGGATCGGTCGGCGGCTCGGCTTCACCGAGCCCACCAACTTCGGCCGGTTCTTCACCCGGGAGGTCGGGTCCAGTCCCGGCGCCTTCCGCGCCGCCCGCGACCAGCCCCTGACCGGAACCGCCCGGCCCACCTCGGGACAGCCGGCACCGCGCGGGTCCGCGTCGGCCGAGCCGGGCGACCGTACGCCCGCACCGACCGGCGCACCGGCGACCTCCCCGACCGGTCGGGAAAAGCCGAAGAACGGGCGGATGGTCCGTCCACGCCCACCTGCCGACGCGACGGGTACCCGCCGCCCGGCATGATGGCAGGGTGCAGATCTCCGCGCGCGGCGACTACGCGGTACGGGCGGCGCTGAGCCTGGCCACCGCGTACCCCCGGCTGCTCTCCACCCAGGCCATCGCGGCGGAGCAGGACATGCCCCGCAAGTTCCTGGAGGCGGTCCTGGCCGACCTGCGTCGCGCCGGCATCGTCCGGGCGCAGCGCGGCGCGGAGGGTGGCTACACCCTGGCGCGTCCACCGCGGGAGGTGACTGTGGGTGCGGTGCTGCGGGCGGTCGAGGGCCCGCTCGCCGGGGTACGCGGCCTGCGCCCGGAGGAGACCCGGTACGAGGGCTCGGCGGAGAACCTGCCCGGGCTCTGGGTGGCCGTCCGCGCGGCGGTGCGCCGGGTCGTCGACGAGGTGAGCCTCGCCGAGATCGTCAACGGGCGTCTCCCCGCGCACGTCCGCAAGTTGACCGCCCTGCCGGACGCCTGGGAACCCCGCTGAGACCGACCCCGACCCTGCGCACCGACCGGCTGCTGCTGCGGGCGTACCGGCCGGACGACGCGGAGGACTTCGTCGCCCTGCTCAGCGACCCGGAGGTGGGCCGCTTCATGGGCGACGGGCCGCTGACCACGCGGGAGGCGGCGGAGTTGTTCGGACGCGTGTTCACCGTCGTCTACGCCGAGGACCTCTTCGACGTCTGGGCGGTGCACCACGACGGACGGTACGTCGGGCACGCCGAGATCAAGCGGACCGACCAGGTCGACGGCCACGAGATCGTGTACGCCCTGGCGAAGCCCGCCTGGGGCGCCGGTCTCGGGACCGAGCTGGCCCGGGCCCTGGTCGCGTACGGGTTCGACACCCTCGGCCTGCCCCGGGTGCACGCCACCGTCGCCGACGCCAATCGGGCCAGCCTCACGCTGCTGACCCGGGTCGGCTTCGTCCACGAGCGCGACATCACCGAGTCCGACGGGAGCACCACCCGCGTCCTCACCGCCCACGCCCCGGAGCGGGCCTAGAGCGTCCGCACCACCTCCTCGGTGGCCAGGCGGGGCAGGCGCTCGCGCGCGGCGTCCGGGCCGGGGCGGCCGATGTTCAGCAGGAGCAGCACCTCGTGCCGGCCGTCGGGGAAGAACTCCCGCCGTACGCCCTCGGCGTCGAACCCGGCCATCGGGCCGGCGGCGAGCCCCGCCGCGCGGACACCGACGACGAGGTAGCCGACCTGGAGGGTGGCGTTGAACCGGGCCTGCGCCACCCGCTCCTCCCGGTCGGACAGCCAGTCCTTCGCGTCCGGCCGGTGCGGGAACAGCTCCGGAAGCCGCTCGTGGAAGTCCACGTCGGCGGCGAGGACCGCCGTCAGCGGGGCACCGGCCGTCTTGGCCCGGTTGCCGCCGGACACGTACGGCAGCAGCCGGGCCCGGGACTCCGGCGAGCGCAGCAGCAGCACCCGCAGGGGTTGACCGTTGAGCGCGGTCGGCCCGTACCGGACGAGGTCGTGGATCGCCGCGACCTGGGCGTCGGTGACCGGCTCGCCGGTGAAGGTGTTCGCCGTACGGGCCGCGCGGAACAGCAGGTCCTGTCCGGCCTTGTCCAGCGCCAGCAGCCTGTCCGCGGTCATTCCGGCACCGACGGTTCGGCGGTGGTGTAGCCGCCCTGGTGGTAGACCAGCGGGTCGCCGTCGACGCCCGCGCCGAGGGCGAGGGGTTCGGCGATCACCAGGGTGTGGTCGCCGGCCGGCACCCGGTCCACCACCCGGCAGAGCAGTTGGGCCAGCGCCCCGTGCAGCAGCGGGACGCCGAAGGGCCCCGGTGCCCAGTCCCGGTAGGCGGCGAACCGGTCGATGCCGCTGGTGGCGAAGATCCGGGCCGCGTCACGTTGACCGGCGGCGAGCAGGTGCACCGCGACGTGCTCGGCGCGGGCCAGCACCGGCCAGCTCGACGAGGCCACACCGAGGCAGAAGGAGACCAGCGGCGGGTCGAGCGAGACCGACGTGAACGAGGTGGCGGTGAAGCCGGCCCGCACCGGCTCCCCCGCGCCCCCCAGGCAGGCCCGGTTCCAGGTGCCGCGGGCGACGGCGGTGACGACGGTGACCGTGGCGGCCTGCCGGCGCAGCAGACCCCGGAACAGGTCCCGGTCCACCGGCAGCAGGTCGGCGTGGGTGTCGGGGAGCGCGTCCGCCCGGGGACGCTCCACGGTGGTCACGCCGGCACCAGGGCCGGCGCGGCGTACGTGCTGGCCGGTCGGGGCAGACCGTAGTGCTCGCGCAGGGTGCGGCCGGCGTACTCGTGGCGGAACAGGCCGCGGGCCCGCAGCAGCGGCACCACGTGGTCGACGAAGTCCTCCAGCCCGGAGGGGAGCAGCGGCGGCATGATGTTGAACCCGTCGGCGGCGCCTCCGGTGAACCACTGCTCGATCTGGTCGGCGATCTGCTCGGGCGTACCGGCGACGACCCGGTGGCCGCGTCCGCCGCCGAGCCGGCCGATGAGCTGCCGGATGGTCAGGTTCTCGCGCCGGGCCAGGTCGACGACGAGCTGGTAGCGGCTCTGGTGGGACTGGACGGCGGTGACGTCGGGCAGGTCGGGCAGCGGCCCGTCCAGCGGCAGGCCGGTGAGGTCGAGGCCGGTCATGCCGGAGAGCTGGGCAAGGGCGTGCTCGGGGACGATCAGGTCCTCCAGCTCGGCGGCGAGGGCCCGCGCCTCGGCCTCCGTGCCGCCGAGCACCGGGGCGATGCCGGGCAGGACCTTCACCAGCTCCGGGTCCCGGCCGGCGGCGATGGTGGCCTGCTTGAGGGCGGCGTAGAAGCGCTGCCCGTCGGCGAGGGTCTGCTGGGCGGTGAAGACGGCCTCGGCGTACCGGGCGGCGAAGGCGATGCCGTCGGCCGACGAGCCGGCCTGCACCAGCAGCGGCCGGCCCTGCGGCGGGCGGGGGGTGTTCAGCGGGCCCCGGACGCGGAACTGCGGACCGGCGTGGGCGACCTCGTGCACCCGGTCGGTGTCGGCGAACACCCCGGCCGCGGTGTCGAGGACCAGAGCGTCGTCCTCCCAGCTGTCCCAGAGTTTGACGGCGACGTCGACGAACTCAGCCGCCCGCCGGTAGCGGTCGGCGTGCGCCGGGTGGTCGTCGAGGTTGAAGTTCCACGCCTCCCGGGCCTGCGCCGACGTGACGATGTTCCAGCCGGCCCGGCCGCCGCTGAGGTGGTCCAGCGAGGCGAACTTGCGGGCCAGGTTGAACGGTTCGTTGTAGGTGGTGGAGGCGGTGGCGATCAGGCCGACGTGTTCGGTGGCGGTGGCCAGGGCGGCGAGCAGGGTGATCGGCTCGAAGACGGCCTGGATGTTGTGCCGTACCGCCGGGCCGACTGCGAGGCCGTCGGCGAGGAAGACCGAGTCGAGGGTGCCGCGTTCGGCGGTGCGGGCCAGCTCCACGAAGTGGCCGACGTCGGCGACCCGGCGCGGGTCGGTACGCGGGTGCCGCCAGGCCGCCTCGTGGTGGCCGACGCCCATGAGGAACGCGTTGAGGTGCAGGGTGCGGGGCATGGAGGGGTCCCTTCAGGAGGCGGAGACGTCGACGCGCCAGGTGGAGAAGCGGCGCTCCAGGGTGACGAGGAGCTGGTTGACGACCAGGCCGATCGCGGAGATCGTGATGATCCCGGAGTACATGTCGGCGATCGCGAAGTTGTACTGCGCGTAGTTGATGAGGTAGCCGAGGCCGGCCTTCGCGCCGACCATCTCGGCCGCGACGAGCACCAGGATCGAGTACGCCCCGGCCAGCCGAACGCCGGTGAAGATGGTGGGCACGGCGGCCGGCAGGATCACCTTCTGGAACAGCCGCAGGTGGTTGAGCCCCATCGAGCGGGCCGACCGGATCAGCAGCGGGTCCACGCCCTTCACCCCGGCGATGGTGTTGAGCAGGATCGGCCACGAGCAGGCGTACAGCACCAGCGCGATCTTCGACGTCTCCCCCAGGCCGAGGATCAGCACGAAGACCGGCAGCAGGGCCAGGGCGGCGGTGTTGCGGAACACCTCCAGCAGCGGGCTGAGCAGGTTCGCCAGCGGCCGGTACCACCCGATGAGGAGCCCGAGCGGGATGGCGGTGGCCACCGCCAGCCCGAGGCCGGTCAGCGAACGGGTGAGGCTGGCGCCGACGTGCTCGGCGAGCTGGCCGCTGCGCAGCAGCGCCGTCCAGCCCACCAGCACCTCCGACAGCGGCGGCAGGAAGACCCGGTCGACCAGCCCGAGCCGGGGCGCGGTCTCCCAGACCAGGGCCAGAGCGAGCAGCGCGGCGGTGCGGTGCAGGGCCTTCCCGCCGAGGCCGAGCAGCCGCCGGGGCAGCCGGGGTGCGGCGTCGGTGGGCGCCGCGGCGATCGCGGCGGCGGGGGTCACCAACCTGGGTCGTTCGGCGATGTCAACCAACGCGGGCCTCCTCGTGACGTTCGGCGGACTGGGCGGCGCGGACCTCGTCGCGCAGCAGCGTCCAGATCTCGTGACGGTGGTGCCGGAAGGCGTCGGTGGAGCGGACGTCCTCCACCGAGCGGTCACCGAGGTCGATGTCGATGACCTGCTTGATCCGGCCCGGCCGGGAGGTCATGACCGCGACCCGCTGGCCGAGGTGGACCGCCTCGTCGATGCCGTGGGTGATGAACACGATGGTCTTGCCGGTGGCCTGCCAGATCCGCACCAGCTCGTCCTGCAGGGAGTCGCGGGTCTGCGCGTCGAGGGCGGCGAACGGTTCGTCCATCAGCAGGATGTCCGGGTCGTACGCGAGGCTGCGGGCGATGGCCACCCGCTGCTTCATGCCGCCGGACAGCTCGTGCGGGTGCCGGTCGGCGAAGCCGGTGAGCCCGACCAGTTCCAGGTGGTGGGCGACCAGGTCGGCGCGCTCGGCGCGGGGCACGCCCTTGGCCTCCAGACCGAACGCGACGTTGCCGGCGGCAGTGCGCCAGGGCAGCAGGGCGTACTGCTGGAAGACGATGCCCCGGTCCAGGCCGGGCCCGGTGACCGGCTCGCCGTCGACGAGCACCTGCCCGGCGGTGGGCCGGGACAGCCCACCGAGCAGGTCGAGCAGGGTGGACTTGCCGCAGCCGCTGGGGCCGACGACGACGAGGAACTCGCCGGGGCGTACGCCGAGGGTCACCTGGTCCAGCGCGGTGACCGCGCCGGCCGGCGAGCGCCGGGTGGCGCGGACCGGGAAGCTCTTGGACACCCGGTCGAAGAGGATCTTGTCGGTGGTCATGCCGCACCGCCGCCGGTGGCGAACGGGTTGAACTCGTTGGTGTAGATGTCACCCGGCTTCGGCCGGGCGCCCTTGATCTCGCCCTCGGCGGCCAGCCAGTCGATCCAGGTGGCGAACTCCTGGTCGCTGATCACGCCGCCCTTCCCGGCGACGCCGCTGCTCTTCCAGAGCTTCACCAGCGAGGTGTCCTCGTTGCGACCCCGCTTGGAGATGATCGACTCCAGGCGGGCCACCACGGTCTCCCGGGGCTGGGTGCGGGCCCATTCGATGGCTTTGCCGACGCCGTGGACGAACGCGCGGACCGTGTCGGGGTTCTTGCGGATGAAGTCGTCGCGGAAGACGTACGTGCCGGCGCTGAACGCCCCGAGCAGTTCGTAGTCGGTGAAGATGGTCCGGACGCCGCCGCTCGCGACCGCCTTGTCGCGGATGACGCCGCCGAGCACGGCCACGTCGATCTGCTTCTGACGCAGCGACTGCTCGGCGTTGACCGGTGGCAGGGCGACCAGTTCGACCTGCCGGATCTCGGCCGGGGTCAGCCCACCCTTCGCGAGCCAGGTCTTCAGCACCGCCTCGGCGTGGGCGCCGAGGGTGTTCATGCCGACCTTCTTCCCGATCAGGTCGCGCGGGCCCCGGATCGGGCTGCCGTCGAGCACGTAGTAGCCCTGGAAGGTGTCCTTGTCCGAGCCGTAGTAGCTGACGACGGCGGTGATCGGGGCGTTCGCGGCGGCGAGCTTGACGATCGCGCCGTTGAACGCGCCGCCGACGTCGCTCTGGCCGGTGGCGGTGGCCTGGATGTCCTGCGGGCCGCCGGTGACGTTGCCGATCCAGGTGAGTTCGACGTCGCCGAGGTAGCCCAGGTCGGCGGCGAGTTCGGGCAGGGTGACCTGCCCGACCGAGCCCTGGTAGCGCAGCTCCTTTGTCTGCTCGGCGGCTTCCGCGCCGCCGCCGCAGCCGGCGGTGGCGACGAGGGCGACGGTGGTCGCGGCGGCGGCGAGGGTACGCAGGAAGGCACGACGGGGTGAAGCCATGGAGGAGTCTCCTGATCTGTCCACGATGGAAGTGGAGGAAGGACCCCGAGAAAGGGGTACGGAGGCACGCCGCTCCGCGACGAGCGGGCGAGCGGTGGATGTGCGGCGATGGGGCCGAACCGGAGGAGAACCGGTCAGCTCAACAGAGCGCGCTCGCGTGCCGGACCAGGTCGACGTGCACGCGAGCGGTGAGGAGGAGCTCGTCCCGCTGCGACATGCGTTCATCGTGCCGCTGCTTCCGGCGAGCGGTCAACGGCCTTCCGAAGAGTGAGATTCGCATCGCTCGTGTTGTCGCAGACTCGCACCAGCAGGGTTTACCGACCCGAAACACCTACCGGATTTATAGGACTTGGTTCGGCCGTCCGACCGGGTCGTCCACCCTGGATCGGACCGGGTTTCGCGAATCGTGGTTCCGGGCATGTTCAGGTTCGACACAGCAGGGAAGGGACATTGAAGGGAGCGCCACGATGGGTCTGATGTTCCGCAAGCGCAAGAAGTACGGCCCGATCATCCTCAACTTCACCGAGAACGGCTTCTCGTCCTGGAGCATCAAGATCGGTCGCTGGTCCTGGAACTCGAAGGCCAAGGCGCACCGCGTGGACCTGCCGGGTCCGCTGTCCTGGAAGCAGGACAAGTCCCGGGCGTGACGTCCCGAGGTCGAACGGGGTGCCGGTGGTCCACCGGCACCCCGTTCGGCTTCGCCCCACGGAAAGGAAGGGCCCCCCGTTAACGCCTGCGGTAGAGGAAGGGCCCCCGCTTAACACCCAGGAGCCGGCCAGCGATCGGAAGCGAGTTCGCCGATCGCGACGATCGGACCGGACGGTCGGCGGAGAATCCCCGCATGACCCGCGACCGGCCCTCGCGGCGGGAACGCCGCCACGCGCTGCTGACCTGCCTGCTGCTCCTGGCCGTCTACTTCGTGGTTCCGGTCGAGGCGGATCCGAACGGCGTGCGCCTCGCCCTGCGCAGTGCCGGCACGCTCCTGCTGGTGGTCGTGGTGGCCTGGTTGGTGACCAGCCAGGTACGCCGGCAGCTCCGCGTCGACACCCCCTCCGGTGAGCCGGAGGTACGCGCACTGACCCGGCTGGCGGTCACGCTGGTCGCCGGGCTGCTGGTCTTCGCCCTCGCCGACTACGTGCTCGCCCGCAGCACCCCGGACCAGTTCGTCAACCTGAGCACCCGGATCGACGCGCTCTACTTCGCCCTGGCCACCCTCACCACCATCGGCTACGGCGACGTGCACGCGCAGGGGCAGGTCGCCCGGTTGGCGGTCTGCGCGCAGATGCTGTTCAGCATCGGGGTGATCGCCACCGGAGCGTCGATCGTGGTCAGGCAGCTGATGCGGGTGCCGCCGCGGTGACGACCACGTCGCCGCCCAGCCGGCCGTGCTCCGGGTCGCGGGTCACCGCGCCCGAGGCGAGCAGCCCGGTCAGCGCCCGGACCGCGTCGGCCGCCCGGTAGACGGTCGAGGTGAGCGCGTACCGGCGCAGCTCCGTCACCGTACGCGGACCGGAGCGGGCCAGTTCGGCCAGCAACTCCCGGCGCAGCGGGCCCGGCTCCGGGTCGGCCGCGATGTCCAGCACCCGGCTGGCGGGATCGGCCGGGTCGCGGTAGCGCACCCCGGCGTACTCGTCGACCGCCCACAGCGCCTCCTTGAACGCCTCCAGGCTCCGGTCGAACCCGGTGGCGAAGGCGAGCCGGCGCGCGGGCGTCTCGTCGGCGGGGACCAGGTCGACCTCGGTGACCAGCGGAAACCCGGCGTCGACGAGGGCCGGCCGGGTCGAGGGCACCGGGCCGGAGGAGACGAGGAGCAGCTCGGCCGGTCGGCCGCCCGCCGCCCCGCGCAGCACCGCCGGGTCCACCGGTCCGTCCACGTACGACAGCAGGGGCGCGCCCGCCGCGCCGGCCGCCTTCAGCGCGACCGGCAGCCGGTCGGGCCCACCGGGCACCAGGTGGACGGTCACCTCGCTGGGCAGGGCCGCCTCGGCGGCGCCCAGCCGGCCCGCCAGCTCGGTCCCCCCGCCGGCGAGCACCACCACGGTCAGCTGTCGACCGCGCAGCCGGTCGACGTACTCGGCCACCACGCCGAGGGCGGCCTCCGGCGTCCCCGCGTCGTCACCCGCGTACGCCAGGGCGACGGTGGCCCGCCGCGCGCGGTGCGCGACGCCCGGCAACCAGACCTCGAGGTGTCGGACGAGCAGTTCGCGCAGGACGGCGTCGGTCGGCATGCTGCCGTTCTACCCCACCGGCCCGCCGCGCGGACCGGCGGAGGGCAACCTGCCGGGCGTCAGGCGGAGACGGAGATGCCGACGCCGCCGCGGGTCTGGCCGCCGTAGCGCCGGCGTTCGGCGTCCAGGTCGAGGCGGCCGATGCGCTTGCGGGCGGCGAGGGCGGTGTCGTCGAGGAGCGCGGCCGGCACCAGCCAGACGATCTCGAACTCCAGCCCGTCGGGGTCCTGCCCGTAGAGGCTCTTGGTGGTGCCGTGGTCGGAGGTGCCGACCAGGGCACCGGCGGCGGTGAGCCGCTGGGCGGTGGCGGCCAGCTCGTCGAGGGTGTCGACCTCCCAGGCCAGGTGGTAGAGGCCGACGGTGGCGCGGCCGGCGGTGGAGCGTCCGGCGCCGGCGCCGATGGAGAACAGGCCGAGGTCGTGGTCGTTGGTGGAGTCGGGGGCCTGAAGGAAGGTGGCGCCCCGGAAGCCGTCGGGCGTCATCGCGACCGGGCGGAAACCGAGCACGTCACGGTAGAAGGCGACGCTGCGCTCCAGGTCGCTGACGTAAAGGACGGCGTGGTTGAGACGGTGGATTCCCATGCCACCGACGGTACCCCGATTTTGTTGAGCGTTCAACTAAATGCCGTATGATGGGCGTCATGACCCGCTGGCTGGACCCGGACGAGCAGCACACCTGGCGGGCGTTCCTGACCGCCTCCCGGGGCCTGATGGAGACGCTCGACCGCGAGCTGCAACGCGACGCGGGGATGCCGCACGCCTACTACGAGATCCTGGTCCGCCTCTCCGAGGCGCCCGACCGGCGGCTGCGGATGAGCGACCTCGCCGACGCCAGCGGCTCGTCCCGCAGCCGCCTCTCCCACGCGGTGGCCCGCCTGGAGACGGCCGGCTGGGTCCGCCGCGAGGACTGCCCGACCGACCGCCGCGGGCAGGTGGCGCTGCTCACCGACGAGGGCTTCGCGACCCTCGCGGCCGCCGCGCCCGGCCACGTGGAGGGCGTACGCCGGCACCTGTTCGACGCCTTGAGTCCGGCCCAGGTCGACCAGCTACGCCGGATCAGTGAGGCTCTCGTCGACCATCTGCGCGAAACCTGACCGGCGCGGGTCTTGTACTTACCGTCGTCGGATGAGCACGATGGGGCGTGCCCTCCGGCTTCGGCGACCTGACTGACCAAGCGCACCACCTGGTGTCCACCGGCGACCTCGCCGGCGCCCAGCGGCTCCTCGCCGACGCGCTGACCGACGCCGACCCGCGCCCGGCCAACGCCACGCCCGAGCTGGCCGAGGCGGCCGGTCTCCAGGCGCGGGTCCTGGTCGCGCTCGGCGAGCCGCACTCCGCGCGGGGCTGGGCCGCCTTCGCGTACGCGGCCGCGACCCGGCTGCACGGCCGCTCCGACCAGCGCACCATCGCCGCCGCGGCAACCCTGGCGGCGGTGCTGCACCGGGTGGGCAGCTGGTCCCGCGCCGCGCGGCTCTACCAGGAGGTGATCATCGAGCTGACCGCCGCTGACGGCCCGGAGTCGCTGCGGGTGCTCGCCGCGCACGCCGACCTGGCCACCGTGGAGTACGCGCGCGGCCAGTGCCAGGTGGCTCGGGACCGGCTGGCCGACGCCTGGGAGCTGCACCGCGAGGTGTACGGCGACGGCCACGCCAGCGGCATCAAGATGCTGGCCCGGCTGGGCGCGATGCAACGCGACTGCGGCGAGTTCACCGAGGCGCACGACAACCTGGCACTGGCCCGGGAGCTGTGCCGCCAGCACCTGCCGGCGGACGACCCCCTGGCGGCGCAGGTGGCCAGCCTGGCCCGGGCCGCCGCGAACCCCGACCACATGTGCGCGGACACCTCGCCGGTCGACCGGGACACCCCGATCGTGCCGACCGCCCGGACGCCCCCGCCCGGCGACGGGCCCGCCCCGCCGTACGCGTACCACCCCTCGCAGGCCGGTTACCGGCCAGCCGAGCCGCCGCCACCCCACACCGACCTGACGCACACCGTGCCGTCGCCCCGGCAGCCGGTGGACGGCCCGACCGACACCACGCCGGCCGACCAGGGCTGGTGGCCGCCCGAGCACGACCGCCGCGACGAGCCCGCCGTCCCACCGTCGGTGGTTCCTCTGGCCGGCACCGACGAGGCCGACGGCGTGCACCGCGTGCGTCACCACGCGGCACCGGAGGCGACCGACGAGCCGTACACCCCGTCCCGGCTGCTGCCGGTGCCGGTGCACCGGGCGCCCGCGCCGTCGCGCAACCGGATGCTGCCGCTGGTCGCGGGCGGCGTGGCGGTGGTGCTGCTCGGCGCCGCCGCCGTGGTGGCCGGGGTGTCCCGCTTCGACGGCGACGACGAGCCGGCCGCGCCGGCCGCCAGCGGCACACCCGTGCCGGCCCAGAGCGGCACCACACCGACGGGCACCACCGCTCCGGCCAGCCCGACGGCGGGAGCGCCCGCCCCGCCGGGCACCCCACCCGGCGCGTTCACCCTGCGGGACAACCGGGACAGCGTCGTACTCCGCTGGACCTATCCGGCCGGCGGTGAGGGGCCGGTGGTCATCTCCGGGGGCCGGGCCGGCCAGACGCCGAACGCCTTCGCCAACCTGCCCGCGGGCGCCACCCAGTTCATCGCCTACAACCTCGACCGCAGCACCGACTACTGCTTCACGGTGGGGGTGGTCTGGTCCGCCGACACGATCGCCACCAGCAAGGCGGTCTGCACCGACCGCCGGTGACCGCCCCGGTCGATCGTCTGCACCTCAGCGGTCCGGCACGCCGGTCACCGGACCGGCCACGCGCAGACGATCACCGGCCGCCTCCTCGCCGGGCAGGACCGGCAGCAGCACCTCCACCCGCAGCCCGGGCCCGGGAGCGGCGTCGGCGAGGAGGACCCTCCCGCCGGCCCGGCGGGCCAGCTCCCGCACGATCGCCAGGCCGAGACCCGCGCCGCCGGCGTCGCGGTCCCGGCCCGGGTCGAGCCGGGTGAACCGGCCGAAGACCCGCTCCCGGTCCGCGACCGGGATGCCGGGTCCGTCGTCGGTCACCGTCACCCGGTGGTACGCGCCGACGCCGTCGTCTCCCGCGCCCGGACCCGCCCGGTCCGGGGCGCCGGACGGTGCGTCCGCCGTAGACGGCTCCACGGCCAGCAGCACCCGGGTCCGCGCGTGCCGGACCGCGTTGTCGACGAGGTTGGTGAGGATGCGGCGCAGCTCGTCCGGATCCCCCACCGTCCACGCCGGAGCGGCTGGGGCGACCGGGCACACCGGCGGCGACGGGTACCGGGCGGCCACCGAGGCGAGCAACCCGCCCAGCTCCACCGGCTCGGCCGCCCGGACGGCGGGCGCCTCGTCGGTGCGGGCGAGCAGCAGCAGGTCGTCCACCAGCCGGCTGAGCCGCTCCACGTCGGTCAGCAGGTTCACCGACACCGCCGGCCAGTCGGTGCGGTCCGCCAGCCGCTGCGCGACCTCCAGCTCCGTCCGCATGTTGGTCAGCGGACTGCGCAGCTCGTGCGCGGCATCGGCGACGAAGGCCCGCTGCCGGTCCCGGCCGGAGCGCAACCGGTCCAGCATGTCGTTCAGGGTGACCGCCAGCCGGTGGATCTCGTCCTGCGACGCCGGTACCGGCAGCCGCCCGCTGCCGTCCCGGCCGGTGATCTCCTCGGCACCCCGGCGCAGCGCCTCGACCGGCCGCAGGGTCGCGCCCACCACCCGCCAGGCGACCGCCGCGAGCACGCCCACCAGCAGCGGGAAGCTGACCAGCAGGATGGTCCGGACCACGTGTCCGCTCTGCCGGACGTCGCCGAGCGACCGGGCGACCAGGACGGTGAGCGGATCCTCGACGGTGCCCGCCGGCACGGCGACGACCCGGACCGGCCCGGTCAGGCCGACCCGCTCCCCCGACACGGTCAGCCGGGTCCGGATGCCCCGGTCGATCTGCTCCGGCCGCACCATCGGCACCAGCCGGTCGGCGTCGATCGAGGCGGCCCGGACGCGACCCTGCGCGTCGACGACCTGCACCCGGACCTGCCCACCGGCGACCGGCAGCGGGTCGGGCAGGGCGTCCTCGGCGGCCAGCAGGGCCACCGCGTCGGCGGTACGGAACGCCTCGGTGTCGACGGTGCGGTGCAGGGCCCAGGTGAGCACGCCGAGCAGCACCAGCCCACCCACGGCCAGGCCGACCGACACACCGAGCACGCCGATCACCATGAGCCGGCCCCGCAGGCCGAGCGCCGCCCGCAGCCGCCGCCACGGTCGTGCCGCCGGACCCGCCCCCGCGTCGGCGGCGGTGCTCACGGCGCCGCCTCGGCTCGCGACCGGGGGGCTCGCCACGCCGGCTGCCTCCTCGCGCTCACGTGGCGAGCCGGTAGCCGGCGCCGCGCACGGTCTCCAACCGCTCGCGGCCGATCTTGCGCCGCAGGTAGCCGACGTAGACCTCGACGGCGTTCGGGGCGGTCTCCATCCCGGCGTCCCACACGTGGTCCAGCAGCTCGGTCTTCGACACGACCTCACCGGCACGCCGCATCAGGTAGTCCAGCAGCGCGAACTCCCGCGCGGTCAGGGCCACCTCGGCGTCCGCCCGGGTCACCCGCCGCCGGGCGGGATCCAACCGCAGGTCACCGACGGTCAGCACGGTCGGGCGCTCGGGAGCGCCGCGCCGCAGCAACGCCCGTAGCCGGGCCAGCAGCACCACGTACGAGAAGGGCTTGGTGAGGTAGTCGTCGGCGCCGCAGTCCAGCCCGTCGGCCTGGTCGTACTCGCCGTCCTTGGCCGAGAGCATGAGCACCGGCAGCCAGTGCTCCTCGGCGCGCAGCCGGCGGACCACCTCGTAACCGGAGAGGCCGGGCAGCATCACGTCGAGGATCATCGCGTCGTAGCCGCCGTGCCGGGCGGCGTCCAGCCCGGCCGGGCCGCTCACCGCGACGTCCACCGCGAACCCCTCGGCCGCCAGGCCGCGCTGCAGCGCCGACGCCAACCGGGACTCGTCCTCCACCACCAGCAACCGCACGGGGTCAAGAGTGCCACCCCTACGCCCGCACCCGTAGGGGGCTTCCTCAGCACTCTCACAGCCGCAACCGGGCAGGATGGTCGCAGGAGGTGCCACATGTCCGTCCTGAAAAGTCGTCCCGTCCTGCGCTGGCTGGTCCCGTTGACCGCCGCCGTGACCGTCGTGGGCGGAGGTGCCGCGATCGGCACGTTCGCCGCCCAGGCCGAGCCGAGCCTGCCGCCCCGTACCGCCGCCCAGCTCCTGGTCGACCTGCAGACGTCCCGCCTCGACGGGTTGTCCGGCACGGTCGTGCAGCGCGCCGACCTCGGCCTGCCGCCGCTGGTCGGGCTGGTCGGCGGCAACGAGCTGACCACCCTGCTGACCGGTACGCACACCCTGCGGGTGTGGCACTCCGGGCCGGACAAGCAGCGCGTCGCCCTGCTCGACACCCTCGGCGAGCAGGACATCGTCCGCAACGGTCGGGACGTGTGGACCTGGAACAGCCGGACCAACACCGCCAGCCACCGGGTGCTGCCCGCCGAGGCCGGACGCGAGTCGGCCCCCGAGCTGCCGGTGACCCCGAAGGAGGCGGCCGACCGGGCGCTCGCGGCGATCGACCCGAGCACCGAGGTGAGCGTCGGCCGGGCCGCCACGGTGGCCGGGCGAAACGCGTACGAGCTGGTGCTCGCCCCGCGCGACGCCGCCTCGCTGGTCAGCCAGGTGCGCATCGCCATCGACGCCCGCGAGCACGTGCCGCTGCGGTTCGAGGTGTTCGCCGACGGCAGCGACTCCCCCGCGTTCGAGATGGCCTTCACCCAGATCTCGTACGCCCGACCGGACGCCGACCAGTTCACCTTCAACCCGCCGCCGGGCGTGACGGTGACCGAGGAGAAGGCCGGGGCGCGGCCCGCCGAGGACCGGGCCAAGCCGGCCGACGGGAAGAAGCCGGACGTGCGTACGGTCGGCGAGGGCTGGGCCACGGTGGTGGTCGCGCGGGTCGACGGCGCGGGACCGGCGCGCGAGAAGCGGGACGCCGCGGCCGCGGACGCGCCGGACCTGGGCGCGATGCTCGGCAGCCTGCCGGCGGTCAAGGGCGACTGGGGCAGCGGCCGCCTGTTCTCCACCAAGATGGTCAACGTGCTGCTCACCGACGACGGGCGGGTGATCGCCGGGGCGGTGACCCCGGAGCGGCTCTACGAGGTGGCCAGGGGCTGAGCGACACCACAGCCTGATCGGGGGTCCGCGCACCGCGCGGGCCCCCGTGGTCGTGTACGGCGGCGACGCGGTCGGCGGGTGGTGGTCCGGGACTCGCCGCGCGGGCTTGGCCCGGTGCGCCGGCGGACGGTATCTTTCTCAGTTCAGGCAACAAAAAAGAACGGCTCAAAGGCCGTTCTCGGAAAGATACTAACCAATTGGGAGACGGCTTGTCAAGGCACTCCGGCGGTCCCGGTGCAGCGCAGCCCGACGACGAGATCGGCTGCGAGCAGGAGTACGTCTCGATGCTCTACGCGCGCCTGGACGGGCTGCGCGAGCAGGCGTCCCGCCGGCTGACCGGCGAGCTGCGCGCCACCGGTGGCACCCTGCAGGCCCGCTCCCAGCGCGACGGCGCCGTCCAGATGTACGCCGACCAGGTCGAGCAGTACTCCGCGGTGGAGAACGGGCTCTGCTTCGGCCGGCTCGACACCGACGACGGCGGTCGCCACTACGTCGGCCGCATCGGCATCTTCGACACCACCGGCGACTACGACCCGCTGCTGATGGACTGGCGGGCCCCGGCGGCACGCGCCTTCTACCTCGCCACCGCCGCGAACCCCCAGGGCGTACGCCGCCGGCGGCACCTGCGTACCCGGCACCGGAAGGTCACCGGCCTCAACGACGAGGTCCTCGACATCGAGGCCGCCTCCCCCACGGCGCACGAGGAGCTGACCGGCGAGGCGTCGCTGCTGGCCGCCCTCAACGCCGGCCGGACCGGCCGGATGCGCGACATCGTGGAGACCATCCAGGGCGAGCAGGACCGGATCATCCGGGCCGACCTGCCGGGTGTGCTGGTCGTCCAGGGCGGGCCGGGCACCGGTAAGACCGCGGTGGCGCTGCACCGGGCGGCGTACCTGCTCTACACCCACCGGCAGCAGCTCTCCACCCGAGGGGTGCTGCTGGTCGGCCCGAACGCGACGTTCCTGCGCTACATCTCCCAGGTGCTGCCCGCGCTGGCCGAGACCGGCGTCCTGCTGCGTACCCAGGCCGACCTGTTCCCCGGCGTCAACGCCCGACGGGTCGAGTCGGCCGAGGCGGCGGCGCTGAAGGGCCGCCCGGTCATGGTCGACGTGCTGGGTGCCGCCGTCCGGGACCGGCAGTGGGTGCCCGACGAGCCCCTGGAGATCGAACTCCCGCAGCGGGAGGTCCTGACGCTGGCCCCGGAGACGGTCCGGGTGGCCCGGGACCGGGCCCGGCGCTCGGGCCGGCCGCACAACCTGGCCCGCGCGGTGTTCGACGTCGAGATCGTGCACGCCCTCGCCGCCCAGGTGGCCGAGCGGATCGGCGCCGACCCGCTGGGCGGGGAGAACCTGCTGGACGAGGCCGACGTCGCCGAGATCCGCCGTGAGCTGCGCGAGGAACCCGAGGTGAAGGCCGTACTGGACCAGCTCTGGCCGGTCCTCACCCCGCAGCGCCTGCTCGCCGACCTGTTCGCCGACCCCGACCGGATCGCCGCCGCCGCGCCGACGCTGACCGACGCGGAGCGGGCCCTGCTGCACCGCGAGCCGGGCGGCTGGACGCCGGCCGACGTGCCGCTGCTCGACGAGGCAGCCGAGCTGCTGGGCGAGGACGACCGCGCGGCGGCGGCCCGCCGGGAACGGATCCGGGCCTTCGAGCGGGAGTACGCCGAGGGCGTGCTGGAGATCGCCCGCGGCTCCCGCTCGATCGACGTGGAGGACGAGGCCGACGGCGGCGAGATCCTCGGCGTCACCGACCTCATCGACGCCGACCGCCTGCTGGAACGGCAGGAGGAGGCCGAGCGGCTGACCACCGCGCAGCGCGCCGCCGCCGACCGGAGCTGGGCGTTCGGCCACGTCATCGTCGACGAGGCGCAGGAACTGTCGCCGATGGCGTGGCGGCTGCTGATGCGCCGCTGCCCGAGCCGGTCGATGACGATCGTCGGTGACGTGGCACAGACCGGCGCGCTGTCCGGCACGCCCTCGTGGGCCGAGGCGCTGGAGCCGTACGTGGCGCAGCGGTGGCGGTTGGAGGAGCTGACCGTCAGCTACCGCACCCCGGCCGAGATCATGGCGGTCGCCGCCGACGTGCTCACCGAGATCGACCCGGCACTGCGCCCGCCCCGCTCGGTCCGCAACAGCGGCGTACCGCCGTGGGACCGTACGGTGCCGGCCAACCGGCTCACCGCGGAGCTGATCGAGGCGGCCACCCGGGAGGCGGCCGACCTGGCGGGCGGACGACTCGGCGTGATCGTGCCCGCCGGCCGGGTCGACGAGCTGGGTGCGGCGCTCACCGCCGACCTGCCCGAGGCCGCCGTCGGCGAGCACCCGGAGCTGGAGAGCGCCGTGGTGGTGCTGACCGTCGCCCAGGCCAAGGGCCTGGAGTTCGACTCGGTCCTGCTGGCCGACCCCGACCGTATCGTCCAGGAGTCCCCGAGAGGCCGTAGCGACCTCTACGTGGCCCTCACCCGCGCCACCCAACGCCTAGGCATCCTCCGCCCCGCCTAACCTGCCACCCCACCCCCACCCCTCGGGGTTGATCAAGAAGTTTGCGTCAGGATCCTGGCTCCGGCTGACGCAAACTCCTTGATCAACGGGGTCTTGGTGGGTGGGTGGTGGGTTATTGGTTGGTGGTGGAGCGGCCGGGGCCGGTGGCTGTCGTGGACTGGTCGCTGGTCGAGCCGCCGGTGGGGGTGCTGAGGCCCCCTGTGGTGGCGTCACCGGTCGTGGTCGGTGCGACCTTGCCGGGATGGCGTTCGGGTTGGCGGGCCAGCCGGCGCACGCTCGCCGGGCCGGCGGTGCCACCGGTCGTCGTGACCGCACCCTGACCGCGGGTGGGGCCGCCGTCACGCAGCACCTGTGGGTCGACCCGGGCATGGGCGGGGTCGTCCGGGTCCACGTCCTGGATCACCCGCTGCACATCGGTCTGGGGCACGGTCACCTCGTCCAGGACACCCTCGCCGTACTCCCCGCCGGCGATCCGGTCCTCGGCCCGCCGGGCGGCGTCCTGTCGCATGTCGTCCTCACGCACGTCGATTCACCTCGCAGAAGACGTCGGTGATCTGAGCGTGCCCGGCCACCGGCCGGCCAAACCCGCAGCGCCGGCCGGCCGAAACCGCACCAGCACGTTCACCCGGCCGTCCCCCGACCGTCGCCTCCGGGCTGCGCCGGCCGCCCATGCTGTCCGGCGGGTCGGCGGGAACGGCCCGCCCCCGGAGGGACAAACGTGCACACCGTACGCCGTATCGCCGTCGCCGCCCTGGTGGCGGCGACCGTGACAGCCGGGATCGGAGCGCCCAGCCAGGCGAAGCCGCGCCCGGACCGGACATTCGACCTGCAGGCCCACCGCGGCGGCCTGGGACTGCGGGTGGAGAGCAGCCTCGCCGCGTTCGGCAACGCGCTCCAGCTGGGGGTCCGCACCCTCGAACTGGACGTGCAGATCACCGAGGACGGGCAGGCCGTCGTCACCCACGACCGCCGGGTCAGCGGCGCCAAGTGCGCCGACACCGCACCGGTCACCCCGGGCGACCCCGAGTTCCCGTACGTCGGGAAGTACGTGAACACGCTCAGCCTGGCCCAGGTGCGCAGCCTCGACTGCGGCGCGAAGACCCTCGCCGACCGACCCGGCCAGCTCGCCGTGCCAGGTGCCCGGATGCCGCTGCTGCGGGAGGTCTTCGCGCTGGTCAAGCGCTACCGGGCGGACGACGTCACGCTCAACGTGGAGACCAAGGTGGAGGCCGGCGCGCCGTCCGAGACCGCCCCGCGCGAGCAGTTCGTGCAGGTGACGGCCGCCGAGGTCCGGGCCGCCGGGCTGCTGCGGCAGGTGACGATCCAGAGCTTCGACTGGGGTGCGCTGATGCGCATGCGCCAGGTCGAGCCGCGCCTGCCGCTGGTGGCGCTGACCAACTACGACTTCCTCCGGACCGGACAGCCGGGCGCGTCGCCCTGGCTGGGCGGCCTCGACATCGACGACTTCGGCGGCGACCCGATCGCCGCGATCCGCACCTTCGGCGCCACCACGTTCTCCCCCGTGCACGGCTTCCCGCAGAACGGCACGGTCACCGACCCCGGCTACCGTCCGTACGTCACCCGGGAGATGGTCGACCACGCCCACCGCAACGGGATCCGGGTCGTCCCGTGGACGGTCAACGACGTACCCACGATGGCGAAGCTGATCGACGACGGGGTCGACGGCATCATCACCGACTACCCGGACCGGCTGCGCGGCCTGCTGGCCCAGCGCGGAATGGCGCTGCCGCGCGGGTACGCGTCACCGTTCGACGTGCAGGCCCACCGCGGCGGCCGGGCCACCCGCCCGGAGAACACCCTTCCCGCGTTCGCGCACTCGCTGGACAACCCGGCGATCTCCACCCTGGAGCTGGACACCGGGGTCAGTGCCGACGGTCACCTCATGGTGCTGCACGACCGCACCGTCAACGGCTCGCACTGCGCGGACACCGCCCCGGCGTGGCCGGGTGACCCGCAGTTCCCGTACGTCGGCAAGCGGGTGCACGACCTCACCCTGGCCCAGCTGAAGACCCTCGACTGCGGCTCGACGGTGCCGGCGGACGCGCCCGACCAGGTGCCGGCCCCGGGTGCCCGCATCCCCACCCTGGACGAGGTGTTCGCGCTGGTCCGGGCCAGCGGCCGGGACGACGTGCGGATGAACATCGAGACGAAGATCAGCCCGGTGGTCGACGACACGGAGCCGTACCGCAGCTTCACCCGCAAGCTGGTCCGCGCCATCGAGCGGGCCGGATTCGAGCGGCGGGCGACGATCCAGTCGTTCGACTGGCGCACCATCACGTACGCCCGGGACCTGAACCGCCGCATCGGCACCGTCGCCCTGGTGTGGCAGTACGGCCCGGCCGAGTGCGCGAGCCTCGCCGACGAGTGCTCGCTCCAGGCCGTGTACGGGGACCCGACGGTGAAGAGCCCGTGGACCGCCGGCCTGGACTGGTGGAAGCACCGCGACCTGGGCAAGCTCACCCGGTCCGCCGGCGCGCGGACCGTCTCGGCCAACTGGCAGGTGCACGACCCGGCGCAGGGCACCGTCGCCTCCGCCGACTGGTACCTGCGGCAGAACCCGGCGTACTACCACGGACCGGACGTCCGCACCCTTCAGCGACGGTACGGGCTGAAGGTGATCCCCTACACCGTCAACGATCCGGCGGTCATGCAGCGCGTCGTCGACCTGGGTGTCGACGGCATCATCACCGACGACCCGGACCTGCTGGTCCAGGTGGCGATCCGCAACGGCCTGCGCTGACCCGCGACGCCGGGCGGCACGGGATCACCCGCCCGCCCGGCGTCGCGACAACTATCCGGCCGGACGTGGGTGTTACTGCCCCCGGCGGGTCGGGTAGTCGCAGGGTGCCCCCGGCAGGAACGCGAACCGTGCCGTGGCCGACACGCGGTGACGGGGCGGGGGACTCATCAAATCCGAGGAGGACCCGATGAGCACGCAGGCAGCAAGCACCCGGCCGATGAACCGTCCGGCGGCCGACGTACAGAACCGCACGGGAATGCAGGATCGCGCCACCATGGACCGCGCGGCCGTGGAGACGCCCACCCGTCCGATGCCGATGGCACAGGACGGACGGCGCGAGGCGGTTCAGGCGCCCGGTACCGAGACCAAGCCGTCGCTGCGGACGACCGAGTTCTGGGTCTACATCGCCGCGGTCATCGGCGTCCTCGCCGCCTCCCAGGTGGTCGGCCGGAACTCCACCGGTGTGGACATCTTCCGGGCCGACAACGCCTGGTTCATGATCACGCTGTTGACCATCGGCTACCTGGGCAGCCGGGGTCTGGCCAAGGCGGGCAGCAACTTCCGCAGCAGCGAGGAGCGCAAGGCCCGGCACTGACCGGCGCACCACCGCGTGACATCACGGTGCCCTCCGGGATCCGTCCCGGAGGGCACCGTCGTGCGTGGAGGACTACTCCTCGAAACCGCCGAAGTCACCACCGAGGTCGCCCTCGAAGGCGTCCTCGATCATCTCACCGGCGACCATGCCGCCGGCCACGCCGAGCGCCGCGCCGGCGACCATGCCGCCCATGCCGGGACCCCGACGGTGACCGCCGTACGGGTTGCCGAAGCCGCCCTGCGCCCGCAGGCCGCCGTAGCGGGAGGTGGTCTCCTTGAGCCAGCCGTCCACCACCTGCGCCCAGTCGACGCGGTCGGCGTCGGCGTGCGAGACCTGGTAGCGACCGAAGACGTCGTGGCCGGCGCTCAGGAACCCGCCGCGCTTGTCGCACTCCAGGATCACGTCGACGCCCTGCCGGCCGGTGACGAAGGTCAGCTCGACCTCGTTGATGAGCTGCGCGTACTGCGGCGCGGCGAAGAACTCGATCTCCTGGTAGAACGGCAGGGTCTGCTGGGTGCCCCGGATGTGGCCCCGCTCCAGGTCGGCGCGCTTGAACCGGAACCCGAGCCGCTGGAAGGCCTCCAGGATCCGCTCGTGCACCGGCAGCGGGTGCACGTTGACCTGGTCCAGGTCGCTCTTGTCGACGGCGCGGGCGATCGCCAGCTCGGTGCGCAGGCCCATCGTCATGCCGTGCAGGCGCTGCCCGTACACGTCGGTGATCGGGGTCTCCCACGGCACGGGGAGCTGGAACGGCAGGGACAGCTGCTGCTTGGGGGCGAGTTGGAGCGCGCCGCTGACCGGCATCCGGTGGAACTCCATGACCCCGGCGTACTCGTGGTCGCCGCCCTCGATCTCGACCCGGGTGACCAGCCCGACGACGATCTGCTCGATGTTCGCCGGCGCGTCGCCGCCGACCAGGTTGACCTGCCCGTCGAGGGTGAGGCCGGGTCGGGTGTTGGGGTTCGTCAGGACCGTGTCCACGCTCGGACCGCCCACGCCGAACGCACTCAACATCTTCTTGAAGACCATCGGGACTCCCGGATACCGATCCCCGTTCCTGTCTGGAACGGTTCGCTGGTGCGGACCCTATCCAGATGCCCTGTGAGGTCGCTGTGAAGCGTGCCGGGGTCAGGCGGTCTCCACGACGATGAGTTCGCCCACCTGGTCACCGATCTGGCTGCGCGCCTCGGCGGGTAGTCCGGAGTCGGTGACCAGCAGGTCCGCCTCCTCCAGCGGCGCGATGGTGGCGATGCCGATGGTCTCCCACTTGGTGTGGTCGGCGAGCACCACCAGCCGGCGGGCGGCGTTGATGAGGCAGCGGTTCACCCCCGCCTCCAGCAGGTTCGGGGTCGTGAAGCCGGTCCGGGGGCTCATCCCGTGCACGCCGAGGAAGAGCAGGTCCACGTTGAGCGTGCCGATCGCCGCCTCGGCCACCGGCCCGGTCAGCGCGTCCGACGGCGTACGGATGCCGCCGGTCAGCACGACCGTCTGGTCGGCGCGCGGGTTCTGGTAGAGCGCGTCGGCGACCGGAATCGAGTTGGTCACCACGGTCAGGCCCCGCACGTCGGCGAGCAGGGTGGCCAGGGCCGCGGTGGTGGTGCCGGCGGACAGCGCGATCGCCATGCCGGGCTCGACCAACGTGGCGGCCCGTTCGGCGATCGCCCGCTTCTCGGCCTGCTGCCGGATGGACTTGGCGGCGAAGCCCGGCTCCTCGGCGGAGCCGGGACCGGCCAGGGTCGCGCCGCCGTGCACCTTGTCCACCAGGCCCCGCTCGGCGAGCACCTCGAGGTCACGGCGGATGGTCATGTCCGAGACCCCGAACCGGCTCACGAGGTGGCTGACGCGGACGCCGCCACGCTGCCGGATCAGGTCGAGGATGGCGGTCTGCCGCTGTTGGGCGAGCATCGGACCTCCTTGACGGCCGTGGGGAAGGGTAGTCGGTCAGGCCGGATCCGCGGGGCGCGCCACGTCCTCGCGTACCACGGCCACCTCGCCGGGGGCGACGGTCAACTCGCCGGCGCAGGCCGCCCCGGTGAGCAGGTCGGTGCCGGTGACGGCCACCCGCACCGCGGTCCCGGTGTGGTTGACGACGAAGAGCCAGCTGCGGTCGCCGGCCCGGCGCCGGACCACTTCCACCCCCGCCGGGACGTCGGCCACCGGCCGGACGCCGGACTCGGTGACCAGCCGGGCCACCAGCGCGTCGGTGGCGTCGGAGTCGAGGCGGGTGCCGACGTACCAGGCGGCGCCGTCGCCGAAGGCGTGCCGCGTCACCGCCGGCACGCCGGGCAGCGGACCGTCGGCGTACGCGGCGAGCACCTCGGCGCCCTCGGCGTGCAGCCACTCGGTCCACACGTCGGCCGTCGAGCCGTCGTCGAGGTGGACGCGCTCCCCCGTCCGCAGCGGGAAGAACTCCTCGGTACGCACACCGAGCAACTCGCGGAACGCACCCGGGTAGCCGCCGAGGCGGATGTGGTCGTTCTCGTCGACGATGCCGCTGAAGTACGTGACCAGCACGGTGCCGCCGGCGGCCACGTACGCGCGCAGAGCCTCGGCGTGCGCGTCGCGGACCAGGTAGAGGGTCGGAACCAGGACCAGGCGGTAGCGCGACAGGTCGGCCGAGGGGTGCACGACGTCGGCGGTGATCCCGGCCCGGAGGAGCGTGCCGTGCAGGGCGGTGAGCCGGTCGCCGTACGTCACGTCGACACTCGGGTGCGAGTCCAGCTCGGCGCCCCACCAGGCCTCGTAGTCGAAGAGGATCGCCACCTCGGCGTCGACGCGGCTGCCGATCACCTCGGAGATCGCGGCCAGGTCCGCCCCGAGCCGGCACACCTCCCGGAACACCTTGGTGTCGGGACCGGCGTGCGGAAGCAGCGCGGAGTGGAACTTCTCCGCACCGGCGCGGGAGGCCCGCCACTGGAAGAACAGCACCCCGTCGGCACCGCGCGCGACGTGCGCGAGGCTGTTGCGGCGCAGCTGCCCCGGCGTCTTGGCGACGTTGCGGGGCTGCCAGTTGACCGCGCTGGTGGAGTGCTCCATCAGCAGCCAGGGGTCACCACCGGCGACGCCTCGGGTGTGGTCGGCGGCGAGCGCCAGCCCGACGTGGGAGTCCGGGTCGGCGGCGGTGAGGTAGTGGTCGTTGGAGACGACGTCCACATCGGACGCCCACGAGTGGTAGTCCAGGTACTTGATGCCCAGGTTGCCGATCATGAAGTTCGTGGTGACCGGCTGCCGGCCCAGGCGGTCGAGCACGGTCCGCTCGGCGCGCAGCTGGGCCCGCTGCTCGTCGGAGGAGAAGCGCAGGAAGTCGAGCTGCTGGGTGGGGTTGGCGAAGGTCGGGGCAAGCCGGGGCGGGTTCACCTCGGCCCAGTCGCCGTACCGCTGGCTCCAGAACGCGGTGCCCCAGGCGGCGTTGAGGCCGTCCAGGTCGCCGTACCGCTCGCGCAGCCAGTGGCGGAACGCCTCGGCGCTGACGTCGCAGTAGCAGTGCACGTTGTGGCAGCCCAGCTCGTTGGAGACGTGCCACATGACGACGGCCGGGTGCTCGGCGTACCGGGTGGCGACGGCCTCGACCAGGGCGAGCGAACGCTCCCGGAACACCGGTGAGCTGGGGCAGTACGCCTGGCGTCCGCCGGGCCACAGGACCGCGCCGTCGGCGCGGCGGGGCAGGGTCTCGGGGTGCCGGTGGGCGAGCCAGGGCGGCGGACTGGCAGTGGCGGTGGCCAGGTCGACGGCGATCCCGCCGGCGTGCAGCGTGTCGATCGCGCGGTCGAGCCAGCCGAAGTCAAACTCACCGGGGGCCGGCTCCAGCAGCGCCCAGGAGAAGATGCCGACCGACGCCAGGTTCACCCCGGCGCGGCGCATCAGCTCGACGTCCTCGGCCCACGTCGACTCGGGCCACTGCTCGGGGTTGTAGTCGGCGCCGTACCAGATCCGGTCGCCCTGCCATCGCCGCATGGCTGCAGAGCGTGCCCCGACCTGGAAGACAAGTCAACAGTTTCCAACATCGACTTCGTTTCCAACGTTTACCTGATTACAGCCTTGTCACGACTGGGTTATCCGCGCTACCTCCCCCTCTTGACAGCGCCGGAAGGGCGAGTAGTTTCAGGCGCCACTGGCAGTTCGTGTTTGCCAATGTGGATTCGCGATGGATCCGGATGTGGGATCACGGACGGCCGACCCCGCCACTCCTCTGACGGCCCTTGGGCGCAGCGCACCTCTTCTTCCGCAGGAGGCACCATGTCCCGTCCCCGATCCCAAGCCGAGTACCTGGCCCGGCTCGTACCCCCGTCCGTCGCCGGCCTCCGCCGCCGCTCGGTGCTCGCCGGGGCCGCCGGCGGCGCGCTGCTCGGCACCGGCCTGCTCGCCGGCTGCGGCGGCGACTCCGACTCCGGCGGGTCGGGGTCCAAGACGGTGTCGCTCGGGTCGAACCAGTCCGACCCGAAGCCCAAGGAGGTCATCGCCAAGGTCGTCGACGGCTTCCAGACGTCCTCCGGCCTCCAGGTCGCGGTCAACACCGTCGACCACAACACGTACCAGGAGAACATCAACAACTACCTCCAGGGCAAGCCGGACGACGTGTTCATGTGGTTCGCCGGCTACCGGATGCGGTTCTTCGCCGCCAAGGGCCTCGCCGGAGACGTCAGCGACGTCTGGGGCAAGCTCTCCGGGCAGTCGGAGGCGTTCAAGAAGGCGTCCACCGGCGACGACGGCAAGCAGTACTTCGTGCCGTCGTCGTACTACCCGTGGGCGGTCTTCTACCGCAAGTCGGTCTGGCAGCAGAACGGCTACCAGGTGCCGACGACCCTCGACCAGCTCACCGCGCTGTCGGCCGAGATGAAGAAGGACGGCCTCACCCCGATCGCCTTCGCCGACAAGGACGGCTGGCCGGCGATGGGCACCTTCGACATCCTCAACCTGCGGATCAACGGCTACCAGTTCCACGTCGACCTGATGGCCGGCAAGGAGTCCTGGACCTCCGACAAGGTCAAGAAGGTCTTCGACACCTGGCGCGGGCTGCTCCCCCTGCACCAGCCGGACTCCCTCGGCCGGACCTGGCAGGAGGCGGCCCAGTCGCTGCAGCAGAAGAAGAGCGGCATGTACCTGCTCGGCCTCTTCGTTGCCCAGCAGTTCAACGCCGACGAGCAGGACGACCTGGACTTCTTCACCTTCCCGGAGATCGACCCGGCGATCGGGGCCAAGGCCCTGGACGCGCCGATCGACGGCTACATGATGGCGCGCAAGCCCAAGGAGGAGGAGAACGCCAGGAAGATGCTGGAGTACGTCGGCTCGAAGGCCGCGGCGGACATCACGGTCAAGAACGACCCGAGCACCCTCGTCGCCAACACCGAGGCCGACACCAGCGGCTACACCGCGCTGCAGAAGAAGGCCGCCGAACTGGTCGGCTCGGCCACCGAGATCGCGCAGTTCCTGGACCGCGACACCCGCCCCGACTTCGCCTCGACGGTGATCATCCCGGCGATCCAGCAGTTCATCAAGAACCCGGCCGACATCGACGGTCTGGTCAACAGCATCGAGAACCAGAAGAAGTCGATCTTCACTGACTGACGACGGCGAGAGGGGAAGGACATCGTGTCCGACCTGCCCCTGATCCAAGCGGATCGCGCCGTGCCGCCACCGGCCGCGACCACCACCTCCACGGGTGGTGGTCGCGGTCGCCGGCTACGGCTCCTGTCCCGCACCGACCGCGTGGTCATCGCGCTGATGGTGCTCGTACCGCTGCTGCTCGTCGTCGGCCTGGTCTGGCTGCCGTCCGTCGCCACCGTTCTGCTGTCCGGCACCAACTGGGACGGCATCGGCCCGGTCAGCGAGATCGAGTGGGTCGGCGGGCGCAACTACTCCGACGTGGTCAACATCTACCCGCCGTTCGTCCCCGCCGTGCAGAACAACCTGCTCTGGCTGGTGGCGCTCTTCGTGGTGGCCACGCCGATCGGCATGTTCCTGGCCGTTCTGCTGGACAAGGAGATCCGCGGCAGCCGGTTCTACCAGACCGCGCTCTACCTGCCGGTCGTGCTCTCGCTGGCGCTGATCGGCTTCATCTGGCAGCTGATCTACTCCCGCGACCAGGGCCTGCTCAACGCCGTGCTCGGCACGAGCGTCGACTGGTACGGCGACCCGGACGTGAACATCTGGGCGGTGCTGTTCGCCGCCGGCTGGCGGCACGTCGGCTACATCATGCTGCTGTACCTGGCCGGGTTGAAGGGCGTCGACCCGTCGCTGCGGGAGGCCGCCGCGGTGGACGGCGCATCGGAGACCAGCACCTTCTTCAAGGTCGTCTTCCCGGTGATGCGTCCGATCAACATCATCGTGCTGGTGGTGACGGTGATCGAGTCGCTGCGCGCGTTCGACCTGGTGTGGGTCATCAACAAGGGCCGCAACGGGTTGGAGCTGATCTCCGCGCTGGTCACCTCCAACGTGGTGGGCGAGGCCAGCCGGATCGGCTTCGGCTCGGCCCTGGCCACCATCATGCTGGTCGTCTCGCTGCTGTTCATCACCGTCTACCTGGCCACCGTGATGCGGGAGGACCGCCGATGAGCACCGCGACCGTGACCCGCGAGACGACGGACCGGACACCCGCACCGGCGCGGCGGCCCGTGCGGCCGGCGCGGGTGGTGCTGCACCTGTTCCTCGCCGCGGTGGCGGTCGGCTGGCTGTTCCCGATCCTGTGGGCGGTGCTGACCTCCCTGCGGTCCTACGAGTACACCGCCGCCAACGGGTACGTCTCGCTGGGCGGCTGGACCCTGGACAACTACGTCACCGCCTGGCAGACCGCCGAGTTCGGCAAGCACTTCCTGAACTCGGCGTACATCACGGTGCCGGCCGTGCTGTTGACGCTCTTCCTCGCCTCGATGGTGGCGTTCGTCATCGCCCGGTTCAGCTGGAAGACCAACATCGTCCTGCTCGGCCTGTTCACCGCGGCGAACCTGCTGCCCCAGCAGGCTCTGCTGATCCCGCTGTTCCGGCTCTTCACCCAGGTGCCGTTGCCGGCGTTCATGAGCGACTCGGAGCTGCTCTACGACAGCTACTGGGGGCTCATCCTGGTCAACGTCGCCTTCCAGTGCGGATTCTGCGTGTTCGTCCTCAGCAACTACATGAAGGCGCTGCCCCGGGACCTGTACGAGGCGGCGATGGTCGACGGGGCGAGCATCTGGCGGCAGTACTGGCAGGTCACGATGCCGCTGTGCCGGCCCGCCCTGGCGGCCCTGGCGACGCTGGAGGTGACCTGGATCTACAACGAGTTCTTCTGGGCCACCGTGCTCATGCGCACCGGCGACAAGTTCCCCGTCACCAGCTCGCTGAACAACCTGCGTGGCGAGTTCTTCACCGACAACAACCTGGTCTCGGCCGGCTCGGTGCTGGTCGCGATCCCCACCCTGGTGATCTTCTTCCTGCTGCAGAAGCAGTTCGTCCGGGGGCTCACCCTGGGCGCGTCAAAGGGCTGAGGGCCGGCGCCGCCGCCACGGACATCTCCACGAGCGATATGCCTGTCAGGCATGAATATGACTGGCAGGCATATCGCTCACCGCTCTCATACCCCTCCGGATCCCGCCGAGAGATGATGCCCATGCCGATCCCGACCATCGTCCACCTGCGCCGCGCGCGGACCAGCCTGGTGCTCGACGCGCGCGGCGCCGGACTCCCCCGCGTCGTGCACTGGGGCGCCGACCTCGGCCCGATGCCGCCCGGCGACCTGCCCGCCCTGGTCGACGCGACCGTCCCACCGGTGGTGCCGAGCAGCTTCGACGCTCCGACCGTGCTGTCGGTGCTGCCCGAGGCGGGCGCCGGCTGGAGTGGGCGTCCGGCGTTGGCCGGGCACCGCGACGGCGCCGCCTGGTCCACCGCCTTCCGCCTGGACGGGCTGGACGTCGACGACCCGGCGGAGGGGCCCGCCCGGGTCACCGTCCGGGCCGTCGACGGCGACGCGCAGCTGTCGCTGACCGTCGAGATCGAACTCGACCCGACCGGCCTGCTGCTGCTGCGCCACCGGCTGCGCAACGACGGCGTCACCCCGTACGAGCTGCGGGAGCTGGCCCCCGTCCTGCCGGTGCCGGCGGTCGCCACCGAGCTGCTCGACCTGACCGGCCGGTGGTGCCGGGAGCGGAGCCCGCAGCGGCACCCGTGGCCGATGGGCACCTGGGTACGGGAGGGCCGGCACGGGCGGACCGGGCACGACGCGACCCTGCTCCTGGTCGCCGGGACCGCCGGATTCGGCTTCGGCCACGGCGAGGTGTGGGCGGTGCACACCGCGTGGAGCGGTGACCACGTGACGTTCGCCGAACGGCGGCCCACCGGGGAGTCCACCCTGGGCGGCGGGGAGCTGGTCGCCCCCGGCGAGGTGGTCCTCGGCCCCGGCGCCGAGTACGCCACCCCCCACCTCTACGCCGTCTTCTCCGCCGCCGGCCTGGACGGGCTGAGCGACGTCCTGCACAGCCACCTGCGGGCCCGCCCGACCCACCCGCGTACGCCCCGGCCGGTCACCCTCAACGTGTGGGAGGCGGTCTACTTCGACCACGACCTGGCGCGGCTGACCGCCCTGGCCGACCACGCGGCCGAGGTCGGGGTGGAGCGGTTCGTCCTCGACGACGGCTGGTTCCGGGGCCGACGGCACGACCGGGCGGGGCTCGGCGACTGGTTCGTCGACACCGACGTCTGGCCGGACGGGCTGCACCCGCTGATCGACCACGTCACCGGGCGGGGGCTCCAGTTCGGGCTCTGGGTCGAGCCGGAGATGGTGAACCCCGACTCGGAGACGTTCCGCGCCCACCCGGAGTGGGTGCTGTCGGTGCCCGGTCGGTTCCCGCCGGAGTGGCGACACCAGCAGGTGCTCGACCTCGCCCACCCGGACGCGTACGCGTACCTGCTCGGGCGGCTGGACGCCATCCTCACCGAGCATCCCGGGATCAGCTACCTCAAGTGGGACCACAACCGGGACCTCACCGAGGCGGGCCACCACGGCCGTCCCGGGGTGCACGAGCAGACCCTCGCGGTCTACCGGCTCCTCGACGAGCTGCGGGCCCGCCACCCGGAGGTGGAGATCGAGAGCTGCGCCTCCGGCGGCGCCCGGGTGGACCTGGAGATCCTGCGGCGTACCGACCGGGTCTGGGCCAGCGACTGCAACGACGCCCTGGAACGGCTGGCCATCCAGCGCTGGACCGGACTGCTGCTGCCACCCGAGCTGGTCGGCACGCACGTCGGGCCGGAGCGCTCGCACACCACCCACCGGGTGCACGACCTCGGCTTCCGGGCCGCCACCGCGCTCTTCGGCCACCACGGCATCGAGTGGGACATCGGTGCGATCAGCGCCGAGGAGCGCCGCGAGCTGGCCGCGTGGGTCGCGCTGCACAAGCGGCTCCGGCCGCTGCTGCACGCCGGGCGGGTGGTCCGGGTCGACCACCCGGACCCGGCCGTCTGGGCGCACGGCGTGGTCGCGCACGACGGTTCCCGAGCGGTGTACGCGGTGGCGCGGCTGGCCACGTCGGTGGCCCAGGTGCCCGGGCCGGTCCGCCTGCCCGGCCTGGCCCCGCGGCGACGGTACGCGGTGCGCCCGGCGGTGGGCGTACCGGAACCGGCGGTCCTCCAGATGACCGAACCCGGTTGGGGGGCGGAGACCACGCTGGGCGGGACGGTGCTGGCCACCGTGGGCCTCCAGATGCCCGCCCTGCACCCCGAGCAGACCCTGCTGCTGGAGGTCACCGCGGTCGACTGAGATTTCCGGGAGATTTTTCCGGCGCGGATGTCGAGAACCGGTGCGCCGGCTTCTACCAACGGGTGAGAGCACCGAGGATGGTGCCCAGTCGTGAGGAGCCAGACATGAAGTACATGTTGCTGATGCAGTTCAGCGCCGCCGGTACCGACTTCCCTTCGATCGACACCTGGACGCCCGAGGAGATCCGGGCGCACATCGGGTTCATGGGCGAGGTCAACGAGAAGCTGGTCGCCGACGGCGAGTGGGTCGACGGGCAGGGTCTCGCCGGCCCCGCCCAGGCGAAGATCGTCCGCGCGGGCGCCGACGGCACCCCGGTCGTGACCGAGGGGCCGTTCGCGGAGACCAAGGAGTTCCTCGCCGGCTTCTGGATCGTGGACTGCGAGACCCCGCAGCGCGCGGTCGAGATCGCCGCGCACATCTCCACCGCGCCCGGCCCGGGCGGACGTCCGCTGAACATGCCGATCGAGGTGCACCCCGTCATGTCGGCCCCGCCGCAGGAGATGTGACGCCTGGCCACCGCCGGCCCCACCGCCGAGGACCTGCTGCGCGAGTTGGCGCCGCAGGTCCTCGGCGTGCTCGCCCGTCGGTTCGGCGACTTCGCCACCGCCGAGGACGCTGTGCAGGAGGCCCTGCTGGCGGCGACGACGCAGTGGCCCGTCGAGGGGCTGCCGGACAACCCGCGCGGCTGGCTCACGCAGGTCGCGTACCGGCGGATGGTCGAACTGGTCCGGGCCGAGACGGCCCGGCGGCGGCGGGAGGACCTGGCCGCGCGACGCGAGACGGACGACCGGCGCGCCGCGCCGGCGGCCGACGAGGACCTGACCGCGTCGCGCGACGACACCCTCGTGCTGCTGTTCCTCTGCGCCCACCCGGCCCTGACAGCGGCGTCGGCGATCGCGCTCACCCTGCGTGCGGTGGGTGGCCTGACCACCGCCGAGATCGCGCACGCATTCCTGGTGCCGGAGGCCACCATGGCGCAGCGGATCAGCCGCGCCAAGCAGCGGATCCGCGCCTCCGGCGTCGGCTTCGTGATGCCCGATCCCGCCGACCGGGACCGGCGGTTGGCGTCGGTGCTGCACGTGCTCTACCTGATCTTCACCGAGGGGCACACCGCCAGCGCCGGCGCGGACCTGCGCCGGGTCGATCTCGCCGAGGAGGCCATCCGCCTGGCCCGTCAGGTGCACGCGCTGCTGCCCCACGACAGCGAGGTCGCCGCGCTGCTGGCGCTGATGCTGCTGACCGAGGCGCGGGCGGCCGCCCGTACCGGCCCGTCCGGCGAGCTGATCTCCCTCGCCGACCAGGACCGGAGCCGCTGGGACGTCGCCGCGATCGCCGAGGGGACGGCGCTGGTCACCCGGGCGATGACGCGCGGGCCGGTCGGGCCGTACCAGGTGCAGGCCGCCATCGCGGCGCTGCACGACGAGGCGCCGAGCGCCGGGGAGACCGACTGGCCACAGATCCGCGCGCTCTACGGGGTGCTGGAACGCCTCTCCGACAACCCGTTGGTGCAGCTCAACAAGGCCGTCGCGACAGCCATGGTGGACGGTCCGGCTGCGGGGCTGGCTGCCGTCGACGCGGTCGCCGACGACCCGCGTCTGGTCCGGCACCACCGCGTCGACGCGGTCCGGGCGCACCTGCACGAGATGGCCGGCGACCGGGAGCGGGCGGTCACCCACTACCGGGCGGCAGCGCACGCCACGACGAGTGTGCCCGAGCAGCGCTACCTGCTGATGCGTGCCGCCCGCGTGCCTGCCGACCGCCGGTGAGTGAGGGGTCTCCCGTCCGACGGTGGCCGGGTCCGCGCGGACCCGGCCACCGGTGTACGACGGGCCTCAGCTCGCGGTGCAGCTCACCGCGGGCCGGGCGTTGGTGCCGTTCCCACTGGCGATGAAGCCGAAGCTGGTGCTGGCGCCGGCACCGAGCCGGCCGTTGTAGTCGACGTTGCGGGCGGTGTACGTCGAGCCGGAGGCGCTGACCGTGGCGTTCCAGGACTGGCTGACCGTCTGGCCGTTGGCGAACGTCCAGCGGGTCGTCCAACCGGTGATCGCGGAGGAACCGGCGGTCACCCGCACCTCACCCTGGAAGCCGCCCGGCCAGGAGTTGACCACGCTGTACGTGGCCGTGCAGCCGGCGCTCGGCGGCGGCGTGGTGGGGGGTGGAGTGGTCGGCGGCGGGGTCGTGGGCGGCGGCGTGGTCGGCGGGGCGGTGCCGAAGACGGTCGCCTCCTTCGCGGTCTGCCGGATCCCGTTGGTGCCGTTGAAGAGACGCTGACCCCAGCTCGTCAGGCGGGCCGGGTCGAAGGCGGTGGCCAGGTCCAGGTACTCGACGCCGCCGCCGTTGCCGCTCCACGACCAGCCCAGCCAGCCGATCCCGTTGGCCTGGCTGTACGACAGGATCGTGTCCTCGTCCGGGTTGCCGTCGGAGTGGTCGAAGCCGAACTCGCCGACCACGATGGGCAGGCCCGCGCTGCGGAAGCGGCCCAGGTAGTCGGTGATCTCCGCGGCGGTGTCGAAGACGCCGTACATGTGGATGGAGAAGACGGTGTTGCGGTCCGGGTCGGCGGCGAACACCGTCGACGCGTTGTCGCGCATGGTGAAGGACCAGTCCTGGCCCCAGTTGGGCGCGTCGACCATGATCGTGTGGTCGAGGCCGGCGGTCCGCAGCCGCTTGACGGCGTTGGACGTGTCGGTCGCCCAGGAGCCGTAGTTCTGGTTGCCGTACGGCTCGTTGCCGATGTTGACGATGACGTACTTCTCCTGGCCGGACAGGACGTCGGCGATGCTCAGCCAGTAGTCGACCGCCCGGTCCAGGGTGATCGCGCCGCTCTGCTCGCCGTAGCCGGTGGTGTCGTGCACCTCCAGCACACAGATGAGCCGGTTGGCCTTGCACAGCGCGATGACGTTGGCGACGTCGGCGTTGCCGTTACGGGTCCACCGGTCGCCGCTGGAGAGCACCACCCGTACGGTGTTCGCGCCGAGCGCCTTGACGTTGGCGAAGGAACTGGTCTGCTGCGGGTACCAGGTGTGGGCGTGGTTGACCCCACGCATGATGAACTCTGTGCCTCCCGCGTCGTAGAGCTTGCCGTTCGCCACCGAGAAACCGGTTGCCGCGCGCGCGGGCTGGCCGAACGCCAGGACGCCGACGAGCAGCGCCAGCAGCACCGCGGCGACGGCGGTCAGTCGTGTCTTCATGGTCTTCCTCACCGAGGGTCCCCCGCTGCCCGGGCGGGGTGGGGACGTCACGAACGGCGACGGCTGCAGCCCGACAGCCGTCACCGGGCTCCCGGCGACGCAGGAATCAGCGTAGGCCGATGGATCCTCCCGACGCAATGAACCGGTTAAGGAAACCGCGGCCGATCGGGACGCCAGGGTTGGCGGACGCCTCCCGGGGTATCCGGTGATGATCCGCCCGCCCGGGGAAGGGGAGCAGAACCATGGTCAACGTCGGCTACACCCTGATGTGCGAGCAGGCCGGTCCGAAGGAACTGGTCGACTACGCGGTGCGCGCGGAGGCGGCCGGCTTCGACCACCTCGTCATGTCCGACCACTACTACCCGTGGCTGGACTCGCAGGGCCACTCCCCGTACGCCTGGTCGGTGCTCGGCGCGGTCGCCCACGCGACCAGCCGGGCCGAGCTGATGTCGTTCGTGACCTGCCCGATCCGGCGGTACCACCCGGCGGTGGTGGCGCAGAAGGCGAGCACCGTCGGCGTGCTGTCCGACGGCCGGTTCACCCTCGGCCTGGGCGCCGGGGAGAACCTCAACGAGCACGTGGTCGGTGGCTGGCCGCACGTCGAGCAGCGGCACGAGATGTTCGAGGAGGCACTCCAGATCATCCGCCCGCTGCTCAACGGCGAGACGTTGACCTTCTCCGGCAACCACTACGACGTGCCCGACGCGTACGTCTGGGACCGGCCGGAGCAGCCGGTGCCGATGGCCATCGCCGCGTCCGGCCGGCAGTCGGCCACTCTCGCCGCCGAGTACGCCGACGGCATCGTCGCCACCGACCCGCTGCCCCACCTGATCGAGATGTACGAGGAGGCCGGCGGCGCCGGTCGCCCCCGCTACGGGCAGGTGGCCATCTGCTACGGCCCGGACGAGGCGGAGTGCCGCAAGATCGCGCACGACCAGTTCCGGTGGTTCGGGCTGGGCTGGAAGGTCAACGCCGACCTTCCCGGGCCGGACGCCTTCGCCGCCGCGACCCAGTTCGTCCGCGAGGAGGACGTCGCGCAGGGCATCTCCTGCGGGCCGGACGTGGACCGGCACGTCGAGGCGGTCAAGAAGTTCGTCGACGCCGGCTTCACCCACGTCGCGGTCGTCCAGGTCGGCGGCGACAGTCAGCCGATGTTCCTGGACTGGGCGCAGGAGCAGCTGCTGCCGCAGCTGCGAGAGCTGTGAAGCCGTCCCTGCTGCGCCGGCCGCGCACCACCGCGGCCGGCCGCTTCGGGCCGGCCGAGCTCCGGCTCACCCTGGCCGCACCCCGGCCCGCGGCCGGGCTGACCAGCGAGTGGCACCTGGTGGACGGGGTGCGGACGCACACCCGGCGCACCGCCGATCCCGGCACCGGCGCACCGCCCGTGGTGCTGGTGCACGGACTGGCGGTCTCCCACCGGTACCTCACCCCGCTGGCCGTCGCGCTCAGCGACACCCACCCGGTGTACGTGCCCGACCTGCCCGGCTTCGGGCTGAGCGAACGGCCCGGCACGGCGTACGACGTGCGGCGGCACGCCGACCACCTGGCGGCCTGGCTGTCCGCGTACCGTCTGCCGCCGGCCTGCCTGGTCGGCCACTCCTTCGGCGCGGAGGTCGTGGCGGCGACGGCCGCCCGACACCCCGACGCGGTCCGCGCCGTGGTCCTGGCGGGGCCCACCAGCGACCCGGCGGCCCGCTCGCGGCGCGGACAGTTCGGCCGCTGGCTGGTGGACACGCTGGTCGAGGCGCCCCTGCAGGCGCCGATCCTGCTCCGTGACGTGTGGGACGCACGTCCGTGGCGGGTGTACGCGACGCTCACCCACTCGGTACGCAACTCCATCGAGGAGGATCTGGTGCGGATCTCCGCGCCCACCCTGGTGGTCACCGGCTCGCGGGACCCCGTCGTGCCACCCGGCTGGCGGTCGCAGGTGACCCGGCTCGTCCCCGACGCCCGGGACCTGGTGGTGCCCCGGGCGGCGCACAACGTCCTGACCACCGCTCCCGGCCCGGTGGCCGACGCGGTCCGCCGGCTCCTCGCCCTCTCCCTGACGAACGGATGATCACATGCGCATCGGCAACACGGAGATCCGTCCGGCCGGCGGCGGCCTCGGCTGCCTCCTGATGATCCTGTTCTCGGTGGTCGCCTCGATCGTGCTGACCGTCCTGCTCAACCTGGTCCTCTAGCGCCGGAACGGACCGTCAGGGGCGACGGACGCCGAAGGCGGCCAGCACCTCACGGGTGGTGGCGCGGACCGGGTCGACGACCGTACGCCGCACCCAGGCCCCCATCGGGGAGACGGTTGCCCGCCAGGCAGCGGCGAGCGCCCGGCCCACCGGTGCCACGCCGTGCCGCCACACCCGGGCCACGCCGTGGACGACCGGCCGCAGCGTCACCACGTGGATCCACCACAGCAGGCGACCGGCGGCCCACCACGCCCAGCGTGCCCCGGCCCACAGCACCCGCCCCAGGACGAGGCCGGCGCGACCCAGCCCCCGCCCGAGCGCAGCCAGGACGGCGACGAGCAGGCGGCCGACCGGCGCGAGCACGTGGCCCAACCAGCTCAGCGGCCGCTGGAGCAGGTGGTACGCCAACCACGCCAGCGGGATCCAGACCAGTCTGCGGGCCAGCCAGCCCAGCGCCCGGCCGAGCCACACCAGGGGCATCCAGATCAGCTGCCGCAGCAGCCAGGCCAGAGGCACCAGGAACCAGCGGGCCAGGAACCGCCCCACCGGGCCGATCAACCAGCGGTCCGCCAACCGGGCGCCCGCCACGAGCAACTCCCACAGCACGCGGATCGGCAGCACCACCACCAGCGCGACGCCCCGGACGACCGCGACCACCGGCGGCGGCGCGGGAGGGGCCTCCCGGGCCACGGGACCCGGCGCGTCGATCACGGGCACACCGTAGCCGGCGACCGCAAGCGCGCCGGGGATCAGGCGGCGTCCAGGTCCAGGTCCGCGACGACCGGGTAGTGGTCGGAGGCCACGTCCGCGGCACCGCCCCGGACCACCCGCACCGACCGCGTGAGCGGGACGACCGGCGCAGTGGCGAGCAGGTAGTCCAGCCGGGCCCCGACGAACTCCGTTCCGCCGTGCCGGGTCGGCACGGTCCGCCCGTCCGCCTCGGCCGCGTCACCGGCGCGGGCGGCCCAGAGGTCCACCAGGCCGGCGTCGAGCAGGCGGGACACCGCCCGGGTGTCGACCGTACGGCGGTCGCGGCGCAGGTGCCGGCGGCGGTAGAACATCGGCATGGTGGCCAGCCGCTCGGCGTGATCGGACGCCGGGTCCAGGGTGTTCAGGTCGCCGCCGAGCAGGGCCAGGGAGTCGCGGCTCCGGCGTACGGCAGCCGCCAGCCAGTCGGCCTCCGTCCGCCGCCGCCCACCGGAGTACGGGTACAGATGGGTGCTGAGGACGGTCATCGGCCCCGCCGACGTGGCCACCCGTACCCGGGCGGCGGCGTGGTGGAACGGACGGCGTACCCGGCCGGCGTCCAGCACCCGCAGCGGCGGTCGGACCAGCACCGCCACCGGCTGCCCGAAGCACGCCCGGGCCAGGTGGGAATGCATCCCCACCCGGCCCGCGAACCCGCCGAGCATGTCCCCCCGGTCGAAGCCCCGCAGCTCCTGCAGCAGGAGCAGGTCGGGCCGCAGGTCGGTGACGACCCCGACGATCGCGTCGGTGCGGTCGCCGCCCGCGTCCCGGCCGCCGGTCCGGATGTTCCAGGTCATCACCCGCAGCATCGTCGGCTCAGTCCGGCCGGCCGGCTTTGACCAGCTCGTCGTCGAGGGTGCCCACACCCCCGGACCCGATGCTGGGCCGGTTGCCCTCGCGCAGGTCCTCGTTGGGGCGGACCACCCAGTAGAGCAGGCCCACCCACAGCGCGGTGAGGATGATCGCGCCCATGAAGTCGGTCGGGTGGTGCATGCCCCGGTACATCCGGGAGATCGCCACGCCGGTCGGCATGATCACCGCGAGCGCCACGAAGATCCACCGCCACCACCGGTCGGTACGCGGGAAGACGATCAGCGCGATCGCCGTCCACAGGCACAGCGTCGCGGCGATGTGCCCGGACGGGAAGGACGAGGTGGGCATCGGCCCGTCCAGGTTCCCGACCGGCGGGCGGGGCCGGTCCACCGCGGCGGCCGTGGCGAGGAAGAGGCTCAGCTCGCCGAACATGGTCAACGCCACGAACAGCACCGGCCGCCAGCGCCGCCACACCGCCAGCACCAGAGGGCAGAAGATCAGCGAGACGAGCAGGATGGCGTGGGTGTCGCCGGCCTTGCTCCACCAGTAGCTGACGTCGTCCCACGACGGGGTGCGGTGGTCGGCGAACCAGCGCGGCACGTCGGTGTCCAGCGTCGCGAAGAAGGTGCCACCGGCGTGGTAGCTGACGAACAGGCCGAACCCGTACAGCGCGCCGAGGATCAACACCCAGCCGACCAGCAGCTCGAACACCGCGGCCCGGGGGTGCGGCAGCAGGTGCGCCTCGTCCGGCGCCGGCGCCACGTCGTGCGCGGCCTCCGGCTCCAGGCCCTCAGTCAGCGCCGGGACCCGCCGGCCCCGCTCCAGCCGCCACAGGCGGAAGGCGTACGCGGTGACGCCCAGCCATGCGGCGCCCAGCAGCCAGGCGCCCAGCACGTCGGAGACGAAGTGCACGCCCAGCGCGATGCGGGTCAGTCCGATCGCGAAGACGACCAGGCCGACCAGCGCGATCGCCGGCCGGCGCCAGCGGGGCCGGAGGGCGGGGAGGAAGACCAGCAGCAGCGCACCGTACGCGACGAACGACCCGAGCGCGTGGCCGCTCGGGAAGCTCTGCCCGGCGTAGCTGCCGATCGGCACCTCCACCTCCGGACGGAGCCGGTCGACCAGCGTCTTGACCGCCGGGTCGAGGATCAGCGCGCCCACCCCGGCGATGATGAGGAACACCGCGAGCCGGCCCTGCCGGCGGATCAGCAGGCCGATCACCGCCACCGACACCAGCCAGAGGATGACCGCCCGGCCGCCGAGGTCGGTCAGCGCGTTGAGCACCGTCACCAGTGCGCCGTGCGGCGCGATCTGGTCGTTGAGCCACTGCGCCACGCCGTGGTCGATGTCGTAGAGCGGACTCCACCGCACTCGTACCAGCACGAGCAGCAGACCGAAGCCCACTCCGCCACCGAGCACGATCGCCAGACCGGCGAGCGTCCGCTCGGTGAAGTGACCCAGGGGTCGCCGCACCACATCCTTGACCGTGCCCACGACAGCCTCCCTCTCTCTGGCGTGCCGCTTTACCCGATCGGCGCTTCGCGTACACCGGGAGGCGGTCCGGGGCGGCCCTAGAGGGAGGTCATCTCGCCGGTGTCGCGGAGTTCCACACGGTCGGCCTCGGGCTCCCACAGGTCCGGCTGCGCGGGCTCGTCCACACCGATCCGCAGCGCCTCCAACTGGGCGGCGAAGGCCAACCCGCCGAAGAGCGCCATGCCGGTGAGGTTGGCCCACAGCAGCAGGGCCATCATCCCGGTCAGCGCCCCGTACGTCTGGTTGAAGTCGTCGCTGAGCACCACGTACGCCGCGAGCAGGAGGCTGGCCACCCACCACAGCACGGTGGCGATGCCGGCGCCGAAGAACAGCCAGGACAGGCCCGGCTGGTTGCGCCGGGGCGCGTGCCGGAACAGCACCGCCACGGCGAGCACGGTCAGCCCGAGGCTCAACGGCCAGCGGACCACGTCCCAGATGCCGTCGGCCACCTCACCCCAGGCGTAGTGCCGCTGCACCGAGTCACCGATCGCCCCGCCGGCCACCAGGATCAGGAAGCCGGCCAGCGCCGGCAGGCCGGCGCCGAGGGCGAGGACCGCCGCGCGCAGGTACTTGCTCAGCGCCGGGCGGTCCCGCTCGACACCGTAGATCCGGTTGGCGCCCCGCTCGATCTGTGCCATCGTGGTGGTCAGCGCGACCAGGCCGGTCAGCAGACCGAGGCTCAGCGCCAGCTCACCCGCCTCCTCGGTGCGCTCCCCCTCGCCCAGCAGCTCCCCCACCACCTCGTCGCTGGCGCCCGGGGAGAGCGCCAGGACGGTGTCGGCGACGACCTCGCCGCCCTCCTCGACGCCCAGCTCGGAGATCAGACCGGTGAGCGCGATCAGGAACGGCACGACGGCCAGGCAGAGCTGCAGGGCGAACGCCCGGGAGTGGCTGAACCCGTCGCCGTAGCGGAACCGGATGAACGCGTCCCGCAGCAGGTGCCAGCCGCCCTGCCGGCGCAGTGTGTGCCAGGCGTCGTCGGCGGACAGCTCCTCGTCGGCCATCAACCGCGTCTCGGGCACGATCCGGGTGCTACTCACGGCGCGCCTCCTCGACCAGCTCCTCGCCTCGCTCGGCCGCCGCCTTCGCGTCGTCGGACAGGTCCGGCGCCGCCGCCGGCTGCGGTACGCACAGCCACAGCGCCCGCCGGCGGATCTCCACCTTGAGGACGCGGCCCGGCGCGATCAGGTCGCCGTCCAGCTCGCGCGGCTGCGCGCGGTTGCTGGTGATCTCCACGCGCCGGGCCCGGAACACCTCCATCCCGGGGACCCGGCCCTGCCGGCGTGCGACCGCCCAACCGAGGGCGAGCCAGTGCCGGAGGGTGCGCGGGGTGAGCACGGCGACGTCCAGGTAGCCGTCGTCCGGCTCGGCCTCGGTCAGCAGGGTCACCCCGCCCTGGAGGCGGCCGACGTTGGCGACCAGAACCGAGCGGGCCCGGCGCCGCATGGGCTGCTGGTCGTCGATGCGGATGGAGACCCTCATCGGCCGGTCCCGCAGGTGGCGGGCGGCCCCCACGACGTACGCGGGCCAGCCGATCCGCTTCTTGGTGGTCTCCGAGGTGGCGGCGAGCATCTGGGCATCGAAGCCCATGCCGGCCATCACGGCGAAGTGGTGTTCCTCGACCTGGCCGACGTCGAGCAGCCGCCGCCCGCGCTCGACGGCCACCTCCAGGCCGGCCGCGAGGTCGTTGGAGAGGCCGAGGTTGGCGGCGAGCAGGTTGCCGGTGCCCTGGGGCAGGATGGCGAGCGCCACGTCGGTGCCGACGAGTGCGCTGACGCACGCCATCACGGTGCCGTCGCCGCCGCAGGCGAAGACCACGTCCACGCCGGCCTGCACGGCCTCCTCGGCCTGGCCCCGGCCCGGGTCCTCGACGGTGGTCTCGAACCACAACGGCTCCGCCCAACCGGCGGCGGCGAGCACGTCGTCGACCGTGCGACGCAGCTCGTCGAGGTCGGCGACCTTGACCGGATTGACCACCACCGCGGACCGCAGCCCGCCATCGGCGGCCCCGGGCCGCTCGTCCTGTCCGACATCCACGGCGCAAGTGTGCAGCACGACCCGTGGTTCAGCGAGCCCACGTGCCGGCGGCGTCGACAGTCCCACAGACATGTTTCAGCGGGGCCGCCACCGGTTGGCGCACTCACGCCGGGTGGCCTGCCTTGCCGTCCCGGTCACCCGCGTCCGCCGGGTGCCGTCCCGTCCCGTCCCGGCGATCTTGCACTTCCTGCCGCCGCACAAGTGGCATGACGCCCATGAAGACGACCAAGAGTGCAAGATCGCGGAAGGTGGCGACGTGCGCAAGACGTCAGGCGGCCGTTCGGAGCGCCGTCTCGACTCGCCGGCGCAGGTCGTCGAGGTCGACGCCGGCCTCGTGCAGGACCAGCGCGGCCAGACCGTCGCCCTCCCGGAGCAGCCCCAGCAGGATGTGCTCGGTGCCGATGTGGGAGTGCCGCAACCGGAGCGCCTCGCGCAGGGACAGCTCCAGCACCTTCTTCGAGCGCGGGGAGAACGGGCCGCCCGCGTACCGTCGGAGACCCCAGCGGCGGCGCGGCGCGGGCACGGCCTCGCGGAGCGCGTCCGGGCCGAAGCTCTCCTCGATCCGCGCGACGATGGCGGCCAGGTCGATGCCGATCTCCCGCAGTGCGGCGGCGTCGGCGTCGGCGAGGCCGGTGCTCCCGCGCTCGGTGTGCCGCCGGATCCGGGTTCGGAGGTCGTCGGCGTCGATCCCCGCCTCACGCAGGATCCGCACGGCGAGGCTGTCGCCGTCGGCGAGGACGGCGAGCAGCAGGTGCTCGGTGCCGACCGGCCGCCGACCCTCGTTCCTCGCCTCGTCCCGAGCCTGCCGCACCACGTTGCGGGCCCGGTCGGTGAACCGTTCGAACATCACGCCTCCCAGGAGTTTCCGACCGCCGGCCGCCCGGCGTGCTTCTTGTGGACCGCCTGCCGGCTCACCTCGAGCGCGTCGGCGATCTCCTGCCAGGACCAGCCCTGTCGTCGGGCGTTGTCCACCTGGACCACCTCGAGCCGCTCGAGCAGCCGGCGTAGCGCGCGGACGGCACGCAGCCCGACCCGGGGATCGGTGCTGCCCGCCTCCGCCGCGAGTTCCGTTGCCTGACTCATGCCGTCAACTTACGTTGACAGGAGGGATCGTGTCAACCCTCGTTGACGGATCCGGGGACGCTCGGCATCGCCGGCGGCGGTCGGCTTCCCACGGCGCTCTCGGTGCGGGGCCGGACTGCTGTAGATCTTGGACAGTTTCCGTTGGCTGGGGACGGCAACTGTCCAAGATCTGCGGAAAGGCCGCCGGCCGGCGGTCTGGGCGGTCTTGGTCAGCGGCATGTCCTGCCAGCCGTCGGCCTGCTTGAGACCCTTCAGGAACGCCGCCTGCCGCTCGATCGTCCGCATTGACGCATCCGGGCGGGCCGCCCCCGGGGACAAAGGAGATCTTGGTAGGAAATGGCCCTCGGAGAGGCCGTTTGCTACCAAGATCTACGCGGATCTCGGGATGTGGGGAGCCAGACGGACCGTCGACAGCGGTGGCGGCGGACACACTTGACGGTCTGACAAACTGTGCAAGGATTGTCAGCATGTCGAACGAACGTCTGGAGGCCATCCTCGCCGCCGCGTACGAGTGCTTCACGCGGCACGGCGTACGGCGCACGACGATGGACGACATCGCGGCCACGGCCGGCATGTCCCGTCCCGCCGTCTACCAGTACGTCCGCAACAAGGACGACGCGTACCGGCGTCTCGCCGAGCGACTCTTCGCCAGCTCACTCGCCGAGGCGCGGGCCGCCGCCGCCGATCCGGCCGCCTCGACGGCCCAGCGACTCACGGCGGTGCTCGGGGCGAAGCTGGAGCTGACGCTGACCCTGCACCGGGACAGCCGGCACGCCGCCGAACTGCTCGACGCCAGCACCAAGCTGACCGGTGACCTCGTCGAGGCGTACACCCGGGAGCTGACCGACGTGGTGGCCGGCGCGCTCGCCGACCGCGCGGGCCCGCAGGCCCGCGCGGTGGCCGAGGTGCTGGTCGCGCTCACCCGCGGCCTGGAGGCCGACCTCACCGACCCCGACCTGCCCCGGCAGCGGCTGCGCGACGGTGTCGCGCTCGTCGTGGCCGGGCTGGAGAAGCCTGGAGCCCCCTCATGACCACCGTCCTCATCACCGGCACCTCCTCCGGCATCGGCCGGGCCACCGCCCGGCGGCTCGCCCGCCGCCCCGAACTGACCGTTTACGCGACCGCCCGCAAGGTCGAGGCGATCGCCGACCTCGCCGAGGCCGGCGCCCGGCTGCTCCCCCTCGACGTGACCGACGAGGCGTCGATGGCCGCCGCCGTGGCCGCCATCGAGGCCGAGCACGGCCAGGTCGACGTGCTGATCAACAACGCCGGTTACGGCGAGTACGGCCCGATCGAGGAGACCCCGATGGCCCGGGTCCGGGCCCAGTTCGAGACGAACGTGTTCGGGCTCAGCCGGCTCACCCAACTGGTGCTGCCCGGGATGCGCCGGGCCGGGAAGGGCCGCATCGTCAACGTCAGCTCGATGGGCGGCCGGATCGTCTTCCCCGGCGGCGGCTACTACCACGCCAGCAAGTACGCCGTGGAGGCGGTCTCCGACGCGCTGCGCCAGGAGGTGCGACCCTTCGGTATCGACGTGTCGATCATCGAGCCCGGCCTGATCCGCACCGGCTTCGGCGCGGTGGCCGCCGAGTCGCTCGGCGCGGGCGCGGACCCGTCCGGGCCGTACCGGAGCATGGTGGCCGCGGTCGACACGGCGATGACCACGTCGTACGGGAACAAGCTGCTCGCCGCCACCCCGGACACGGTGGCACGGGTGATCGAGCGCGCGGTGACCGCCCGCCGGCCGCGTACCCGGTACCTGGTCACGGCGGCGGCGTGGGCCATGGTGCACACCCGTCGCCTGTTCGGTGCGCGGGTGTTCGACGCGGTCAACCGGCTCCAGTTCCGCTGACCGGGACGGGGCGGGCCGGGTGAACCGGACGATCCCGCCCCGCCGCCGCGGCGCCGCGACTAGCCTCGGGTGAGAGCCGGGCGCGACGCCTGCGGAGGTGATGTCCGATGGCCGCACCCACCGACGCGGTGCTGGTCGGCGTCGGCTCGGAGCGCAATCTGCCGCTGGTCCGGCTGGCCGCCCAGGAGGCCGCCGCGCACGCGCGTCCGCTGCACCTCCTGCACGCGTTCAACTGGGCGGGCGCCCTGGAGGCCCCGTCGGTGGCCGGGCCCCGCGCCGAGGCCGAGGACCTGATCGCCCGGGCGGCAGCGGTAGCCAACGAGGTGGAGCCGGCACTCCCGGTCAGCGGGGAGATCGTCGAGGGCGGCCCGGTTCCCGCCCTGGTGCGCCGGTCCGAGGCGGCCTTCCTGGTCGCCGTCGGCGACAGCGGCATGACCACCTGTGCGACCTGCGTGTCGACCGATGCGCCGGCGGTACAGCTGGCCGCCCGCGCGGGCAGTCCGGTGCTGGTCGCCCGCAGCGACCCGCCGCCGCAGGGGCCGGTGCTGGTCGGCGTCGACGGCTCCGCCAGCTCACAGCGGGCTCTGGCCTGGGCGTACGACTGTGCCGCCCGGCGGGAGGCACGGCTGCTCGTCGTCCGGGTCGCCGAGGCCGACGACTCCGACGATCCCGGCCTGCTCGCCGGGATCGTCGCCCGCTGCGCGGAACGGCATCCGGAGGTGTCCGCCGAGTGCCACACCATCCGTGGCGATCCCGGCACCGTCCTGGTCGAGCAGTCCCGTTCGGCCCAGCTGTCGCTGGTCGCCGCCCGGGGTGACGATCCGTGGCGCGGCATGCTGGGCGCGGTCAGCCAGTCCCTGCTGTACCACGCGCCGTCGCCGGTGATCGTCGTACGCGGAATCGCCGCGGCTCCGGGGGACGGCGCGTGACGCCCGGACGGGCCCCGGCGGGCGTACCAGGCCGCACGGCCGGCCCACGCGGGACCAATGGCACTGATCCACGGCGGCTGATCCGACGAAGCTCGGAGGCGAATCCGCGCTCATCGGGATGCGCCACTTCCCTACCGCGAGAGGCTCGACAGCATGGACACCGCTCTCGACCTGCACAGCCCCCTGACCGGAGACGAGCTGCGCCGGCTGGACGCCTACTGGCGGGCGGCGAACTACCTGACCGTCGGGCAGATCTACCTGCTGGACAATCCCCTGCTCCGGGAGCCGCTCAGGCCGGAGCACGTCAAGCCCCGGCTGCTCGGCCACTGGGGCACCAGCCCCGGCCTGAACCTGCTCTACGCCCACCTCAACCGGGTCGTCGTCGCCCGCGACCTGTCCGCCATCTTCGTGACCGGCCCCGGCCACGGCGGTCCGGCCATCGTCGCGAACACCTGGCTGGAGGGCACCTGGAGCGAGCGCTACCACGGCGTCGGCCGGGACGAGGCCGGCATGGCCCAGCTGTTCCGGCAGTTCTCGTTCCCCGGCGGCATCCCCAGCCACGTCGCGGCGGAGGTGCCGGGTTCGATCCACGAGGGCGGCGAGCTGGGGTACGCCCTCAGCCACGCCTACGGCGCGGCCTTCGACAACCCGGACCTGCTGGTCGCCTGCGTCATCGGCGACGGTGAGGCGGAGACCGGTCCGCTGGCCGGCAGTTGGCTCTCCAACGTGTTCCTCAACCCGGCCCGCGACGGCGCGGTGCTGCCGATCCTGCACCTGAACGGCTACAAGATCGCCAACCCGACCGTGCTGGAGCGGATCCCTGCCGACGACCTGAGCGCAATGATGCGCGGCTTCGGCTACCAGCCGTACGTCGTGGAGGGCGACGACCCGGTCCGCGTACACCAGACGCTGGCCGCCACCATGGACCGGGTCCTCGACGAGATCGCCGAGATCCAGCGGCGGGCCCGCTCGGGCGGACCGGTCGAACGTCCCCGCTGGCCGATGATCATCCTCCGGACACCGAAGGGCTGGACCGGCCCCCGCGACGTCGACGGCAAGCAGGTCGAGGGAACCTACCGCGCGCACCAGGTGCCGCTGTCGGAGGTCCGCAAGAACTCGGAGCACCTCGCCGGCCTGGAGCGCTGGCTGCGCAGCTACCGGCCCGAGGAGCTGTTCGACGCCACCGGCGCCCCGGTCGCCGACCTGGCCGCCCTGCCACCCCGCGGGGACCGGCGGATGAGTGCCAACCCGGTAACCAACGGCGGGCTCGTGCTCCGGGACCTCACCCTGCCGGACTTCCGAAACTACGCCGTGGACGTGCCGCGTCCGGGCGCCACGATCGCCGGCGCGACCGGCGCCCTGGGCGCGTGGATCCGCGACGTGATCGCCGCCAACCCGGAGACGTTCCGGCTGTTCGGGCCGGACGAGGTCGCCTCCAACCGGCTCGGCGCGGCGTTCGAGGTCACCGACCGGGCGTGGATGGCCGCCACGGTGCCCGGGGACGACCACCTCTCCCCGGACGGCCGGGTGATGGAGGTCCTCTCCGAGCACCTGTGCCAGGGCTGGCTGGAGGGTTACCTGCTCACCGGGCGGCACGGCGTCTTCACCAGCTACGAGGCGTTCATCCACATCGTCGACTCGATGCTCAACCAGCACGCGAAGTGGCTGAAGGTGACCCGGGGCATCCCCTGGCGTCAGCCGGTCGCCTCGCTCAACTACCTGTTGTCGAGCCACGTGTGGCGGCAGGACCACAACGGGTTCTCCCACCAGGACCCCGGCTTCATCGACCACGTGGCCAACAAGAAGGCCGAGGTGGTCCGGGTCTACCTGCCGCCGGACGCGAACACTCTGCTGTCCACCATGGATCACTGCCTGCGCAGCCGGCACTACATCAACGTGGTGGTGGCCGGGAAGCAGCCGGCGCCGAACTGGCTGTCGATGGAGGACGCGATCCAGCACTGCCGGCGCGGCCTGGGGATCTGGGACTGGGCCAGCACGGACGCCGGCAGCGAACCGGACGTGGTGCTCGCGTGCGCCGGCGACGTGCCGACGCTGGAGACCCTCGCGGCGGCGGATCTGCTGCACCGGCACCTGCCGGAGCTGAAGGTCCGGGTGGTCAACGTGGTGGACCTGATGCGGCTCCAGCCGTCGTCGGAACACCCGCACGGGCTGACCGACTCCGAGTTCGACACCATCTTCACGCAGAACAAGCAGATCATCTTCGCGTACCACGGCTACCCGTGGCTCATCCACCGGCTCACCTACCGGCGGACCAATCACGACAACCTGCACGTACGCGGATACAAGGAGGAGGGCACCACCACCACGCCGTTCGACATGGTGATGCTCAACGACCTGGACCGCTTCCACCTGGTCATCGACGTGATCGACCGGGTGCCGGGACTGGCCGCCCGCGCCGCGCACCTGCGGCAGGAGATGGTCGACGCGCGCCAGGCGTGCCGCGACCACACCCGCCGGTACGGCGAGGACGACCCGCGGGTGGCGGAGTGGCGCTGGATCCGGGAGGCCGACCCCGACGTGCGGGGCGAGCAGTGAGCGGCGAGGAGATCCTGGTCGGCTACGACGGGTCGCCGGACGCCGAGCGGGCGCTGGACTGGGCGCTCGACGAGGCGGGCCGCGGCGGACGGCCGGTCCGGCTGGCGTACGTCTTCGAGTGGCTGACGGTGGCCGGCTGGATCGGCCCCGGGGTGGCACCCGGCGTCTGGCCGGACGAGGAGGCCCGGCGGCAGGTCGAGGAGTTGGTGAGCAGGGCCGCCCGGGACGCGGGGGCCGCGCACCCGGATCTGACCGTCACCGGCGTGGTGCTCGACGGGCCACCGGCGCTGGTGCTCCAGGAGGCGTCGGTCGACGCTGGTCTGCTGGTGCTCGGCACGCGGGGGCACGGTGGGTTCGGCGAACTGCTCGCGGGGTCGACCGCCGTCACGGTGACCGCCCACGCGCACTGCCCGGTGGTGGTGGTCCGCGCCGGGGCCACCGAGCGGCGGGCCGGGCCCGTGGTGGTCGGCGTGGACGGGTCGGAGTGCTCCCTGCTCGCGTTGGGTTTCGCGTACGAGCAGGCCGCGGCGCGAGGGGTGCCGCTGCGCGTGGTCCGTGCCTGGCAGCCGCCGTCCGGTGGGTGGACGCCGCCCGCCGCGCAGAGCGACGGTGACGCGGCCCGGGCCGAGCTGGACGAGCCGCTGGCGCGCTGGCGCGAGACGTTCCCCGGCGTGGAACTCAGCGTCGAGGTGGCGGTGGGGAGTGCGTCGTCGCTGCTGGTCGAGGCGAGCCGTGACGCCGGCCTGGTGGTGGTCGGCACGCGCGGCCGGGGCGGACTGCGCGGCATGCTGCTCGGCTCGGTCAGCCAGCAGCTCCTGCACCACGCCCACTGCCCCGTGGCGGTGGTCCGGGAGCGCTGAGGCCGGCGTGTCGCGGGTCGGGCCACCGGGGCGAAATGCCCTGCCGGTACGGGACCTGTGTCCCGTGCGGCCCCGCCGGGAATGTCGCAGGACGGAGCGGCAGCCCCGCCCGGGTCACCCGGCGTGAACACGGAAAGGTCGTGACGAGGAGCCACGAGCCCCCGGCGCCCTGTACGCGGCGATCCCCCGCCGGTTCAGCAACCGCGCGCCGTTCTGGCCGGACCCGGTGCCCGCCGACGCCCGGTGGCGGCTGGGCGAGGCGGCCCGCGCCGAGCAGTGCTGGTTGGAGCTGCTTATCGGGACGAGCGCGGTGAACGCGTTCGCGGAGATCGCCCGGAGCGCCCACCGGGTGCTGGAGCGGGACGTCGCGTACCGGACCGAGCGGGAGGAGTGGATCCGCAGGCACCCCGCCCCCGACGGTGTCCCGGCAGCCGCGGGCGGCCCGCGCAGCGAGCCACAGGACCTGCTGCCGTCGCGGGGCTTCGGCGGGCGGGACCGCGCGCCGGGACGGGACTTCGAGCCGGAGCCGCTGGTGGCGGTGCTCGGCTCGCCCGGCAACACGGCTCGACCAGGTGGTCGCCGGCCAGGCGTTGCAGCGCGTGCTGCTCACCGCCACCGACGCCGGGCTGGCCGTGTCGATGCTCTCCCAGCCGATCGAGGTGCCCGGGGCGCGGGAGCAGCTGCGGCTGTCGCTGGGCCGGTTCGGCACTCCGCAGATGGTGATGCGGATCGGGTACGGCCAGCCCGGCTGGCCGAGCCCGCGCCGCCCGGTCGAGGACGTGCTCGACCTGCCGGTCCGGCCGGGCTGATCCCGGGCAGGTCAGGCCGGCGCGGCGCCCGTCGCGGCGAGCAGGGCCGCCTCGCGGGCCGGGTCGAGACCCACCGGCACCCGCTGCGGACGGCCCGCCCGGGGTGGCACCGTCCCAACCTCGCGCAGCCACGCCCAGGTGTCGGCGACCGTCTCGGCCACCGGCCGGCACGCGAGGCCGGCGGCGTACGCGCGGGTGACGTCACACTCCTGCAACCAGCGGTACTCGTGACCCTCCGGGATCCAGATCGGCAGGTCGTTCCAGGGCTCCACACCGGCGGCCAGGATGGCGTCCGGGTCGGTCCAGCGCAGCCGCGCGTCCGACCCGGTGACCGTCACACAGGCGTCGAGCAGATCGCCCATGGTGGTGTGACCGGTCCGACCGACCACGTTCACCGGACCGGACGCGCCCGATTCGAGCAGGAAGGCGGCCAGGTCCCGCACGTCGACGTACTGCACGGGCAGGTCCACCGGCCCGGGAGCCAGCATGTCGCCGCCCCGGGCGGCCCGGGTCAGCCACCAGGGCAGCCGACCGATGTCCTCGCCCGGGCCGAGGATCAACCCGGCCCGGGCGAGCAGCGCGCGGTCCCCGAAGACCGCGTGGACGGCACGCTCGGCACCGGACTTGTTGCGGGCGTAGTCCGCCTCGTCGGCGTCCGGCGCGGCGTCGATCGTCGGGGCGTCCTCATCGGACCCCGGGGTCACCGGCTCGGCGTACACCGAGCCGCTGGAGACGTAGACGTACCTCCCGACCCGGTCGGCCAGCGCGGCGGCGGCGGCACCCGCCACCCGGGGAGCGCCGTCCCAGGTGTCGACCACCACGTCCCACTCGCCGTCGGCCAGCGCGGCCAGGCCGTCGGGCGCGGTCCGGTCACCCCGCAACCGGTGTACGCCCGCCGGCGCCGTCCCGTGCAACCCGCGGTTGAACACCGTCACCGACCAACCGCGACGCACTGCCTCGGCCGCCGTCGCACCGCCCACGAACCCCGTACCGCCCAGCACCAGAAGCCTCATGCGCTCCACTGTGCCCGGTCCGAGGCCGGACCCCGCCCGATGTTCACGGTGAGCGGATCTGCTGACAGCTAATTCTGCCCGGTCGCCCCCGCCGGCCGGCGCGAGCGGGACGGGGCAGAGATCGGGGCGGTCGGCGGAAATAATGGCCGTCGACACCGTTTCGGGGCGGTTCGTTCGCGGACGCTCCCCACCCGACGGACACGAGCGAGGATCCGACATGACCGAGGGGCACCCCTCCGTTCCACCACCGCCCACCCCGCCGTACGGCCCGCCGGTGCCACCACCGCCCGGCGGGTACCCGTACGGTCCGCCGGTCCACCCGGCAGCCGGCCCGTACGCGTCACCGCCGTCGACGCCGAAGCGGTCGCGACGGGGGCTCTGGATCGGGCTCGGCGCCGCCGGACTGGTCCTCGTCCTGCTCGTCGTCGGGTCGGTGTTCGCCCTGTCGGCGTACCTGGACAGGCACGGCGGCACGGACGCGGCCGGCCCGCACGACCTGGTCGCGTACGCGGACATCGAGGGTCTGCTGGCCGAGCACACGCGGGCGCTGCGCGACCGGGACGAGAAGGCGTTCGTGGCCCCGTTCGACCCGGCGGACCGGAAGCTGGTCGCGCAGCAGACCGACCTCTACCGCAACCTGACGAAGCTGCCGCTGCGCGAGAGCCGTTTCAAGGAGTTCATCTCGCGCGACTTCACCGACTCGGGTTCCGGGGTGACCTTCACGACGATCGTGTCGTTCGTGCACCAGTTCGAGGGGTTCGACCCGAAGCCGGTCGAGGAGCTGTACGCCTGGACGGTGGTCCGCTCCGCGCGGGACGCCCCGCTGCGGGTCACCGGTGTGGCCGGCGGCCTGCCCGGTCGCCAGGGTCGCGACATGACCACCTACCACCCGGCGCCGTGGGACATGTGGCGGGAGATCCACGTCGAGCGGACCCCGCACACGCTGGTCATCTCCGACGCGTCGCTGCGGTCCGAGGCACGGCGGCTGGCGCCGGTCGCGGAGCGCGCCGCGGCGGCGAACCTGGCTGCGTGGCGGGCCGGCGAGGTGCCCGCCGAGGTCCCGCAGGGCTTCGTCATCGCCCTGGTGAAGGGCAAGAAGGAGCTGGGTTCGCTCTACCGCACCACGAAGGAGACGCCGGTGGAGTCCGGGCTGGCGATCCCGGTGCCGCCGGTCGGGGCCATCGACGGGGAGACGGTGGACGCCCTGGACGTCGCCACCACCCGCGTGGTGATCGACGTGGCCGACGAGTACCACTTCACCAAGGGCGGCGCGGACCGGCAGGCCAACCTGTTCCGGCACGAGCTGGCGCACGGGATCACGAACGTGCTCAGCGAGCTCAAGCCGGGTGTCGCGGGGCTGGACGGCCACGCCGAGTGGGTGGTCGAGGGGTTCGCCGAGTGGCTGGGCCACGAACGGCGACCGTGGACCACCAGCGAGCGCACCGCCGAGTCCCGGCCGGTCTTCCGCCAGCGTGGCGAGCTGGAGCAGCTCCCGTCCAACGCCCAGTGGGCGCAGAACGGGAAGGGCAGCTACCACTACTGGCTGGCGCACTCGGCGATCGGCTACCTGGCCGAGCGGTACGGCGACGCGAAGGTGGTCCGCTTCGTCGCCGCCCACTACCAGGGCAGCGGTGTCAGCGCCGCGATGCGCGACGAGCTGGGGGTGTCGTTCGACGAATTCGAGAAGGCCTGGGCGGCGTACGTGGCGAAGACGATGCGCTGACCCCGTACGGTCGCGGTGGCCGGCACCCCCGGCCGCCGCGACCGGCCCGGCGGACCGGGACCGGGAACGGCGGAAGGCCCGGCACCGGAACCGGTGACGGGCCTTCGTGGTCTTCCTGGTGGGCGATACTGGGTTTGAACCAGTGACCTCTTCCGTGTCAAGGAAGCGCGCTCCCACTGCGCCAATCGCCCGTGGGCACCCGCCCTGCCCGGTCGACCGGGCCCTCGGGGCGGATCGCGAGCGGACGACGGGATTCGAACCCGCGACCCTCACCTTGGCAAGGTGATGCGCTACCAGCTGCGCTACGTCCGCGTGTCGACGACGTGCGTCGACGACAGGGAGAACTGTACCCGACGGCAAGATCGCGTGACGCGGCGGCCCCACGCCCGGCGCGGCGCGGGGTCCCGCCGGCCGGCGGGGCGGAAGGGTTGCGCAGGTGAGCGGTGGGGTACTGATGCTCCTCGACAGCACACCACACCCTTTCGAGAAGGAGGCTGTCGTGGGTATCGGCACCAGCATCTTCCTGATCGCGCTCGGCGCGATCCTCACCTTCGCCCTGGACGCCAGCGTCGGCGGCATCAACCTCGACGTGGTCGGCTGGATCCTCATGGCCGCCGGCGTGCTCGGCCTGATCATGACCTCGCTGATCTGGGGTCGTCGCCGCCGTGAGGTCGTCACCACGGCCGAGCCGGTGGAGTACCGGCGGGTCGAGGAGCGTCGGGACGTCGCCCCGCCGCTCTGACGGGAAGCGGTCGGACGGCCGACGGAGCTGGACGGTCGTCGACCCGACAAGCGGACAGACGAAAGGCCCGTCACCATCCGGTGACGGGCCTTTCGTACCTGTGGGCGATACTGGGTTTGAACCAGTGACCTCTTCCGTGTCAAGGAAGCGCGCTCCCACTGCGCCAATCGCCCTCGTCGTTACCGAGGTGGGGACGGGATTTGAACCCGCGTACACGGCTTTGCAGGCCGTTGCCTCGCCTCTCGGCCACCCCACCGAGGTTGCCCCCGTCATGCGTGGCGGCAGCTCCGAGCGGACGACGGGATTCGAACCCGCGACCCTCACCTTGGCAAGGTGATGCGCTACCAGCTGCGCTACGTCCGCGTGTCCCCGAGCGTTCCCCGGTGACGGATGAGAACTTTAGCCGAGCCGTGGGCCGGTTGCCAACTTGGGGGCGCACCGGCGCGTCCCGGTGGCACCGGACACTCCGGCGGAGAGGCGGCGCGACGGGCGTGGGCAGGGTCGGAACGCGAGACCCGATCGACGCATTTCATCATCTCCGGAGGGTCGCGACAAGTGTCCGGGTTCCGACTGTCGAGACCTCTGATCCACCGCGTTGGTGACGCGCCGTGTTCGGGACGATGGGCTACGGTGACGGTCGTGACGAGACGTGCGGCTGAGATCCGCCTGGATGCCCTGCTGCGCACAGCCTGTGACGTGATCGTCGAGCGCGGTCTGGCCAACACCCGGACGGCCGACGTGGCACAGGCCGCCGGGGTGAGTCAGGCTCTGGTCTTCTACCACTTCGCCACCAAGGACCGGCTGCTCGCCGAGGCGTTCGCGTACGCCGTCGAGCAGGATCTCGCCCGGCTGGACGCGGTCGTACGGTCCAACGCGCCGCCGCTGACCAAGTTGCGCCGGCTCGTGAAGCTCTACACCCCGACGGGCCGGCCCACCTCCTGGTCGCTGTGGATCGACGGCTGGGCGGAGTCGCTGCGGACCCCGGAGTTGGAGAAGGTGTCCCGGCGGTTGGACCTGCGGTGGCGGCAGGACCTGGCCGGGGTGATCGCCGCCGGGGTCGCCGAAGGCACGTTCGAGTGCGCGGACCCGGACGGCGCCGCCTGGCGGATCAGCGCGGTGATGGACGGGCTGGCGGTGCAGCTCGCGGTGCACGACCGGGTGATCTCGCGGCGCCAGTTCTCCGAGTGGGTGCGCCTGGTCACCACCCGGGAGCTGGGGCTCGATCCGGCGCAGTTGGACTGAGCACCGGGAACCGCCACGAAGGCGGTGGACCAGCCGGAACAATCGGCGACATGGACCTGCTGGAGACGTACCGCCGCAGCCTGGCTGAGTTCACCGAGCGGGTGGCGCAGATCGGCCCCGGGCAGTGGTCGGACCCGACCCCGTGCTCCGACTGGGACGTCCGGACGGTGGTCAACCACGTGGTCGCCGAGGACCGCTGGAGCGTGGCGCTGCTCGCCGGCCGGACCATCGAGGAGGTCGGCGACCGGTACGACGGCGATCAGCTCGGCGAGAACCCGGCCGGGGCGGCACGCGAGGCGGCGGGGCAGGCGGAGACGGCCTTCACGCGGCCGGGAGCCCTGGACGCCACCGTCGCGCTCTCCTCGGGCCCCACCTCCGCCGACGAGTACCTGCACCAGCTCATCGCCGAGCATCTCGTGCACGGGTGGGACCTGGCGGTCGCGACGGGAACGGACCCCCGGCTGGACGCGGGTGCCGTCGCCGAGTGCGCGCGGTGGTTCGGCGGGCGGGTCGCGGACTACCGGCGGAGCGACCTGGTGGCGCCGGGTGTGGACGTGCCGCAGGACGCCGACGAGCAGGACCGCCTCCTCGCCGCCTTCGGCCGCGACCCGGACTGGGCGCCCTGACCGGGTACCGGCAGGGAGGACGCGAGGGGGCACGTCCTCCCCACCGGTGAGTCAGCCCGCGTACGGCTCGGGGGCGGTCGTGGTGCGGCGGCCCTGGCGCTCCCGCAGCCGGCGCAGGGCCGGCGGGTGGACGTTGGCGCGGTCCAGGTCGCCGCCGTAGTGGGCGAGCACCCGGTGGTCCATCACCCGGCGCCACACCGGCGGGAACAGCGCGGTGACCAGCATGGTCGCGTAGCCGGCGGGCAGTTGCGGCGAGAAGTCGAAGCTGCGCAGGGCCTGGTAGCGGCGCAGCGGGTTGGCGTGGTGGTCGCTGTGCCGCTGGAGCTGGAAGAGGAACACGTTGGTGACGGTGCGGTCGCTGTTCCAGCTGTGCCGGGGATCGACCTTCTCGTAGCGGCCGGCGGCGGTGCGCTGCCGGGCCAGCCCGTAGTGCTCAAGGTAGTTGACCGCCTCCAGCAGGGAGAACCCGACCACGGCCTGGAGGACCAGGAACGGCAGCACGACCGGGCCGAACGCGACGACCAACAGCCCGAACAGCGCCAGCGTCATCGCCCAGGCGTTGAGCACGTCGTTGCGCCACGTCCAGGGGTTGCGGCCCCGGAGGCGGAAGCGGCTGGTCTCCAGCCGCCAGGCCGAGCGCAGGCTCCCCCAGACGGTACGCGGCCAGAACGCCCAGAAGCTTTCGCCGAGGCGGGAACTGGCCGGGTCCTCGGGGGTGGCGACGCGGGTGTGGTGGCCCCGGTTGTGCTCGACGTAGAAGTGCCCGTACCCGGTGGGGGCGAGGGCCACCTTGGAGAGCCAGCGCTCCATCGACTCGCGCTTGTGGCCCAGCTCATGGGCGGTGTTGATGGCGATGCCGTTGACCACCCCGATGGTGGCGACCAGACCGGCCGCGCCCAGTGGGGTCAGGTCGCCGGCGGCCCAGACGGCGCAGCAGACCACCAGGGCGGCGTACTGGGCCGGCAGGTAGAGGTAGGTCAGCCAGCGGTAGTAGCCGTCGGCCTGCAACCGGGGCACCGCCTCGTCCGGCGGGTTGCGCCGGTCGTCGCCGATCAGCAGGTCGACCACGGGGATGAGCCCGAAGACGAACGCCGGGGTGAGCCACCAGGCCCAGGCACCGCCGCCGGCCCGCCAGGCGGCCCAGCCCAGGAAGGGCAGCGCCGGGACGAGCAGGGCCAGCGGCCAGAGCGGCCTGCGGGTGTCCCGCCAGGTGGTGGGGGTGACGGTCGCGTCGACGGCCATGGCCGACCTCCGATCTCTCGCGGTCTCCCCTCCGACTGTGGCAGCCGTCACTCGATTTTACAAGAGGCATTATTTTGTAAAGCGTCGATCAGCGGCGGGCGGGTCGCCATCCCGCACGGGCCGTCGGCCGTTCCCACCGCCGGTCCGCACCGGTGTCGTCGCCGCCGGACCCGGCCGCCCCGGCCGTCCTGGTGAGATGCCGCAGGCGCAGCAGCAGGCCGAACCCCATCGAGAGCAGCAGCCCACCGAGCAGGAACGCGGCCTGCACGACGCCGAACCCGCCGGAGGCGGCCACCGGCGTGCCCGCTCCCGCCACCGGTGGCTCCCCGGCCGCCGGCGGCGCCTCCTCGACCGCCTCGTCCGTCGGCGCGACCTCGGTCTCCTCGGCCGCAGGCTCCGTCGGCTCGGCGGTCGTGGGCTCCGGCGCCGCCGAGGTCGGCGTGGCCGCACCCTGCCCGACCACCGAGCGGGTCGCGGTCTGGCGCGCCAGGAGGCGCAGGTTCGCGTCGTACGCCTCGGCCGCGAGGGTGACCCGGCCCCGGGTGACGTCCTCGGCGAAGGACACCTGGTAGCGCGCGGTGACCGTGCGGTCCGGGCAGAGCGTGCCCGGATCCAACTGCCGGTCGGTCAGCCGGGCCACGTCGCCCTCGGTGCGGATGTCCAGCGGGAACGAGCCCGTCTCCTCGACCCGGTCCATCCTGACCTGGTCGAGCCGCAGACCGTTCACCCGCACCACCATCGACCACCGCACCTTGACGCATCCGCCCCGGTCCCGGCGGACCACCGCCGACACCGTCTCCGCCCGCTCACCGGCCCGGAACTCGTCCGGCAGGCCACTCAGCTCGGTGGTGTTGGCCGCCAGTGCGGGCGTGGGCGCCGCCAGGCCCACCCCGGTCAGACAGGCCAGCACCACCCCGGTCCGCAACACGTACCGCCACACCGTCCGCACTGTTCCGCCCTCCCGTCGGTCGCCTCCACTGAGCAACGCTAGGAGTGGATCAGGCCACCCGGTAGACGGGTGTGTTCGCACCGGTCGCCACATCCGAGGGTCGGTTTCACCGAGCGTGGTGAACCGGTCACCACTCCCCCGCGACACGCCCGGTGACCGACGCGGGGGAGAATCGGCCGGTGTCCGAACTCTCCACCGCGTTCGTCCGCCTGCACGCCCGTCTCGCCCCGGTGCCCTTCGTCCCGGAGGTGCGGCTGCACCAGGCCGACGACGCCGTCGGGCTCTGGGAGCTGACCGAGGGCGAGTTCCGCAGCAGCCAGCCGCCGCCGTTCTGGGCCTTCGCCTGGGCCGGCGGGCAGGCCCTCGCGCGGTACGTCACGGACCACCCGGAGCTGGTCGCCGACCGCCGGGTGCTGGACCTGGCCGCCGGGTCCGGTCTGGTGGCGATCGCCGCCGCGCGGGCCGGCGCCGCCGCCGTCCGCGCCGTCGAGGTCGACCCCCTGGCGGTCGCGGCCGTCGCGGTCAACGCCGACGCCAACGGCGTACGCGTCGACGCCGACCTCGCCGACATCCTCGACGGCGACGCGGGCGGCGCCGAGGTGGTGCTCGCCGGTGACGTCTTCTACAGCCAGGCGATGGCCAACCGGATGCTCCGTTTCCTGCTCCGGGCGGCCCGGGCCGGCGCCACGGTGCTGGTCGGCGACCCCGGCCGGGCCTTCCTGCCCCGCGACCGCTTCGACGAGCGGGCCGCCTACGAGGTGCCGGTGCCGGAGACGCTGGAGAGCGTACGGGTGAAGCGCACCACGGTGTGGCAACTGCGGGCCGGGCTGCCGGGAGCTGCCGGCTAGCGTGACGGCGTGCTGTTCCGGACCTGGGCGGAGCCGGCGGGGGCGCCCTGGCCGGACGTGGCCCGCGTCGCCGACCACGTCGGCGTCGACCACCTCGTGGTGACCCGGCACGCGCTGGTCCGGCAGGTGCTCACCGACCCGGTCACGTACCGCCCGGACAACGCCCTCGACGCGGTCACCCCGATGCCGGTGGCAGCCCTGCGCGTGCTCGCCGGGCACCGGTTCCGGCTGCCGCCGACCCTGGCCAACAACGGCGGGCCCAGCCACCCGGGCATCCGCGCCGCCGTGGCCGAGGCCCTGCACCCGACGCGCGTCGCCGCGCAGCGGCCCTGGCTGACCGCGCTGGTGCGCGAACGGGTCAGCCGGATCGACGCCACACTCGACGCCGGCGCGGCGGTCGACCTGCACGCCGATCTGGCGGCCGATTTGCCGCTGCTGGTGCTGGCCCGGCTGGTCGAGCTGCCGGACGCGCCGGTGGCGGCGGTCAAGGAGTTCGCGCGGGCCGCCCTGGAGCTGTTCTGGGCCCCGCTGGACGCCGACCGCCAGCTCGCCCTGGCCACCGAGGTCGGGCGTTTCCACCGGGTGTTGCGGGAGTTCGCCGCGACCGGCGGCGGTCTCGCCGCGTCGCTGCGGTCCGCCGGGCACCCGCCCGACGTGGTGGTCGGCGCCCTGTTCTTCCTGCTGGTCGCCGGCCAGGAGACCACCTCACAGTTCCTCACGCTGCTGCTGCACCGGCTCGCCGGGGAACCGGCGGTCCGCGCCGGGCTGCGGGACGGCTCGGTCGCCGCCGCCGACGTCGTGGAGGAGGGGCTGCGGCTGGAACCGCCGATCGTCACCTGGCGGCGAGTGGCGGCGGTGGACACGGTGCTGGGTGCGACGGCCGTCCCGGCGGGCACCAGCGTCGTGCTCTGGCTGGCCCGCGCCGGGCGGGACCCCTCCGTCGTGGACCTGCCCGACGAGTTCCGCCCCGGCCAGCGCGGCTCCCGCCGGCACCTGGCCTTCGGCGCCGGCGCCCACCGCTGCGTCGGCGACCAGCTCGCCCGGATGGAGGCGGCGGTCGTGGTCACGGAGGTCGCGCCGCTGCTGGACGGCGTGGCCGTGGTACGGCCGCCGTGGTGCCCGGACAACCTCACCTTCCGGATGCCCGACGCCTTCGTCGTCCGCCGCTGACCGCCCGCCCACCGGGGGGCGCCACCTGACCGAAGTCAGGGCAGGGTGCTGCCGTTCGGGGGCGGCGCGGGCAGCGGGGTCGGACCTAGCGTCAGACATGATCACACTCAGCGGACTGACCAAGCGCTTCGGGCGTACGGTCGCGGTCGACGACCTGACCGTCGACATCGGGCCGGGCCGGGTCACCGGGTTCCTCGGCCCCAACGGAGCGGGCAAGTCCACCACCATGCGGATGGTGCTGGGACTGGACCGGCCCACCGCCGGGCAGGCGCTCGTCGGCGGACGGCCGTACCGGGAGCTGCGGCACCCGCTGCACGAGGTCGGGGCCCTCCTCGACGCCCGCGCTGTCCACCCCGCCCGGTCCGGGCGCGCGCACCTGCTGGCCATGGCGCGCAGCAACGGCATCCCGCCCCGCCGCGTGGACCAGGTGCTGGCGACCGTGGGGCTGGACGACCGGGCCGCGAGGAAGCCCGGCCGGACCCTCTCCCTCGGCATGGGCCAGCGACTCGGCATCGCCGGTGCGCTGCTCGGCGACCCGCCGGTGCTGATGTTCGACGAACCGGTCAACGGCCTCGACCCGGACGGGGTGCGCTGGGTCCGGCACCTCGCCCGGGACCTCGCCGCCGAGGGCCGGACCGTGCTGGTGTCCAGCCACCTGATGAGCGAGATGCAGCTGACCGCCGACCGGCTCGTCGTCATCGGTCGGGGCCGGCTGCTGGCCGACGCGCCCATCGACGAGGTGGTCGCCGGTGACCGGGGCGCCGTCCGGGTCCGCAGCCCGCACCCGCCGGACCTGGCGGTGCTCACCGCGCGGCTCGTCGCCGCCGGGGGCGGGGTCGAGCCCGCCGGCCCGGACGCCCTGACCGTCACCGGCCTGACCGCCGAACGGATCGGCGACCTCGCGTACGACCTGGGGATCCGGCTGCACGAGCTGAGCCCGCAGGAGGCGTCCCTGGAGCGGGCGTTCATGGCCCTGACCGCCGGCAGCGTCGAGTACGCCGCCACCCCGACCGGAGGCGAGCACCGATGACCACGACCACCGCACCCACCCGCCCCGCCCCGGCGGCGCCACCCCGAACCACCGGCGTGCTGACCGGCGCGGTCGCCGCCGAGTGGACGAAGATCTGGTCGGTCCGGTCCACGTGGTGGGCTCTGCTGGGCGGGGCGCTGCTGATGGCCGCCACCGCCGGCCAGCTGGCGATCTACGCGGCGAACGCCAACACCGACGATAATCCCGCGAACGACCTCGGGGTGCTCCCGGTGACCGACGTCGTGGTCGACGCGGTCGGGCTCACCCAGTTCGCCGTGCTGGCGCTCGGACTGCTCGCCGTCACCAGCGAGTTCACCACCGGAACCATCCGGACGACCATGCAGTGCACGCCGTCGCGTGGCCGCGTACTCCTGGCCAAGGCTCTGGTCACCGCGGCGGTGACCGTCCCCGCGGGGCTGCTGCTCGGCGGCATCGGTGTCCTGGTGGCCGGGCCGGTGCTGGGCCGCTGGGGCACCGTGCCGCCGGCCGCCACCGTCGGCGACCTGGTGGCCGTGGCGGTCTACCTCGCGCTGGTCGGCGTGCTCGCGCTCGGGCTCGCGGCGGTCCTGCGCAGCGCGGTGCTCACCCTGATCGTGCTGTTCCTGACACTGTCCGTCGTGCCGTCGGCCCTGCGCGAACTGGACGTCACCGCGCTGGACCGGATCGCCGACGCCCTGCCCGGGGAGGCCGGCGGGCACTTCCTCACCGGCGGCGGCGACCCGTACCCCCCGGCCGTCGGGCTCGCGCTGCTGACCGCGTGGACCGTCGCCGCGCTGCTGGCCGGCCGGGCCGCGCTGCGCCGCCGGGACGCGTGACACCGGGGCGGGGCGGGTCAGCCGGACGGCTCGACCAGCCCCGCCTCGTACGCGAGGATCGCCGCCTGCACCCGGTTGCGCACGTCGAGACGGGTGAAGATGCTGGTCAGGTAGCTCTTCACGGTGCCCTCCACCAGGTGCAGCCGGCGGGCGATCTCGGCGTTCGACAGGCCCGCGCCGACCAGTGCCAGCACCTGGAGTTCCCGCTCCGTCAGGGCCGCCAGCCGGTCCCGGGCCACCGGCCGGCGGGCCATCCGCCCACCGCCCAGCTCGATGACCCGGCGGGCCACCCGTGGCGACAGGTACGCGCCGCCGTCGGCCACCGCGCGCACCCCGGCGATCAACTCACGAGGATCGCCGGCCTTCAGCAGGAACCCGCTCGCCCCGTGCCCGAGCGCCCGGGCGACGTGGTCGTCCTCGCCGAACGTGGTCAGCATGACCGTGGCGGTCTCCGGCGCCAGGCGGCGGATCTCGGCGGCGGCGGACAGGCCGTCGAGCCTCGGCATCCGGATGTCCAGCAGCGCCACCCGGGGGCGGTGCGCCCGGACCAACTCGACCGCCGCCCGTCCGTCGGCGGCCTCACCGACCACCTCGATGCCCGGGTCCGTGGCGAGGATCGCCCGCACGCCGGCCCGGATCATCGCCTCGTCGTCGGCGAGGACCACCCGTACCGGTGCGGCCTGTTCGCTGGTCATTCCTTCACCCGCTCCTTGCTGACCAACCGGCCGTCGGCGAAGCAGAGCCGCCAGGTCGGCTGGGCCAGCGGGAAGCTTCCGTCGGTGTAGTGCTCGCAGCCCGCCCGGGCGACTTCCGGCGGCGTGAGCTGACGACGCGGCAGCCCGGTCAAAGTGGACCGCTCCGCCCCCACCGGCATCCGGGCGAACGTCTCCTCGTCGAGCACCGTGCCCGCCGTCGCGACGGGGTAGTAGATCAGCGCCAGCACTGCCGCGAGGCCGGCGGGCGCACCGAACGCCACCACCAGACTGCGCCGGACCCGCCGTCGGGCGTCCCGCAGCCGCCGCTCGGCCTCGCCGACACCCCCGGCTGCCGGCGCTCCGGCTGGTGGTCGCGGCGCACCCGGCTCCTCGGGCACCGCCCCGGCGAGCCGGGGCAGGCGGGCGTGCACCTCGAAACCGCCGTCCGGACGCGGACCGGCGGTGAGGACGCCACCGGCCACGCGTACCCGCTCGGTGAGGGCGAGCAGGCCGGAGCCGGTCGACGGCGGACCGGGCAGTGGCCCGGCCGGAGGGCGGCCGTTGACCACGCACACCGCGACCCGGCTCCCGTCCGCCTCCAGGGTCACGGTGACCGGCGCGCCCGGGGCGTACCGGGCCGCGTTGGTCAGCGCCTCGCGGACCACCCGGTGCACCGCCGAGGCGACCGTCGGCGGCAGGACCGGCAGGCCGTCGGACGGGGCGAGACGCACGTCCATCCCGGCCTCCCGGGCCCCGTCCACCAGGTCGGAGACGGTCTCGGTGGCCGGTCGGACGCTCTCCGGGCCGCCGTCCTCGCGCAGTACCCCGATGATGCCGTGCAGGCGTTCGGTGGCGGCGGCCACGCTGGCCCGCAGCTCCCCGGCCGCCGCCCGGTGCCGCGGGGGCAGGTCGTCAGCCAGTTCCAGGGCGGCGGCGCGCAGGGCGATCAGGCTCAGGTCGTGCCCCAGGGAGTCGTGCGTCTCCCGGGCGATCCGGGCCCGCTCCCGCAGTCGCACCCGCTCGGCCAGGCCCTCCCGCTCCCGTTGCCGGGCCTCGTCGTGGCGGCGCCGCGCCTCGACCAGGACCTCGTGCTGCCGCCGGTGCCGGCCCACCAGCCAGGGCAGGACCCCTCCGAAGAGCAGCACCGAGGCGAGCAGGAACCAGGTGGCCGCGCCGGTGCCGAGCAACACCAGGTTGAGCACCGTGCCGAGAGCGGCGATGGCGGCGAACGCGACCCCGGCCGGCAGCGCGGTCGTGGCCCGACGACCGGCCAGGAAGCTGAAGACCGGGATGACGAAGAGGAAGTTGCCGTCGAAGAGCGAGCCGGACACCACCAGGACCAGGGCCACCACCGGGAACCGCCGGCCCACCGCGACCGCGGCGGTGATCAGTGCCAGCCCGCCGACGAGGGTCGTCAGGGACAGCGCGTCGTACGGCGGCGAGAGCCCGGCGACCAGCAGCGGCCCGGCGGCCACCAGCCACAGCAGCGCGTCGGCGAGCCACCGCAGCCCGCCGCGCTCCGCCAACCGATCCCGCATCCCGCCCGGCACGGCGCCAGGCTACCCACGTCCGACCTGCCCGGACACCGACGAAAGTCAGGTGTCAGCTGATCTCCTCGGCCCACGCCCGCCAGTCGTCGAGCACACCGTGCAGCTCCGGAGTGAGCCACCCGGGCGCGGACCGCCGGAACACGCCGGGGTCCATCGCGCCGGCACCGGCCGGCAGCGCGCCGAGCAGGTTCGGCATCAGGTCGGTGACATTCATCCAGTGCACCAGCTCCGGCTCGGTGGGCCACGCGCCGATCACCACCCCGGCCGGTACGGCCCGGCGCTCCAACGCCTCCAGGGTCAGTGCGGTGTGGTTGAGCGTGCCCAGGCCGGCACGGGCCACCACCACCGCCGGGCAGCCGAGCGACACGGCGAGGTCCGCCACGGTCCACGGCTCCCCCGACGGCCGCAGTCCCATCGGCACCAGCAGGCCGCCGGCACCCTCGACCAGCACCAGGTCGTGCTTGTCGACCTCCTCACGGACCGCGTCGACGGCCGCGTACAGCTCCAGCGGCGGCAGCTCCGCGACCCGGGCCGCGGCCAACGGGGCGAGCGGGTCAGGGAAACTCGCCAGGGTGCGGCCGGTCAACGGGGCGGCCAGCCGGGTCACCGCGTCCACGTCGCCGGGCTCGCCGGTCCCCGTACCGGTCTGGCCGGGTTTGATCACCGCGACCCGCAGTCCGGCGGCCTGCGCCGCCGCCGTGATCGCCGCGGTGACCACGGTCTTGCCCACCTCGGTGTCGGTGCCGGTCACCAGCACCGGCCCCCGCCACGGATCGCTCACGGCGCCACCTCGGTTCGCGACTGCGGGGCTCGCAGACCCGGCTCACTCCTCGCGCTCACGGTTGACACTCCACGATGACCTCCAGGGCTCGCTCGAACTCCGCCCGGGGCACCCCGGCGCCGATGGTCAGGCGCAGGCGGGAACGGCTGTCGGGGGTCGACGGCGGGCGGAAGCAGCCCACGGCGACGCCCCGGTCGCGGCAGTCCGCCGCCCAGGCGGTCGCCGCCTCCGGACCGGGCGCGGTCACCGAGACCACCGCCGCGTCGGGAGCGGACACGTCCAGTCCGGCCGCGCGCAGCCGGCGGACCGCCAACGCCGCCCGGTCGATCAGCTCGGCCCGCAGGTCGTCGCCCGCACGGGCCAGCTCGACGGCGGCGTGCACGCCGGCCACCACCGCCGGGGGCGGTGCGGTGTCGAAGATGAAGGTCCGCCCGGTCTCGACCAGGTGGCGGACGAACGCGGCCGGACCGGCGACCACGCCGCCCGCCCCGCCGAGCGCCTTGGAGAGGGTGGCGGTGACCACCACGTCCGACGCACCGGCCAGCCCGGCGGCGGCCACGCCACCGGCACCGGCCGGGCCGGTCACGCCGAGCGCGTGCGCGTCGTCGACCAGCAGCAGGGCGCCGTGCGCGCGGGCCACGGCGTGCAGGTCGGCCAACGGCGCGAGGTCGCCGTCGACGGAGAAGACCGACTCGGTGACCACCACGGCGGGCCGGCCCGGGGCAACGGCGAGCGCGGCGGCCACCGCCGCCACGTCGGCGTGCGGGGTCACCACGGTCTCCGCGCCAGAGATCCGGCACCCGTCGATCAGCGAGGCGTGGTTGTGGGCGTCGGAGACGAGCAGCGTACGCGGCTGCACCAGGGCCCGGACCGCGCCGAGGTTGGCCAGGTAGCCGGAGGAGAAGACGAGCGCCCGCTCGGCGCCGAGCCAGTCGGCGAGGGCGTCCTCCAGGGCGTGGTGGGCGTCGGTGGACCCGCGTACCAGACGCGACCCGGTGGCCCCCAGCCCGTACGCGGCCAGCGCCCGGCCGGCGGCGGCGGTGACCTCGGGGTGGGTGGCCAGGCCGAGGTAGTCGTTGCCGGCGAGGTCGACCACGGCGTCGCCGGCGGCCCGCGGATGCAGCCGGCGGGTCAGTCCCGCCTTCGCGCGCAGCTCGGCGCGGCGGTCGAGTGCCGTCAGCCAGTCCGCCACCGTCACCCCTCACCGCTGTCACCCGGGCGGTCCGCCCGGCCGCTTCCGCCGGGCGAAATTACCACCCGCCGGTACCCGACCGGCATTTCCACCCCAGCCCCGCCGGCCGACACGCGGGCCGTTCTCCCCCGCCGGGCGGCCTTGTAGGGTACGAGCCATGCCAGAGATCCTCGACCAGGCCCGTACCCAGGTGCTGGAGAACGGCGTCGGCCTCGACGAGGCCGGTGTCCTCGCCGTGCTGAACCTGCCCGACGAGCACCTGCCCGCCGCCCTCCAGCTCGCCCACGACGTGCGGATGCGTTGGTGCGGCCCGGAGGTCGAGGTCGAGGGCATCGTCTCGCTGAAGACCGGCGGCTGCCCGGAGGACTGCCACTTCTGCTCGCAGTCCGGCCTGTTCACCTCCCCGGTCCGGTCGGTCTGGCTGGACATCCCCTCGCTGGTCGAGGCGGCGAAGCAGACCGCGAAGACGGGGGCGACCGAGTTCTGCATCGTCGCCGCCGTGCGGGGTCCGGACGCCCGACTCATGAAGCAGATGCGCGAGGGTGTGGCCGCGATCAAGGCCGAGGTCGACATCCAGGTCGCGGCGTCGCTCGGCATGCTCAGCCAGGAGCAGGTCGACGAGCTGGTCGACATGGGCGTGCACCGCTACAACCACAACCTGGAGACCTGCCGCTCGTACTTCCCGAACGTGGTCACCACGCACTCGTGGGAGGAGCGCTGGGAGACCCTGCGGATGGTCCGCGAGTCCGGCATGGAGGTCTGCTGCGGCGGTATCCTCGGCCTCGGCGAGACCGTCGAGCAGCGCGCCGAGTTCGCCGCGCAGCTCGCCGAACTGGACCCGCACGAGGTCCCGTTGAACTTCCTCAACCCCCGCCCCGGCACCCCGCTCGGCGACCGCCCCGTGGTGGAGGGCAAGGACGCGCTGCGCGCCATCGCCGCCTTCCGGCTCGCGATGCCGCGGACGATCCTCCGGTACGCGGGCGGCCGGGAGATCACCCTCGGCGACCTCGGCACCCGTGACGGGCTGCTGGGTGGCATCAACGCGGTGATCGTCGGTAACTACCTGACCACCCTCGGTCGGCCGGCGACGGCGGACCTCGACCTGCTCGAGGACCTGAAGATGCCGGTCAAGGCGCTCTCCTCGACGCTGTGATGTCGACGGTGACGGGCACGTGGTGCGACCGCTGCGGCGAGGCCGCAGCGGTCGGGTCGCACGACGGGTGCGCGGCGGCGCGGACGCTCGAACCGCCCCGCTACTGCGGTCACTGCCGCCGACGCATGAAGGTGCAGGTGCTGCCGGTCGGCTGGTCGGCGGTCTGCGTCGAGCACGGCGAGATCCGGGGCTGACGCCGTGCTGCGCGGGCGGATGGTGACCCTGCGGCCGATGACCGCCGAGGACGTGGAGGCGCTCGCGGCGATCCGCGCCCAGCCCGAGGTGCGGCGCTGGTGGCGCGGCGGCGACGACCTCGCCGCCGCCGTCCGCGCGGACCTCGACGACGAGGGCCTCACCGTGTACGCGGTGGAGCACGACGGCCGGGTCGTCGGCGCGATCCAGTGGTACGCCGAGGACGACCCGGACTACCGGCACGCCAGCATGGACATCTTCCTCGACCCGGCGGTACGCGGTGCCGGGCTGGGCGGTGACGCGATCCGCACCCTCGTGCGGTACCTGGTCGACGAGTACGGCCACCACCGCTTCACCATCGACCCGGCGGCGGCGAACACCGCGGCCATCCGCGCGTACGCCAAGGTCGGCTTCCGGCCGGTCGGCGTCCTACGACGGTACGAGCGCGGCGCCGACGGCCGCTGGCACGACGCCGTCCTGATGGACCTCCTGGCCGAAGAACTGGCCGACTGACTCAGCGGGCAGCGATCCAGTAGCGGCGCGTCCGCCCCAGCTCGGTGTCCCGGACGTCCTCCAGCACCCCGCCGTGCCGCTCGATGGTGCGCGCCGAGGCGACGTTGTCGTCGTTGCAGGTCACCAGGGCCGGGTCGATACCGCGCCGCCCGGCCTCGGCGAGCGCCGCGCCGAGCGCGAAGGTCGCCAGGCCGCGCCGCCGGGCCGACGGGCGTACGCCGTAGCCGATGTGCCCGCCGGCGCGCCACAGGAAGTCGTTGAGACGCAGCCGCAGCGAGACCGCCCCCAGCACCTCGTCGTCCTCGACGATCCACCAGTAGCGGGCCGGCACCCGGCCCGCCGGCAGCCGGGCCTCGTCCTCGCCGGCGCGCAACCGGTCCACCCAGTCGGCGAAACCCTGGGGCGTGTCCACGTCGTCGTCCGGCCCCAGCCCGCTGCCGTCCTGATGCACGCCCCGCCCCCAGTCGTCCCGGGCGGCGAGCCAGGACCGGTGCAGGCGGGCGGTCGGGGTGATCAACCCAGGCATGCGGAGAGGCTAGCCGGGCGGTTCCGGTGCGGGCGACGGGGTTTCCGTGGCGTCGCCGTCCCAGACGAGGTGACCGTCCGGGAGGCGGCGGGCGCCCTCGGCCGGGCGGTGGAGGCTGAGCCGGCCTTTCGGCATGAGGTGCCGCACCTCGACTCCGCGCGCGAGCACGACGACGTCCGCGATCAGCCGCCGGTGGCAGCGCCACCACACGCTCTCGCTGCACATCACCACGGTGGTCCGTCGGGCCGCGTCGCCGAGCAGCTCGTCCAACGCCGCGTCGAACTCCGCCGAGCGGGTGTGGGCCGCGTACGCCCGGAACGCGGCGACCGTCCACCAGGTGTCCGGCTCGGTCACGCCGGCCGCAGTATGCCGGCGACCACCGAGGCGCGGCTCCCAGCGGTAGTCGATCCCGACCTCCGGAAGCCAGCGTTCGAGCTCCTCCCGACGGAAGTCCGGATTGGTCCGACTAGCCGGGTAGCGCCGCACGTCGACGACCAACGCCACTCCCGCCCCCCGCAGCAGCTCCCCCAGCCCGGCCCGGCCCGCCGCCCCATGCCCGACAGTCACCAGCATCCTCCCCATGTTGCCGCAGATCTTGGCGAGTTGCCGTTCACACCGAACGACAACTCGCCAAGATCTCGGGAGCGTCCGTAGACGGGGCGGCGCGCGGACGGTGCCAGTGGCCACACTGGTGCGCGTGTTGCCCGCGCTGCCCGCCGACGGGGCCGACGCCCTGGACTGGCTGGCCTTCGAACAGTCCGGTGTCGTGACCACCGCCCAGGTCACCCGACTGCTCACCGAAGGTGTCGTCCGCGGCCTGGTCCGCGCCGGACGCTGGCGATCGATCTGCCGGGGAATCGTCCTCACTGGCAACGGGCGGCTGAGCCGTGACCAGCAGTTGTGGGTGGCGGTTTTGGCCGCCGGGCCACGGGCGGTACTGGCCGGGGTGACCGCCGCCGCCGAGGCCGGCGTACGGGGGCTTCGGACCGAACCCCTGCACGTCCTGGTCCCCGCCGGCCGGCACGTGGCGACGCTGCTGCGCCGGCTTCCGATCGACATGCCCGCCGTCGTGGTGCACCGCACGGCGGTGCTGCCCGACGCCCATCTCCAACTCGCCCCGCCGCCCCGGACGACGGCGGCCCGGGCCGTGGTGGACGCAGCCGGGTGGGCCCGGAGCGACGAGGAGGCCCGGTCGGTGCTGGCGTCCGCCTGTCAGCAACGTCGGGTGTTGCCGGAAGAGATCGCCGCGGTGCTCGACACGCTGCCCCGGGCGCGGCGACGGCAGCTCATCCGGCGAACCACGGCGGACATCGCCGGCGGGGCGGAAGCCCTGTCCGAGCTGGACTTCCTGGCGCTGTGCCGGCGACACCGACTGCCCCGGCCCGACCTGCAGCACCGCCGCGCCGACGCCACCGGCCGCGTCCGGTTCCTCGACGCGTACTGGCGGGAGTGGGGGCTGCACGTCGAGGTGGACGGGTCTCACCACATGGACGTCCGGCATTGGGCGGCGGACATGCGACGACAGAACGACATCTGACCACGGGGGACCGCATCCTGCGCTTCCCCGCCTGGCTGGTCCGCACCCGCCCCGACGAGGTGGCGGAAACCGTCCGCCGTGCGCTCACGGCGGCCGGCTGGCGACCCGAGACGTGAATCTTGGCGAGTTGCCGTTCGGGTGGAACGGCAACTCGCCAAGATCTCGACACGGAGACTCAGGCGACGGTGCAGGGGACGCCGTTGAGGGTGAAGCTGGTCGGCTTCGGGTTGCTGCCGGTGTGGGTGCCGTTGAAGCCGATGCCCGTCGACGCCCCCGGCGCCAGCGAGCCGTTGTAGGACAGGTTCGTCGCGGTCACCGCCGTGCCGGTCTGGGCGTACGTGGCCGACCAGCCCTGCCCGACCCGCTGGGACGACAGCGGGAACGCGAACGCCAGGGTCCAGCCGTCGACGGTGGCCGTTCCGGTGTTGGTGATCGTGATGGTCGCGGTGAAGCCGGTGCTCCAGTCGCTGGTCGCGTACGTCACCCGGCAGGCGCCGGCGGCCGGCGGGTCCGCGGTGGTGACGGTGACCGGCGCGGACGCCGCGGAGGTGTTGCCGGCCGCGTCGACGGCCACCACGTGGAAGGTGTACGCCGTGGATGCGGTCAGCCCGGTCACCGCCAGCGTGGTGCCGGTGGGCGACCCGACCAGGACGTCACCGCTGCCGGTGCGGCGGTGGACGCGGTAGCCGGTGACGCCCACGTTGTCGGTCGACGCCGCCCAGCTCAGGGTCAGCCCGGTGGCGGTGACCGCCGAGGCGGTCGGGGTGCCCGGTGCGGTCGGCGCGGTGGTGTCCGGCGCGGGTCGGGCCGGCGTGGTCACCGAGACCGTCGGCGAGGTCGTGGACCGGTTGCCGGCACCGTCGCGGGCCCGTACCGAGAACTGGTACGTCCGCTCCGGCGTGAGCCCGGTGACGGCGAGGCTGGTGGTCGAGGTGGTGAGCAGCACCAGCGCGTCGCTGCCGACCTGCGCCTGGGTGATCTCGTAGCCGGCCAGTCCACTGCCGCCGGTGTCGGTGGAGGCCGGCCAGGTCAGGGTCAGCCCGGTCGCCGTCACCGACGAGGCGACCGGGGTACCGGGCGCGGTGGGCGCGGTGGTGTCGGGAGTGGCCGGTCCGGGCTCCTCACCCCAGACCCGCGTGCCACCGCGGTAGAGCGGAACCTTGCGGTTCGGCCCGGCGGTCGCCTGGTACGACGGATCGTTGGTCGGGTCCCAGGTGCCACCCTCCGGTACGCCGATCTTGAACTGCACCTCCATCCGGTGCGCGGACTGGCCGGCCGGGGCGATGGTGTGTCCGGTGCAGGCGACCTCGACGTACCAGAGGTCGCCGGAGACCTGGCGGGCCGTGGACGGCGACGGGCAGCCCTGGGTGTAGCCGGGGGTGACCACCGCGGCGGCCGTGCCCTCGGCGCGGAAGTAGTAGCGGAAGCGCCCGTCGGTGAGGGCGCGGGCCGGGTAGGCGGACCGGTTGTAGATGATCGCCTTGAGCCCGGTGGCCCGGGGCTCGGCCTGCATCACCGTGGTCTCGACCGTCAACTCGTCCCGGTCGGGGGTCTCGGCGACCGGGAAGCCGGCGAGCGGGGCGCCGCCGTGCTTGGCGACGAGCCCGGCGAGGGCGGAGGTGAAGCCGGCGTTGTAGTCGGTGGCGACCTCGTTCATCACGTAGTCGGAACGGCTGTCGCTGTAGGCGTCGTTGGCCGACGACGGGCCGCCGACCAGCGCGCCGTAGAGCACGTGCCGGGTCTCCTCCGGGACCGTCTGGCTGTCCCACCAGGAGCCGTGGGCGGTGCGGTGGTGCGGGTTCTTCGGTGGGTTGGCGCCGAACCCGATGACGTAGCTGGAGTTGCGCGGGTTGTCGCCGAGCGCGTAGTTGATCTGCCGCAGCGCGAAGTCCGCGTACCGCGCCTTGCGGGTCGCGTCGGTGATGTGGTCACCGTGCAGCAGGGCGACGAAGCTGGTGTTCGCGGCGTAGCGCAGCGCGCCCCAGGAGTCGAGCACCGCCATCCCGCCGGGCGAGTACGGCACCCGCTGCCCGTTGACGCCGACGGTCCAGTAGTCGAGCCACCGGTTGGCGTCGTCGAGGTACTTCTGCTTGCCGGTCAGTCGCGCCAGCAGCACGTACGCGCCGTACTGCTTGTTGTCCCAGGCGATCGTCCACTTGTAGGACTTGGTGGTGGTCTGGTTCTCGTTGCCGAGCTTGTCGTACTCGCTCTCGGCCTTGGCCAGGTAGCTGGCCTCGCCGGTGGCCCGGTACAGCCAGATCGCGCCCCAGACCAGCTCGTCCTGCCACCCGCTCCAGGAGCGGTAGAAGCTGGTCGCGTCGGTGATGCACTCGTGGTAGCTCTTCCGCACCGTGTCGGCGAACGTGTAGAGCTGCCGGGCGTGGCCGAGCAGCTTGTCGGCGTAGGCGGCGTCGGTGGGCCGGAAGACCATGGACGAGGCGGCCATCGCGGCCGCCGTCTCCCCCGCCAGGTCCGCACCGCCGCAGCTCGCATCGATCTTGTACGCGGGCCGCGCCATCGGCATCACCTCGGCCGGGCCCCACCACTTGTGGTCGTCGTCGCCCTTGCCGACCTGTCCGTAGAGGACGTTCGGCGCCGGGTGCGCCTTGACGAACCAGTCGTTGACGAAGCGCAGGTTGTTGAGCAGGTGCGGCAGCTGCCCGGAGGCGACGTAGCCGTCCCGGTACTCGACCGCTCCCCAGGCCAGCATGGTGGCGCTGAACGCCATCGGGAAGCCGAACTTGACGTGGTCGCCGGCGTCGTACCAGCCGCCGGTCAGGTCGAGGCCGACGTCGGCGCCGTCGGTCAGCGCGGAGTCGCCCCGCCAGGAGACGCGGTTCCAGGACGGCTTCCGGCCGGACTGCTGCGCCTCGTAGAAGAAGAGCGACTTCTGCAGCGCCTCGGCGTAGTTGAAGGCGGGGGCGGCGGCAGCCGCAGCGGCGGCGGGAGGAGCTGCGGAGACGGGTGCCGGTGCGGCGGTCAGGGTGAGCCCGACGGCGAGGGCCGCGCCGGCGGCGAGCAGGCGACGCGGCCAGGGCTGGTCGGCCGGTGTTCGCCAGGGGCGTCTCGGTTGGTGCATGACGGTTGCTCCTGTCGGTGGTGCCGCCGGCTCGCCGGCCGTGGGGCGCGTGACGGCGACGCCGGGCTTCGGCGTGCCGGCGGCGGGTGGTGGTGGGGTGAACCATGGACCGGGAGCGCTCCCATGGATAAGCGACAATGTAATCGGAGCGTCACCCGTTTGTGAAGGGCGGCCATCGTGGACGGCGCCGCGGCCCTCGGAACGACATCCGCAGCGTCACACCCGCCGAATGCGTTACGCCGACACGCCTGCGGAGCGTGACCAATTCCATCGAAGCATTCGATGAACCCGCAGGTAGCCCAAGTAAGAGCCGATCATCTGATGTCGCGCACGGTGACCGTCCGTGCGATCATGTGCTGTCCCCTCGATCAATCCCGGAGGAAATCCTCATGCCACAGCGTCGGCGCGTGGTGCGCGCGGCTGTTTCCACTGCCGCCGCCGCGGCCTGCCTCACCCTCGCGACTCCCGCGTGGGCGTCCAGCACGGTCCCGCTCCACACCGCCCACAAGGGCTCGACCGCAGCCGGCTTCCAGCAGGAGTGCGGCGACGAGCGGATGGCCAACCGCCCCGCCGACCACGACGGCTGGCACTTCGTCCTCCCCACGAAGGAGGGCGGCAACTTCGAGACCCTGACGCTGACCTTCTCCGACGGCAGCACCACGGTCACCGTCAAGGTGCCGGACGCCACGGACGCCTACCCGGACGCCTTCTACTCCACCGGCGGCAAAAACCCCCAGGTCAAGCACGCCTACGTCTTCACCCCCGCCGGGTGGAAGCTGGTCGACGGCACGGCCACCGTCAGCGGCACCGCCGCCAAGTTCAACCTGAGCCACACCTGTGCCGGCACCGGCACCCCGGGGACGCCGGGCACGCCCACGCCGGGCACGCCCACGCCCACGACCCCGGCCCCGACGACGCCGGGAACCCCGGGCGACTCGGAGAGCCCGAGCACCCCGGGCGGCTCCGGCACGCCGACGCCGGGTGGCGGTGGCGGCGGCGAGGACGACGGAGGCCTGCCGGTCACCGGTGTCGCCGGCACCAGCATCGCGCTCACCGGCCTCGCCCTGATCGGTGGTGGCGTGGCGCTGACCGTGCTGCGTCGTCGCCGGGACAGCATCACCTTCACCAGCTGATCACGGCTCGTACCACTGAAACGGCCGCCGGGCAGTCGCCCGGCGGCCGTTTCGCCGTCTCCGCACCATGGCTGCGGAATCGGTCACGGCCGCTGCGCGGTACTGACGGGTAACCCGTCTCCATGTCATCCGGAGATACGTCACACCATCGATCTACATCAATTATAAACGTTCGTTTTTCCTGCTCAGATGCAGTGCGTAAGGTGCGGAAAGTGTGGCACGCCGGTTCGCGCACGGGTCTGCGCGTCCTGACATACGAACGTACTGTTGCCGCCCCGTCGCACGGCACGCGACAGTACGCGGCACCAGCGGTGCCATCGACGCCGCCGCTCCCCGGACCACCCTGAGGAGGATGCGATGGCTCTACGACTCGCTGACGGAACCGCCTGGTCGGACACTCTCGCCCGCGCGGTCGCCGCCACCCCGGAGGCGTTCGGATCCGAGGTCGACGGCGTCACCACCCTGCACAACCTGATCGAGGGCGAGTGGCGGGCCGTGGGCTCGCCCGGTGCCGTCCGTACGCCCGTGGACAACACCGTCCTGGTCAACCTGCCCCGCCTGGACGCGCGGGCCGCCCGCGCCGCCGTGGCGCACGCCACCGCCGCGCACCGGGACTGGGCGGAGACGCCCCTCGCCGAACGCAAGGCCCGGGTCACCGAGGCGGTGGACGCCCTCACCGCCCACCGCGACCTGCTCGCCATGCTGCTGGTCTGGGAGATCGGCAAGCCGTGGCGGCTCGCCTGCGCCGACGTCGACCGCGCCCTCGACGGCGTTCGGTGGTACGTCGACGAGATCGACCGGATGCTCGCCGAGGGCCGGGAACCGCTGCCCGGCCCGGTCAGCAACATCGCCTCCTGGAACTACCCGATGAGCGTGCTCGTGCACGCCGAACTCGTGCAGCTCCTGGCCGGCAACGCGGTGATCGCCAAGACCCCGTCGCAGGGCGGCGCGGTCTGCCTCACCGTGGCGCACGCGCTCATGCGCCGCGCCGGGCTCCCCGCCGCTCTCGTCTCCGGCAGCGGCGAGGAGCTGTCCGAAGTGTTGGTCCGGGCTCCCGAGATCGGCGCGGTGGCCTTCGTCGGCGGGCGCTCCAACGGCGGGAAGGTCGCCGCCGCGCTGCTGGACACCGACAAGCGGCACTTCATCGAGCAGGAGGGCCTCAACGCCTGGGGCGTCTGGGACTTCTCCCAGTGGGACCTGCTCGCCGCGCACCTCAAGAAGGGCTTCGAGTACGGCAAGCAGCGCTGTACCGCGTACCCCCGCTTCGTCGTGCAGCGGGACCTCGTCGACGAGTTCCTCGACATGTACCTGCCCGTGGTGCGTTCCGTCCGGTTCGGACACCCGCTCGCCGTCGGCGACGACTGGTCCACCGGCGACGCGCTGCCGGAGCTGGACTTCGGTCCGCTGATCAGCGCCGCCAAGGCCGACGAGCTGCGCCGCAAGGTCGACGAGGCGGTACGCGGCGGCGCGATCCCGCTGCACCGCGGCAAGCTCGACGGCGCACCCTTCCTCGACGGGCAGGACACCTCCGCGTACGTGGCGCCGTCGGTGCTGCTGGCCCCGCCCGGCCGGTCCCGCCTGATGCACGCCGAGCCGTTCGGGCCGGTCGACACCATCGTCGTGGTGGACACCACCGACGAGCTGCTGGCCGCGATGAACGCCTCCAACGGCGCGCTGGTCGCGTCGCTCGCCTGCGACGACGAGGATCTCGCCGCGAAGCTCGCCGTCGACCTGCAGGCGTTCAAGGTGGGCATCAACAAGCCGCGCTCCCGGGGGGACCGGGACGAACCCTTCGGCGGCCGGGGCGCCTCGTGGAAGGGCGCCTTCGTCGGTGGCGACCTGCTGGTGCAGGCGGTCACCGTCGGCGGCGACGGAAGGCTCTACGGCAACTTCCCCGACTACAGCAGCTACCCCACCACCTGACCGCCGCGGTGCAAGGAAGGGCCCCCTGTTAACGCATTCCGCATAGCAGGGGGCCCCTGTTAACGCTCCACATCGCCCGATCGAGCCGCCGTTAACAAGGGGCCCTTCCTCTACCGCAGGCGTTAACGGGGGGCCCTTCCTTGCACCTTTGCGGGGTGGGGCGTCGTGAGCGGGACAGTGAGGGTGATCAGCGCGCCGTCGTGCTCGGCCGTCGTCGGGCGACCGAGCCGGCGCAGCGTCCGCAGCATCGGCGCGTTGTCGGCCTGCACGTGCAGCACCAGAGCCGCGTACCCGGCCATGTCGGCCTGCCGGACCAACCGGCGCAGCAGCGCCGAGCCGAGCCCCCGCCGCTGCCAGTCGTCGCGCACCAGCAGCGCCACCTCGGCCTCGTCGCCCTCGGCCAGCAGGTTCGCCATCGCGACCACCGGATCCGCCGCCCCGTCGGAGCCGGCGGCCGTCGCCAGTAGGGTCAGCCCGCGCGCCGGCTCCAGCAGCCGCCGCAGTCGGACCGGCGCGGGTACGGCCGCACCGCCCAGGTAGCGGCGGTGCCGGGTGCGTGTCGAGGACCGCTGGTGCAGCTCCACCACAGCGGTCAGGTCATCGGCGACCGCCGGCCGTACGCCCAGCTCGGCCCCGTCGGGCAGGACCAGGGTGACGTGCTCGACGGCCCGGCGTCCGACGGTGGCCGCCAGCTCGACCAGGGCCTGCGCCCGCGCGTACTCGGCCGGGGTGAACCCGGGGGCGGCACGTCGCAGCGCGTAGGACCCGCCGCCCGGATCGGCGAGCACCATGGTGGTGCCGGAGATCCCCGCCGCCTCGGCCCGGGCCGGCCGCCAGGTGACGGTGTCCGCGCCGAGCAGCGCGCGCAGGGCCTCCCCGGTTCCGTCCGGGTCCCGGACCAGGCGGCTGGCCAGACCGAGCACCCGGGTGGGCTGGTCCGCCAGCCCGCGCGCCTCGCTGCGCGCCACCCAGCAGTCCCGGCCCCGTCCCCGCTCCACGGCGGCGAGGAGGTCGGCCTCGTCGAGGGTGTCCGGCGCGTCGACCAGGAAATCGTCGACCGCGCCCTGTTCGGTCGTGTGCACCTGCACGGTGAGGATGTTGACCCCACGCAACGCCAGGCTCGCGGTGAGGACCGACAGGTAGCCCGGTCGGTCGTCCACGGTCGCCCGGATCCACCAGAGCGTCATGGTTGTCTCCCTTCCCCGGGTACGACCCTCGCCGCCGGCTGTTGCCGGCCGGTTGCCTCAGGGTGACGGGTCCGGTTCCGCCGGTGCGGTCTGCGCCACACCCGTGGCCCGGGCTCGCGTACCCGGGCCACGGGCCGTCGCTCAGGTGGTCACCGGCGGGGCGCCCACCAGGTCGAGCCGGTCGCCGAGGATCACCGCGCTGGCCCGTACCAGCTGCGCCAGCCGGTCCACCTCGGTGGAGTGGAAGGCCGGGGCGGCGAGCGTGTCGCTGCGCTCCCGCGCCACCAGCAGGACCAGGCCCGCCCGACCGAACGGCGCGACCGCGAAGTGGTCGCCCTCGGCCGTGGTGATCGCCCGGGCCCGCAGCGGCGTGATCTCGGGCAGCCGGGGCGGCACCGGGGCCCGCCAGCTCGCGTGCCCGACGGTCGCCTCGCTGCCCGCCCCTGCGCGGGACGCCCAGTCGACCGGGACGACCGCCGCCACCGCCCAGTCGGCGGCCAGCAGGCCGGGCACCGCGTCGACCAGGGTGACCAGTCCGTCGACCGGGTTGCCGGCCACCTGCGCCAGCAGCTCCGCGTCCTGGCCGGTCGTGGTGGGCGCGCCGATCGCCCGCCACACCCCGTCGACCCGCACGCCGGGGATCGCCGCCAGACCGGCCAGCAGCCGCTCCACCCGCGCCGCGCCGGGCCACACCACGGTGAAGTCGTCCACCGCGCGCCCGCCGAGCCGTTCCAGCACCACCACCTGGACGATGTCCGCACCGGACACGCCCATGGTGCGGGCCACCTGGCCGAGGGTGCCCGGACGATCCGGCAGGGTGACCCGAACTCGCAGCAACATCGGTGAATCCTCCGCTCGGCGGGCCGGCACGGCGGCCGGCAGGCTGGGCACCAGCCTGTCCCGTGACCATTTCGTCCCCGTTGCAGCGCCATGTCCCGGGGGCAAAATCTGACCTTGACAAGAAAGCTGAGCTGCCATCAACTAATCGGATGACCGAGCCGGCCCTCGACGCGCACGCCCCCGCCCCCGCACCGCGAGGGCTGGACCTGGACCGGCTCACGGCGTACCTGACGGAGCACCGTCCCGAGCTGGCCGGCGGCGAGCTGCGGGCCACCCTCATCGCCGGCGGCAAATCCAACCTCACCTACCTCCTCCGGACGGGCGGGCAGGAGGTGGTGCTGCGCCGGCCGCCGCTCGGGCACGTGCTGGCCACCGCGCACGACATGGCGCGGGAGTTCCGGGTGATCTCCGCACTCGCCCCCACCGCCGTACCGGTGCCGGCCGCGCTGCTGCTGTGCGAGGACGCCGAGGTGATCGGAGCGCCGTTCTACCTGATGGAACGCGTCCACGGCGAGGTGTTCCGCAGCCGCGGTCAGACCGACCCGCTCAGCGCCGCCCAGCGCCGCGACCTGGCCATGGCGATGATGGACACCCTCGCCGCGCTGCATACCGTCGACCCCGCGCAGGTCGGGCTGGCCGACTTCGGCCGCCCCGAGGGCTACCTCGCCCGGCAGGTCCGGCGCTGGGCCGGGCAGCTCGACCGGTCCCGCAGCCGTCCCCTGCCGGGCATCGAGGAGCTGCGCGACCAGCTCGCGGCCACCGCACCGGAGGGCGCCAACGCCGGCCGGATCGTGCACGGCGACTACCGCCTGGACAACCTGCTCGCCACCGTCGAGCCGGTCGCCGTACGGGCCGTGCTGGACTGGGAGATGGCCACCCTCGGCGACCCTCTCGCGGACCTCGGGCTGCTGCTGACCTACTGGGACGTGCTCGGCGACAGCGACGCCGCCGCCGGCAACCCGGTCGCCGACGGCCTCGGCCCGCGCGCCGGCTTCCCCGCCGGCGCCCAGCTGATCGAGCGGTACGCCGGCCGCAGCGACGTCGACGTCGGCCCGCTGCACTGGCACATCGCGCTCGGCTGCTTCAAGCTCGCGGTCATCTGCGAGGGCATCCACTACCGGCACACGCTCGGCCAGACGCTGGGTGAGGGCTTCGACCGGATCGGCGACATGGTGGAGCCGCTGGTCACACACGGACTGCACGCCGTCAGGGGGACGTGATGGACTTCGCGTACGACACCCGCACCGAGGAGCTGCACGGGCAGCTCAGCGCCTTCCTCGACGAGTGCGTGTACCCGGCCGAGCCGGTGCACGCCGAGCAGGTCGAGGCGACCGGCGACCCGTGGGCACGGCCGGCCGTGATGGCCGAGCTGAAGGCCGAGGCGCGCCGGCGGGGCCTGTGGAACCTGTTCCTGCCCGACCGGCGCTACGGTGCCGGGCTCACCAACCTCCAGTACGCGCCGCTGGCCGAGCTGACCGGCCGCAGTCCGCACCTGGCCCCGGAGGCGCTCAACTGCGCCGCACCCGACACCGGCAACATGGAACTGCTCGCCGAGTTCGGGTCCGACGCCCAGCGGGACCGGTGGCTGAAGCCGCTGCTGGAGGGCGAGATCCGGTCGGCGTTCTGCATGACCGAGCCGGACGTCGCCTCGTCCGACGCGACCAACATCGCCACCCGGATCACCCGCGACGGTGACGAGTACGTGATCAGCGGGCGCAAGTGGTGGTCCTCCGGTGCGATGGACCCGACCTGCGAGATCTTCATCGTGATGGGCAAGACCGACCCGACCGGGGACCGGCACCGCCAGCAGAGCATGGTCCTGGTCCCCCGGGACACCCCCGGCGTCACGGTCCGCCGCGGCATGCGGGTGTTCGGCTACACCGACGCCGCGCACGGCGGGCACGCCGAGATCGACTTCGACGACGTCCGCGTACCGGCGGAGAACCTCATCGGCGCGGAGGGCACCGGTTTCGCGATCGCGCAGGCCCGGCTCGGTCCCGGCCGCATCCACCACTGCATGCGGCTGATCGGCATGGCGGAACGCGCCCTGGAGCTGCTGTGCCGGCGGGCGGCCGAGCGGGTCGCCTTCGGCCGGCCGCTCGCCGAGCAGGGCGTGGTGCGGGAGTGGATCGCCGAGTCCCGGGTCCGCATCGAGCAGGCCCGGCTCCTGGTGCTCAAGACCGCCTGGCTGATGGACACCGTCGGCAACAAGGGCGCGCACACCGAGATCCAGGCCATCAAGATCGCCACGCCGGCGATGGCCGAGTGGGTGGTCGACAAGGCCATCCAGGGGTACGGCGGCGCCGGCGTCAGCCAGGACACCCCGCTCGCGGGGCTGTGGGCCGCCGCTCGTACCCTCCGCCTGGCCGACGGCCCCGACGAGGTGCACCGCTCCTCCCTGGCCAAGCGCGAACTCCGCCGCTGGACCACGCCCGCCTGACCAGCCCCGCTCTCCCTCCCCCACCCCCTCCCTCAGCGCGCCGGTCCGCAGTTTCAGCGAAAGAGTGGCTATTCCGCGTCGAATAGCCACTCTTTCCCTGAAACTGCGCCGAGGGTGGGGGTGGGGGTGGGGGTGGGGGGTCAGGCGCTGGCGCGTTCGATGAGCTGGGTGTCGAGCAGGAGGTGCGGGGAGGACAGTTCCTCGCCCCGGATGCGGCTCACCAGCAGGCGCGCCATCTGCCGGCCCATCTCCTCGACCGGCTGGAAGACCGTGGTCAGCGGCGGATCGGCCTGCCGGGAGATCGGCGCGTCGTCGAAGCCGATCACCGCCACGTCGTCGGGGACGCGGCGGCCGGCCTCGCGCAGCGTCCGCAGCGCGCCGAACGCCATCAGGTCCGATGCGACGAAGACCGCGTCCAGGTCGGGGCAGGCCTCCAGCAGCCGGCGCATCCCGGCCACCCCGCTCTCCTCGCTGAAGTCCCCGTACGCGATGAGGTCCTGGTCGAGCCCGCCCCCGGCGGCCTTGACCGCCTCCTTGTAGCCGGTCAACCGCGCCAGGCCGGCGCCCATGTCCTGCGGGCCGGCGATGGTGGCGATGCGGCGCCGCCCCCGCGCGGCGAGGTGCTCCACCGCGTTGCGGGCGCCGCCGACGTTGTCCACGTCCACGAACCAGGCCGGCTGGGCGCCGGGACGCAGCATCCGGGCCGGACGACCACCGAGCACGGTGGGCAGGCCACGCTCCTCCAGCAGGGTGGGCAGCGGGTCGGCGTCGTGCAGCGACAGCAGCAGGACACCGTCGACGTGCTGGTTGGTGAGGTGGTGCTCGACCCGTTCGCGCTCGATCGGGGACTGCACCATGGCCAGCCAGAGCTGGAGCGGGGTCTCCAGCAGTCCGGAGCTGACGCCCCGGACGATGCCGGCGAAGAACGGCTCCGTGAAGACCCGTTCGCCCGACTCGGACACCACCAGGGCGATGGAGTCTGTGCGCTGGGTGACCAGGGCCCGGGCGGCTCGGTTCGGCACGTAGCCCAGCTCGGCGATGGCCTGCTGCACCGCGGCCCGCGCCTCCGGGCTCACCTGGGGAGAGCCGTTGACCACGCGGGAGACCGTGCCCCGCCCTACACCGGCGCGGGCGGCGACCGCGTCGAGGGTCGGGCGCCCGAGCGACCGGGTGCGCTGCGTTGTCATCGTCTGCTCCTCCGACGTCGGGCGGACCCGGTGCCACCCCGCGGGGTGCGGCACCGGGACCGCCCGGATGGCTGGCCCGAGCCTATTGTGCGGCCAGACCGTTGCGTCGGATCACCTCGGCGTACCACCTGGCGCTGGACTTGGGGGTGCGGACCTGGCTGTCGTAGTCGACGTGGATCATGCCGAACCGCTTGGTGTAGCCCCAGGCCCACTCGAAATTATCCATCAGTGACCAGGCGAAGTAGCCACGCAGGGGCACGCCCGCCTCGATGGCCTCGTGCGAGGCGCGCAGGTGGGCGTCGAAGTAGGCCAGCCGGTCGACGTCGTCGACCTCCCCGTCCACCACCGTGTCGACGAAGGCGGAGCCGTTCTCCGTGACGTAGAGGGGCAGGTCGGTGTACTCCTCGTGGACCCGCCGCAGCGTCTCGGTCAGGCCGGGGGCGTCGATCTCCCAGTTCATGTCGGTGACCGGTACGCCCCGGGTGACGAAGCGCACGTCCTCGCTGCCCGGCCAGCACGACGGCGCCCGCCAGTACGCCTCGGGCTGCTCGCCCGGGACCGAGGCGGCCACCACGTGCCGGCTGTAGTAGTTGATCCCGACCAGGTCCAGCGGGCTGGAGATGGTCGCCAGGTCACCGTCGCGCACGTGGCCGAAGTCGGTCACGCCGGCGAGGTCGGCCATCAGGTCCGCGGGGTACGCGCCGCGCAGCAGCGGGTCGAGGAAGAACCGGTTGGCGAGCCCGTCGATGCGTCGGGCGGCGTCCACGTCGCCGGGCGCGTCACTGGCCGGGGTGACCGGGTAGAGGTTGACGGTGACGCCCACCTCGGCGGTCGGGCGGGCGGCCCGCAACGCCTGCACGCCGAGGCCGTGACCGAGCATCAGGTGGTGCCCGGCACGGACCGCGTCCGCCCCGTCGGAGCGGCCCGGCGCGTGCACGCCCGACCCGTAGCCGAGGAACGCAGAGCACCACGGCTCGTTGAGCGTGGTCCAGTACCGCACTCGGTCGCCGAGCGCGTCGGCGACCAGCGCGGTGTAGTCGGCGAACCGGGCGGCGGTGTCCCGGGCCGGCCACCCGCCGGCGTCCTCCAGCGGCTGCGGCAGGTCCCAGTGGTAGAGGGTGAGCCACGGCTCGATCCCGTGGGTCAGCAGCTCGTCCACCAACCGCCGGTAGAAGTCCAGGCCGGCGGCGTTGGCCGGGCCGGACCCGCCCGGCTGCACGCGCGGCCAGGAGACGGAGAACCGGTACGACTTCAGCCCCAGCTCGGCCATCAGTGCCACGTCGGAGTCCAGCCGGTGGTAGTGGTCGCAGGCCACGTCACCGGTGTGCCCGCCCACCACCCGGTCCGGCGTGTGGCTGAAGGTGTCCCAGATCGACGGGGTCCGGCCGTCCTCGGTCGCCGCGCCCTCGATCTGGTACGCCGCGGTGGCGGCGCCCCAGAGGAAGCCGGGCGGGAAGGTCAGCGGAGGACGCTCGGCGAGGGCACCGGCGGCGGGCGGGCGGACGGGGTTGCTCACGATTTGACGGCACCTTCCATGATCCCGCCGATGATCTGGCGGCCGAACAGGAGAAAAACGAGCACCAGGGGAATGGTGCCCACCGCGGTGGCGGCGAACACCTGGGAGTAGTCGGTGTAGTAGGCGTACGAGAGGAAGGAGAGCGAGACCTGGAGGGTCGGGTTCTCCGGGGAGAGGACCGCGTACGGCCAGAGGAACGAGTTCCAGGTCTCCATGAAGGTCAGCAGGCCGAGTACGCCGGCGGCGGGGCGCAGCGCGGGCAGCACGATGCTCCAGTAGATCCGGAACGTGCTCGCGCCGTCGACGCGTCCGGCCTCGATCAGCTCGTCGGAGATCGCCTGGCTGGCGTACTGCCGCATCATGAAGACACCGAAGGCGCTGACCAGGAACGGCACGGTGACGGCGTAGAGGGTGTCGTACCACCGCAGGTCCTGCATCATGCCCCAGAGCGGGATGAGGCCCATCTGGGTCGGGATCATCATGGTGACGATGATCGCCAGCAGCAGGATGTTCCGCCCCCGGAACCGCAGTTTCGCGAAGGCGAAGCCGGCCAGCGAGCCGGTGAGCACCACCGACAGGGTGACCACCGAGGAGACGATGATCGAGTTCATCATGCCGGTGAGGAAGTTGGCGGCGTCGTTGTCGAGCACCCGCCCGAAGTTGTCACCGAACGCTCCACCGGGGGTCAGCGGCGGCGGCACGTCGTTGATGGAGTCCAGGCTGCGGGTGCCGATCACCACCATGTAGTAGAAGGGGTAGATCGACAGCAGCGCCGCCAGGACGAGCGCCACGTAGGTCAGCGGACTGGTGCGCCACAGGCGCTGGGAAGCCGAGATCATCGATCTCTCCTCACTTCGCCGAGCGGCGGACGAGTAGGAAGTTGAACAACGACACCACGAGGATGATCATGAAGATGGCCCAGGCGACCGCGGCCCCGTAGCCCGCCGTGTTGAGGTTCACGATGCCCATCTCGTACATGTACATGGCCAGCGTCTGGAACTCCCGCTGGTTGCCGCCGATGATGTTGCCGTTGCCGAAGAGCAGGGGCTCGGTGAAGAGCTGCATGCCGCCGATCGTGGACAGGATGACCACGAAGATGAAGGTGGGCTTGAGCATGGGCAGGGTGATCCGCCAGAACTGCCGCCACTGGCTGGCGCCGTCGATCGCCGCGGCCTCGTAGAGGTCCTTCGGGATCGCCTGCATGCCGGCGAGCAGGATCAGGGTGTTGTAACCGGTCCACCGCCAGTTGACCATGGAGGCGATGGCGGTCCAGGAACTCCACCGGTGCCCGTCCCAGTCGACCGGGTCGACACCGACGAGGCCGAGCAGCCAGTTGAACAGGCCGAACTCCCGCTGGAACAGCATCCCGAAGACGATCGCGACCGCGGCCACCGAGACCACGTTCGGCATGAAGATGGCCATCCGGAAGAAGGTCTTGGCGCGCAGGAAGGTCCGGTTGAGCAGATTCGCCAGGAAGAGCGCGAGCAACAGCTGCGGGATCGTCGACAGGGCGAAGATGCCGATCGTGTTGACCAGCGCGTTCCAGAAGTACTCGTCGGACGCCAGCCGAGTGTAGTTGTCGAAGCCGATGAACGCCCGGTCGCCGATCATGTCCCAGTCGTGCAGGGACATCCACGCGGTACGCACCATCGGGTACAGCCCGAACGCCCCGAAGATCAGGAAGAACGGGGCGATGTAGAGGTACGGCGAGTACTTGAGGTCGAGGCGGGTGAGGAGATATCCCCGGCGACGTCGGGGAGGGACGTCGGGGGACGGCGGTGCTGCTGGCGACGGCGGTGCCGTCGTGGCCGACAAGCTCATGCGAGTTTCCTTTTCCGGCGAGGCCCGGAGGCCCTCGCGCAGGGCGCAACGCGGAGAGGACCGACCGGTGGCGTCCGGGAGGTCCCGAACGCCACCGGCAGGGAAATCACTCAGAAGGCACCCTGCGTCTTGGCGTCCTTCGTGAACTGCTCCCAGGCCTTGGCCTTGTCGGCCTGCCCGTTCTCGAACGCCCGCAGGGCCGGCTCGAGCGCGTTCTCCTTCACCGCCTGGTGCTTCGGACCCAGGTGGATCGGCTGGATCTTGGCGACGCTGTCCCCGAAGATCTTGCCGGTCGGCGCGTTGCTGAAGTACTCGTTGGTGTAGCTGAGGAACGCCTCGTTCTTCAGCGCCTCCAGGTTGGTCGGCAGCGGACCCTTGGCCTTGAAGGCCTCCACCTGGCTGGTGGCGCTGGTCAGGTACTCGGCGAGCTTCGCCGCCTCCTTCGGGTACTTGCTCTGCTCCGGAACCGCGAGCCACGAGCCACCCCAGTTGCCGCCGCCACCCGGCACGGCCGCCACGTCCCACTTGCCCTTGTTGGCCGGACCGGAGTTGTCCGAGACGATGCCGAGCATCCAGGACGGGCAGAACGTGGCCGCGAAGGTGCCCTGCTTGAATCCGCCCGACCACTCCGGTGACCAGGTGGACGCCTTGGCGGAGATGTCCACCATCGAGGTGGCGGTCTCCCAGGCGTTCTTCACCGCGGGGCTGGTGTCCGCGATGATGTTGTTCTCCTTGTCGTAGAACAGATCGCTGCCCTGCTGGAAGAGAACTCCGTTGGAGACGGCGGTGATCGAGTCGATGAACGCCTTGCCGCCGCTGCCCTGCTTGTACTTGCGGCCGGCCTCGTGGAAGCCCTTCCAGTCCGCCCAGAGCGCCGACACCTGGTCCCGCTCGGTGGGCAGGCCGGCCGCCTGGAACAGGTCCTTGCGGTAGCAGACGGCGAGACTGCCGACGTCGGTCGGGAGGCCGATCAGCCGACCGTCCGGTGCCTTGCCGAGCTCCCACTTCCAGGGCAGGTACTCCTTGGAGTGGTCGGCGACCAGCGGAGTGAGGTCCGCCCAGTTGCGCGGGTTGGCCTTGAACTCGTTGAGGATGCCCTCTTCCAGGGCGACGACGTCGGCCGCGCCCTTGCCGGTGGCGAGGTAGCGGACCAGCTTGGGCCGGTACTCGCCGAGCTGGGCGGTCTTGCGCAGCTCGACCTTGATGCCGGTGTCCTTCTCGTACTGCTTGACGATCTCGTCGTAGCCGAACTCGCCGAACGTGTCGACGACCAGCTTGGCCGGCTTCTCGCCGGCGGCCGGCGCGTCGTCGTCGCTGCCGCATGCCGCGAGACCGCTGACGGCGGTGATCGCGGCCAGGGCGACGGCCGCCAGGCGGGTGCGCCGCGTGGTGAGGCTCATCCTGACCCCTCTTTCGGTGGTGAGGCTTGTCTGTCGGGTGTGGTGGGGGGTGCCGTGGCGAGGGCCGGAGCCCGGTACCGACGGGTGGCTCGCCGGCGTGGGTGGGTGATCCGCACCACGCCGGGAGCGCTCCCATGAGATTGCCGCCGGGTATCGGGGGTGTCAATAGGCCGTTGGGAGCGTTCCCAGATCGTTACCGCCGGAAGGTGACAGCTCGCCGGGTGGATTCTCAGCAGAGGCGACGCAGCAGCGTCGAGACCGGACCGCCATCGAAGGCGGCCGGGTCGAAGCGGTCCCCCACCCAGTCGCGCATGTCCCAGTGGTCGGGATGCCCCGGATCGGCCAGCGCGGCGAGCAGGAGCTGGTAGCCGGACGGCCCGCCGACGCCCTCGGGCGGGCCGGCCCGTTCCCCGTCGACGCAGGACGGGTAGCGCCCCTCCGGGTCTGCGGTGAAGACGTCCTCCACCACCAGGTCGTGCTCCCACCAGTCACCGAAGTCGTACGTGTAGTGGAACCGGCTGCCCTTGCCGACCACCGCGTCCAGCCGGACGTCCAGCTCGTCGTCCACGGCCAGCTCGCCGTCCGGGTCGGGCTCGCCGTACTGGGCGCCGTCGATCTCGAACGAGTGCAGGTGACAGTCCCGCCAACCCACCGCGTACTGCACCACCCGGTGCACACGGTCGAGGGTGTAACCACCGGGCACGAGCACCCGGCGCCAGACCGGCGGCCGGACCCCGGTCAGGGAGATCCTCAGCTGGAAGATCTGACGCGGCATAGGGTCCCACCCTCCTGAGGGAACTAGGCTGCGAACATGATCTGCCGAGCGTGCCGGGCCAGGCGGCACGACGACTGTCGGGGTCGGAACTGGTGCGACTGCCAGCACCGTACCCCCCGACCCACCCCTCCGGTCACCGGTCCGGCCAGCGAATGAGCGTCGGAATCCCGATCTCGCGGCTCTGGCCCGACCCCTCGCCGGAGCCGCTGGACGACGCCGCGCTCACCGCTCTCTACGGCCGCGCCGACCGTCCCCACCTGCGGGTGAACTTCGTGGCCAGCGTCGACGGCGCGGTCACCGTCGACGGTTACTCCGCCGGTCTGTCGGGCGAGCCGGACAAGCGGGTGTTCGGGTTGCTGCGGATGCTCTGCGACGCCCTGGTGGTCGCCGCCGGGACCCTGCGTCACGAGGGTTACCGCGCGGTCCGGCTCAACGAACGCCGGCGCGCCTGGCGCCGCGAGCACGGCCTGGCCGAGTACCCCACGCTCGTCGTGGTCTCCGGCTCGCTCGACCTCGATCCCGGGCAGGCGGCCTTCGCCGACGCCCCGGTGCGGCCGGTGGTGCTCACCCGGGCCGACGCCACCGCGCCGCCCGGCCTGACCGACGTCGCGGACGTGGTACGCGTCGGCGGCGACCGGGTGGACCTCACCGCCGGTCTGGCCGAGCTGCGCGGCCGGGGCCTCGACCAGCTGCTGTGCGAGGGCGGCCCACACCTGTTCGGTGGGCTCACCGCCGCCGACCTGGTCGACGAGGTGTGCCTGACGGTCGCCCCGCTGCTCGCCGGGCCCGGGCCGGGCCGAATCACCGCGGGCGAGGAGGCCGCCGTCCGCCACCTGCCGCTACGACACGTCCTGGCCGCCGCCGACGGCGTGCTCATGCTCCGTTACGCGCGCGACTGACCCGCACGCGACCCGGTCCGCGCCCGTCTAGCCTGGGGAAATGAGCACTCCGCGGGTGACCGACGGCGTCGGGGCGCCACCCGCCGGGACGCGCCGGCCACTGCTCGCCGCCGGCCTGCTGGCCGGCGCCGGTCTGCTCGACCTGCTGGGAGCGCTGGCCGACGCCGGCCGGGACTCCTTCGCGCTGATCACCCGGCGGGGCGTCTACGAGCTCGACATCACCATCTGGGCGTGGTCGCACGCGGGCGTCAGCGCGGCGACGGTGCTCGCCGCGCTGCTCGTCCTCACCGGCCGCCGCTGGGCGGTGCTCGTCGGCCTGGTGGCCGCCGCCGTAGCGATCACCACCGACCTCCTCATCTTTCCCTTCGCGCCGTGGCGGGCGGCCCTGACGCTCGGCCTCAACATCGCGGCGGTCCGGCTGTTGCTCCAGTACCGCCGACCCCGGCCGCCCGGCTGAGCGCACTCTCAGCGCGCCTCGCAGATCCGTCCGGTGAACGCCGGGTCGGCCTCCCGGCCGGCCGCCCACACCGGGTTGAGGGACAACGCCAGCGGGGGCGGCTGCCAGCCGGCGCCCAGCCGCTGGAGCAGGCCGTACTCCTCCCGTGGTCGGGTGGTCATGTCGCCGGTCAGGAAGTCGACCAGCCGGTCGTGGACCGCCCGCTGCCGCAGCACCCCACCGTGCAGGGCGGGCAACTGGAAGACCGGGATCCGGGCGTACTCCCCCGGCGGCGCCTCGGCGGCGCTCACCGTGGGCAGGAAGGCGATCATGCGTACGCCGGGCACCGGGCAGAGCGTCCGGTTGCGGTAGAACGGCGCGTCGACCAGCACCGACCGGACGAACGGCTCGTCGGGGCTGTTCTTCACCTTTTTCGGCAGGTTGGCCAGCGCGGTGATGCCGCGTAGCTGCCACCCGGTGGCCACGCCCCATCCGGAGTAACCGGGCGGCGGGTAGTAGGCCCGCCCCGGCCGGACCAACGGACTGAACATCATGGCCGCCTCGACCGGCCCCTCCGGCCACTTCTCCAGGTACGTCCGCGCCACCATCGCGCCCTCGCTCTCCCCGAGCAGGGCCACCGGGCGCCCGGTCCGCCGGTGCAACAGGTCCACCTGCGTCGCGAGCAACGCCGCGCTGGAGTCCAGCGAGCGGTGGGTGGCCGCCGGGTCGTACGGCAGGGGGCGCTGCCGGTCGTCCAGGCCCCGGTAGGAGAAACGCTCGACGCGAGGGTCGGGCGGCGGTCGCCCGTCCCAGCTCGAGTCGTGCCCGGCGATGGCGATCACCGCGTGCGGCACCTGGTCCGGCAGGCGTTCGACGACGACGGGCGGACGCCATTCGCCGTCCCCGCCGGCGACGATGCCGATCACCGACTGAGCCACCACCGAGCCGACCAGGACCGCGACGACCGCCAGGGGCGCGACCGGGACGCGGGCCCAGCGGAGGCGGCGCGGCTGGGCGGCGGCGTGCACGGTCTGCCGCCACAGCAGCCCGTTGCCGACGCCGGCGAGGCCCGCCACCACGACGACGGCCCAGCCGGGCGCGTTGGCGATCAGGGCGCCCGAGACGGTCAGCACCGCGAAGTTGAGCAGGGACCAGCCGAACATCCCCGCCGAGGGCAGCCCGCGCCACCAGTGGGCGACCACACCCGCGCGTTGCAGGAAGGGTGCCAGCAACAGCATCGGCAGCAACGAGGCGAACAGGTACCAGGAGAGCCCGACCGCCGAGAAGGCCACGGCGAGCGCCGCCCACGGCGAGATGATCAGCGCGGCGAGCGCGGCGACCTCCAGGTTGCGCAGGACCAGCCAGCGCCGGGAGGGGCGGGGCACGTCGTCCGGCCACGCCAACGCGGTCAGCCCGGCGGAGAGCAGACCCCGGAGCAGGATCAGGAGCAGCAGGCCGAGGAAGAAGGTCGTCCACGAGTCGTGGTAGACGAACAGCCACCGCAGATCATGGTAGGAGTCGTACGGCCAGACGGCGGTGGCCTGCGGCGCGAGCGGTTGCGCCGCCCTGAACCCGATGGCCACCAGCACCACGGCCTCCGCCATCGCCGGCACGACCGCGAGAGCGAGCAGCGCCGCCAGTCGACCCCGCGTCGATGCCACGCGTCCTCCCGCCCGTCACGCCGTCGGCCTGTCCGAAGCATCCCCCGGGCGGGACCGGCCGGAGGGCCGGATCGGTGCATCACGCGGACACGGGACGTCGAAGGACGGTCACCCAGAGCGAGGGCGGATGGCGACCCACGTGGCGTCCGCCGCGTCGCGTGGCGGCCTGTCGTACGTCTCGGGCAGGATGCAGGGCGTGTGCCCCGCCCGCGACGACCAGCCGGAAAGAGTTGCCCCATGACCGACGAGGCGTTCGACGGCCCGGCCGAGCAGGTCGGGCGGGTGCTCGGCACCGCCGACGCCACCCCGTTGCAGTTCTGGACGGCGGTCTCCCCCGGCAGCTACCTCCAGCTCGACGACGTCGTGGTGACCCGCCGGGAGCTGCCCGACCGTGAGCCGGTGACGATCGCCGGCGTGGTCACGCAGGTGCGGGCCCGGCACGAGGGTGCCCAGTTCGACTCCGACGTCTTCGCCATCGCCGACGGCACCCTGCCGGCCCAGGTGCAGGAGGCGGCCGAGATCACCACCACCCGGGTCGACCCGGAGCTGTACGTCCCGCCCTCGCCCGGTGCGGTGGTGCACCGGGCGACGGGCGACGCCCGGGCCCGGGCGCTGCACTTCGACCGGATGGAGCGGCGCATCCCGATGGGCATGGGCCGCGACGGGGTGCCGGTCTACCTGAACGCCGACTTCCTCGACGGCAGCCGGGGCGCGCACGTGTCGATCTCCGGTATCTCCGGCGTCGCCACCAAGACCAGTTTCGCCACCTTCCTGCTCTACTCGGTCTTCCGCTCCGGGGTGCTCGGCGGCGACGCGGTCAACGCCAAGGCGTTGATCTTCAACGTCAAGGGCGAGGACCTGCTCTTCCTCGACCACCCGAACACCCGCCTCGACGACGCGACCCGCGCGGCGTACGCCCGACTCGGCCTGGCCGCCGGGGCCTTCCCGGACGTCCGGGTCTACGCGCCGCCCCGGGTCGGTGACTCCTCCGGCACACCGGACGTGAGCAGCCGCCTCACCGGCGTGGACAGCTTCTACTGGACGCTCGCCGAGTTCTGCGCCGACCGCCTGCTGCCGTACGTGTTCGCCGACGCCGACGACGAACGCCAGCAGTACACGATGGTGGTGCACTCGGTCGCCGCCCACCTGGCCCGGCACGCCCAGCCGGCCGACGGCGGGGTGAGCCTCGACGGGGTGCGCCTGGGGTCGTACGCGGATCTGGTCGACCACATCGTGGAGCAGCTCAACGACGACGAGACCCGCTCCGAATGGGCGGGCAGCGCGGTCGGGCTGGGCACGGTCAACGCGTTCGCCCGGCGGTTGATCGGCAGCAAGAAGGACCTGTCCCGGCTGATCCGGGGCGACCTGGCCACCCGCCGGCCGCACAGCATCAACACCGCCGAGTCCGCCCAGGTCACCGTGGTGGACCTGCACAACCTGCCGGACCGGGCGCAGCGCTTCGTGGTGGGTGTGACGCTCAAGGCCGAGTTCGAGCGCAAGGAGAAGTCCGGCACCGCCAAGCCGCTGCTCTTCGTCGTGCTCGACGAGCTCAACAAGTACGCGCCCCGGGAAGGCTCCTCCCCCATCAAGGAGGTGCTGCTCGACATCGCCGAGCGGGGGCGCTCGCTCGGGGTGATCCTGGTCGGCGCGCAGCAGACGGCGAGTGAGGTGGAGCGGCGGATCGTCACCAACTCGGCGATCCGGGTGGTCGGCCGACTCGATCCGGCCGAGGCGTCCCGGCCGGAGTACGGCTTCCTCCCGCCGGCCCAACGGCAGCGGGCGCTGCTGGCCAAGCCCGGCACGATGTTCGTCAACCAGCCGGACATCCCGGTGCCGCTCTGCCTGGAGTTCCCGTTCCCGGCCTGGGCCACCCGGGTCTCCGAGGCCGGGCGGGCCCCGTCGCAGACGCTCCGCTCGATCACCGGTTCGGCGGACCCGTTCGCCGTCGTGGGCTCCGGCGGCGGCAGCGATGACGACATCCCGTTCTAGGGGCCGCCAGCCATGAGCGCGAGGAGTGCGGCGAGGCGGAGCCCCGCAGTCGCGAACGAGAGGCCGGCACAGTGAAGATCCTGCACACCTCCGACTGGCACGTCGGCAAGGTCCTCAAGGGCCAGTCGCGGGCCGAGGAGCACAAGGCCGTCCTCGCCGGGGTGATCGACGTCGCCCGACGGGAGCAGCCGGACCTGGTGATCGTCGCCGGCGACCTGTACGACACCGCCGCACCGACACCGGAGGCCACCCGGCTGGTCACCCGGGCGCTGACCGCGCTGCGCCGCACCGGCGCCGACGTGGTCGCCATCGGCGGCAACCACGACAACGGGCAGGCCCTCGACGCGCTGCGGCCGTGGGCCGACGCCGCCGGCATCACCCTGCGCGGCGGCGTCCGGGAGAACCCGGACGAGCACGTGATCGACGGCACCACCGCCGGCGGGGAGCGCTGGCGGCTGGCCGCGCTGCCGTTCCTCTCGCAGCGGTACGCGATCCGCGCCGTGGAGATGTACGAGCTGACCGCCGCCGAGGCCACCCAGACGTACGCCGACCACCTCGGCCGGGTGCTGGGACGGCTGACCGAGAGCTTCACGGAGCCGGACCGGGTGCACCTGGTGACCGCCCACCTGACGGTGGTGGGCGCGACCTCCGGCGGGGGCGAGCGGGACGCGCACACCGTGCTCGGTTACGCCGTCCCGGCCACGGTCTTCCCGGGCACGGCGCACTACGTGGCGCTGGGCCACCTGCACCGCTCGCAGCGGGTGCAGGGGCCGTGCCCGATCCGCTACAGCGGCAGCCCCCTCGCGGTCGACTTCGGCGAGCAGGAGAACGTGCCCTCGGTGACGCTGGTCGAGGTGACCGCCACGACCGCGGCGCAGGTCCGGGAGGTGCCGGTGACCGCGGCGGCCGCCCTGCGGACGGTGCGGGGCACCCTCGCGCAGCTCGCCGAGATCGACGCGCCGGACGCCTGGCTGCGCGTGTTCGTGCGCGAGCAGCCGCGCGCCGGCCTACGCGAGGAGGTGCAGGAACTGCTGCCCCGGGCGCTGGAGATCCGCATCGACCCGGAGCTGGTGCCGGCGCCGGGCAGCGGCACCCGGGTCGCGCAGCGGGCCGGCCGCTCCCCCCGCGACCTGTTCGCCGACTACCTGGACAGCCGGGGGCACGACGACGACGGCGTCCGGGAGCTCTTCGACGAGCTCTTCGAGGAGGTCGACCACTGATGCGGCCGATCCGGTTGGACATGGCGGGGTTCACCGTCTTCCGCGACGAGACCACCGTCGACTTCACCGACGCCGACTTCTTCGTGCTGGTCGGCCCGACCGGCTCGGGGAAGTCGACCGTGCTGGACGCCATCTGCTTCGCGCTCTACGGCACCGTGCCGCGCTGGGGCGGTGCCCGGGGTCTCGCCAACGCGCTGGCCCCGTCGGCGACCGAGGCCCGGGTCCGGCTGGTCTTCGAGTCGGCGGGCGACCGCTACGTGGCGACCCGGGTGGTCCGCCGCGATGGTCGGGGCAACGTCAAGACCGCCGGCGCCGGGCTCCAACTCATGCCGGCCGGCTTCGACGTCACCAAGCTGGACACCGGGCTCAGCCCGGAGGACCTGGGCGAGGTCGTCGCCGGCACGGCGGCCGAGATGGACGGCGCGGTGCTGGAGGCGGTCGGCCTGCCGTACGAGCAGTTCACCAGCTGCGTGGTGCTGCCGCAGGGGCAGTTCGCCGACTTCCTGCACGCCAAGCCGGCCACCCGCCAGCAGATCCTGGTCAACCTGCTCGGCCTCGGGGTCTACGAGGAGGTGCAGAAGAAGGCGACCGAGCGGGCCGCCCGGGCGGAGACGAAGCTGGAGACGGTCGACCGGATGCTGGCCGGGCTGGCCGACACCGACGACGCGACGCTGGAGGTGGCGACCGCGCGGGTGGACGCGATGCGGGAACTGGGCGAGGCGGTGACGGCCGCCGTACCGGAGTGGGAGGCCGCCCGGTCGACGGCCCGGGAGGCCGCCGCGGCGCTGGCCGCGCTGGACGCCGAGCTGACCGTGCTGGCCGGGGTCCGGGCGCCGGCCGGGGTGGCCGAGGTGGCTCGCGCGGTGACCACCGCCCGCGGCGAAGCCGAGGAGGCCGCGAGGGCGGTGGCACTGGCCGAGGAGCGGGAGGAGAAGCTCCGGGGCGAGCTGGCCGCCGCCGGGGACGAGAGCGCCCTGCGGCTCCAGCTGAAGGCGTACACCGATCGGGAGACGCTGGTCGGCGAGGCCGCGACGGTCCGCGCGGCGGTGACGGCGGCGGAGGCCGAGCACGCCGCTGCGGCTGCCGCGCTGGCCGACGCGCGCGCCGCCGCGGCCCGCGCGGAGGCCGAGCTGGAGGCGGCGTTCCGCGCGCACGAGGAGGCGAAGGCGACCGACCAGGCGGTGGCGCTGCGGGCGCACCTGCGCGACGGTGACGCCTGCCCGGTCTGCGAGCAGACGGTGGCCCGTGTCCCGGCGGTGCCGCACGACTCGGCGGTGGCCGCCGCGACCGCGGCGGGCCGGGCGGCCCGCGCCGCGACGAAGGCCGCCGAGGCGGCGGTGAGCGAGCGGGACGCGGCGGCCCGGGAGCTCGAGCGGGTGCTGCTGCGGGCCCGCGCCCGCGCCGACCAGCTCGACGGCCGGATCGCCGAGCTGGACGCCCAGCTCGCCGGCGCGGCCGAGCCGGCGGTGCTGCGGCGCGAGCTGGCCGAGCACGCGCGGCTGCGTGCGGCGTTGGAGGAGTCGGCGGCGGCCGTCCGGGCCGGGCGCGACGCCGCCCGCCGGGCCCGCGCCGCCTCCGACGCCGCCGAGGAGCGGTTGCGGACGGCGTGGCGGGCGTTCGACGCGGCTCGGGACGGGCTTGCCCGGTTCGGCCCGCCGGCCCCCGACCGGGAGGACGTCGCCGCCGCGTGGGCCGCGCTCACCGCGTGGGCCGACGCGGAGGCGGAGCGCCGCCGGGAGCAGCGGGCCGGCCGGGCCGGCGCCGTGGCCGAGGCGGAGGTCGTCAGCGCCGCCGTCCGCGAGCGGATCGCCGGCCTCTTCGCCGCCGCCGGGCTGCCGGCCACGGACGATCCGGTACGCGACGCCGCCGTCGCCGTCGAACGCGCCGAGGCCGAGCTGCGGCGGCTGGTGGAGCGGCGCGACCAGGCCACCGGGCTGCGCGACCAGCGGGCCGTCCACGAGCGCGAGGCGCAGGTGGCCCGCGCCCTCGCCGGGCACCTGCGGGCCAACAACTTCGAGCGGTGGCTGCTCGCCGAGGCACTGGACCTGCTCGTCGACGGTGCCTCGGCCATCCTCCGGGAACTCTCCGGCGACCAGTACGACCTGGTGCACGACAAGGGCGAGTTCTTCGTGGTCGACCACCACGACGCCGGCCTGCGGCGAGGCGTCCGCACCCTGAGCGGCGGTGAGACCTTCCAGGCGTCGCTGGCGCTCGCGCTGGCCCTCTCCGAGCAGTTGGCCGGGATGTCCACGACGGCGGCGAGCCTGGAGTCGATCGTGCTGGACGAGGGCTTCGGCACCCTGGACGTGGCCACCCTGGACACGGTGGCCGCCACCCTGGAGAACCTGGCCGCCCGGGGCGACCGGATGGTCGGCGTGGTCACCCACGTACCGGCGCTGGCCGAGCGCATCCCGGTGCGGTTCGAGGTCCGCAAGGACGCCCGGACGGCGCGCGTCGAACGGACCGGCCGGTGACAGGGTGAGCGGGCCTGGCAAGGTGGCGGTGTGAGCCGTTTCTTCGTCGACGCCTGGGATCCGGCGTACGGGGCGTCGTTCGAGGCCGGTGGCGGTCCGGCGGCGCCGAGCAGCGCCCGGGTGGAGCCCGACCACGAGGTGCCGGCGGTGGACTGGCGGGCGATCGGCCCGCGCCCCGGCGTGCGGGCACCCGACGTGGTGCTGCTGGTCGACGGGGTACGCCGGATCGACGCGAGCGTGTGGACGGCCGAGGACGACGGCAACTCGTACCCGGGGATCGCCGCCTCGTACGCCGCCGGGGTGGTCCGGTGCGACCTGGAACGCGGCGCGGCGCAGCTCGCCGGCGCGAAGGTGGGTCGGGGCCTGTTCACCGCCAGCCCGTCCGCGCAGGACGTCGTCGCGGGCAGCGTCCACTACCCCGTCCACCGGGTCGGCGGGACCGGCGAGCTGGCGAAGCTGCCGGCCGCCGTGCAGGGACCGCTGACCGCGCTGGAGGTGGAGGTCTCCGGCGCCGCGCGGATCGACGGTGACCTGCTGGTGGTCGACGGGCCGCTGCGCAACCGCCGGCAGTTGCCGCGCACCCTCGGCTACATCAAGACCCAGCACAGCCAGTACCTGGACGCCCGGCTGACCGCCGTGGTGACCGGTCTGGCGCCGGGCGAGCGGTCCCCGGTGTTCCGGCTCGGCACGGCCTGGGGCGGCTGGTCCTGGTATCTGCGGCTGCCGGTGGCGGCCGGTGCACCCTGGGCGGGCATCGTGCGGGTGGAGTGCTCCGCCGAGCTGGACGTCGCCGAGGCGGTCGCCCTGGCCGACCTGTCGTTGGTCACCCTTCCCCGGTTCGCGTCCACGCCGTACAAGGATCCGCGGGCGCCGCAGAACCTGGTGCCGATCGCCGGGCTGGAACGCCGCCTGCGCGCTCTGCTCGGCGACGCGCGACTGCTGCACCGGGTGCTGACCGCGGCCGCCCGGCCGCGCGCCTGATGGGCCGCCGGAGGGCCGCCGACCGGGTGGTCGAGCAGGTCGACACCGGCCAGGCCGAACTGGTCCCCGACCCGGACCGGCCCGGCTCGTGGACGCTGCTGCTCGACGGTACGCCGCAGTCCCACGTGGACCTGTCCGATCCGACGCACCTGGAATTCGAGTACGTCCGCCGGCTGGCCGCCGCCGTGGACCTGGTGACGCCGGCCGGCACGCCGCTGCGGATGCTCCACCTGGGCGGCGGGGCGCTGACCCTGCCCCGGTACGTGGCGGCCACCCGTCCCGGCTCCACCCAACGGGTGTGCGAGGTGGACGGCGCCCTGGTCGACCTCGTCCGCCGCAAGCTTCCGTTGCCCGCCGACGGCCGGTTGAAGGTCCGGGTCGGCGACGCCCGGGCGGTGGTCACCGCCACCCGGGAGGCCAGTCTGGACGTGGTCGTCGCCGACGTCTTCGCCGGTGCGCGTACCCCGGCCCATCTGACCTCGGTGGAGTTCGTCACCGAGGTGGCCCGGGTGCTGCGGCCGGGTGGCTGGTACCTGGCCAACGTCGCCGACGGCCCACCGCTGCGGCACGCGCGGGCGCAGGTGGCCACCGTCCGGGCGGTGCTGCCGCACGCCGCGCTCGTCGCCGACGCGGCCGTGCTGCGCGGTCGCCGGTACGGCAACCTGGTGCTGGTCGCCGGCCGGACCGAGCCACCGGTGCCGGAGCTGACCCGCCGCGCCGCCGGGGACTGTTTCCCGGGCAGGGTGCTGGCCGGCTCGGAGCTGGACCGCTTCGCCGGCGGCGCACCGGTGGTGCACGACGCCGACGCCACCGACTCGACGCCGCCCCCGCCCGGAATTTTTTCGGTGGGTCGTTGATCCGCTCGGCGGCCGGCTCCGTATCATCCGGCGGCAGGCCCGTGGGGGGCAGCCGATGTATCGGAACCGGAGGTCTGCATGCATGCGGTGGCGGCCGGCTGGCACGGGGACAGGGTTCGGCCGGGCTGGATGTCCGCGCGCTCCCAGTCCCGGCCGAGCGCGTCTGCTCGCGGGGTCGACGCCCGCCCCATCCCTCGCCAGAATGATCCGGTGCCGCCCCGACCCGCGCCCGGACGCCATCAGGCACCACCGTCCGGCGAGTCCAGTCACTCCGACCAGCTGATCCGGCTGCTCTACGCCGAGCACGCCGGCCCGCTGCTGGCCTTCGTCATGCGGCTCACCGGCGGTGACCGGCAGCGCGCCGAGGACATCGTGCAGGAGACACTGCTGCGGGCCTGGCGCAACGCGCACCGACTGGGCGCGCAGGGGCAGGGTTCGCTGCGGCCGTGGCTGGTGACGGTGGCCCGGCGGATCGCGATCGACGAACACCGCAGTGAACAGGCCCGGCCGGCCGAGACGTACGACCGGGACCTGACCGCCTTCGCCGAGGCGGACAGCACCGACCGGGTGCTGCGAACGATGACCGTGGCGGACGCTCTGCGGACGCTCAGTCAGTCGCACCGGGAGATCCTGGTCTCGACGTACTTCCGGGGCCGGACGGTGCCGGAGGCCGCCGAGGAACTGGGCCTGCCGCTCGGCACCGCGAAGTCACGGGTCTACTACGCGCTGCGCGCCCTGCGCACGGCTCTGCAGGAACGGGGGGTGACGGAATGAGCCGGGCAGACCACATGGACGTCGCCGCGTACGCGCTCGGCGTACTGGACGAGCACGACACGGAACGGTTCGAGGAGCACCTGGCGACCTGCTGGGCGTGTGCCGCGGAGCTGGAGACGATGGTCCCGGTCGTGGGCATGCTCTCCGGGATCGACGGCGAGACGATGACGGCGCTGGAGCAGACGCAGACCGACCCGGCCCTGCTGGACCGGACGCTGGTAGCGGTCCGTGCCCATCGGCGGAAGACGCGGTTCCGGCAGTTGCTCGCCACGGCCGCCGCGGTGGTGGTCTTCGGCGGGCTGACCGGGGTGGGCTTCGCCAGCGTCACCGAGGACAGCGCGCCCGACGTGGGAGCCCTGCCGACCACCAGCGCGCCCGCGAGCCCGCCCGTGACCCGCCCCGGTCAGCCGGGCGACCCGGGCGTCGGCGGCAACCCGGTGGAGGGCAAGCAGCGCAACGTCACCGATACCACGACCGGGGTGGTGGCGACGTTCTTCGTGGCGTCGAAGGAGTTCGGTACGGGGGTGAACTTCACCCTGGCGAAACTGCCCGGCCCGCGCGTCTGCCGCCTGGTGGTGGTGCGGAAGAACAACACCTCCGAGATCATCTCCACCTGGTCGGTACCGGGCGGCGGCTACGGCACCAACACCAATCCCAACCGCCTGACGCTGGCCGCCTCCACCTCGACGCCGACCAGTGAGATCAAGCACTTCCAGGTGCAGTCGGTGGACATCAACGGGGTGGCGAGCCCGCTGGTCACAGTCACCCCGGCCTGACCCGTACGACATGGATCGGCGCCGGCCACATTGGCCGGCGCCGATCAGTCGTCGTCGTTTCCACCGCACCCTCGTGCCGACCTACGGATATCCGGGCCATTCGGTTCAACGCATTCGCGTGAAATTGACCACTGTCAACCATTCAACCTTGACAGCAAGCCTCCCGTATTACCCGGTGAACTGCCAAGAATGAGGAGGGCACGTGGCACAGATGAAGCGGACCGTCATCGTCGCGAGCGCGATGGTCGCACTTACGGCCTGCGCTCCCGCGGGTTACGACGGGGCGAACGCGGGCGCGGCCGAGCCGGTCGCCGTCGCCGCGGCCGAACCCACCGCGTCGGCCGAGGCGTCGGCGGCGCCCGAGGCCTCGGCGGCACCCGAAGCGCCCGCGGACGCCCCGCCGCCCGCCGACGCCGACCTCACCGACGAGCTGAACGGCAAGAAGGTCGCCCGGATGGGCAGCGTGGTCACCGACCAGGACGGCTGGATCCTCTACCGCTTCGACAAGGACACCAACGACCCGCCGGCGTCGAACTGCGTCGACAAGTGCGCCGAGGTGTGGCCGCCCGCGCTGACCGACGGCAGCCCGCAGCTCAACGGCGTCGCCGACGACAAGGTCGGCACCATCACCCGGCAGGACGGCACCCGGCAGATCACGCTGGACGGCTGGCCGCTGTACCGCTACATCGGTGACAAGAAGCCCGGCCAGTGGAAGGGCCAGGGCGTCGGTGGCACCTGGTTCGTGGTGGCTCCGAACGGCAAGAAGAACCTGACCTGCCTGCCGACCGGCACCCCCAAGCCGGTCGCCCCGCCGGCCGACGACGCCGAGGCCGACTCCGGCTACTCGTACTGAGCGCACCACTCCAGGCACGGTGGCCGGTCGCAGCTGGGAGGGCGCGGCCGGCCACCGCCGGATCCGGGTACGGGACGTACCGGCAACGTCTCCACCCGGCCCGCGGCGCCGGCCCGTACCACGGGCCGGCGCCGCGACCGTCTCCTCCCGTGGCAGCATGGCGGGGTGACCGCGACCGAAGCCGACGCCCGCCGGGTGCTGCGCCCACCGGCCGGCTACCGCCTGGCCGCGTCGGTGCGGTCGCTGACCTTCAGCCCGTACGACCCGTGCGCGCGGGTCGCGGCGGGCACCTTCTGGTGGGCCACCCGCACTCCGGACGGGCCGGCCACCCTGGCGCTGCGCCCGTCCGCCGGGGATCTCCTCGCCGAGGGGTACGGCCCGGGAGCCGACTGGGTCGTCGAGCGCGCCGACGCGATTGCCGGTCTCCGCGACGACCTGACCGATTTCGCCGACCTGGCCGCCGCCCACCCGCTGGTGGCCGAGCTGGCCGCGCGGTACCACGGGATGCGGATGCCGACCACCGGTCAGGTCTTCCCCCGGCTGCTGCGGGCGGTCTTCGAGCAGAAGGTGACCGGCAAGGAGGCGTACCGGGCGTACGCCGCCACGGTCCGGCATTTCCGCGCGGCGGCACCGGGCCCGATGCAGCCGCTCCTGCTGCCGCCCGAGGCGTCGGCGGTGGCGGCCGCCCCGTACTGGGTCTTCCACCCGTTCGGGGTGGAGCAGCGTCGGGCGGAGACGCTGCGCCGGGTCGCGGCCGTGGCCGACCGACTGGAGCGCTGCGCCGACTCGGCCGAGGCGACCCGCCGGCTCACCGCGATCCCCGGCATCGGCCCGTGGACGGCGGCGGAGGTGGTCCGCGTCGCGTACGGCGACCCGGACGCGGTCAGCGTCGGCGACTACCACGTGCCGAACACCGTGGCCTGGGCACTCGCCGGGGAGGCGCGCGGCGACGACGCCCGGATGCTGGCCCTGCTGGAGCCGTTCCGGGGGCACCGGGGCCGGGTGTGCGGGCTGCTGGAGGCCGCCGGCATCCAGGCGCCGAAGTTCGGCCCCCGGGCGCCGATCCGCTCCTTCGCCCGGTTCTGACGGCCGCACCGGCCAGCCCGGAGTCGAGCCGGCGGACGATATCGGCGGTCAGCCCCGCCGGGCGCAGAGCCGGCGCAGCGTCCGTCCGAGCCACCACGCGTACGCGTGCTGGAACAGCCGGCCGGCGGGCCCGGCGGCGCGCATGAACCAGCGGTCGGGCCGGCTGAAGGCGCGTACCTCGAACCAGACCTCGCCGGCGGCGTCGCGGCCGACGAGGAACGCCTCCTCACCCCGGGCGGGGTGGCCGGGCAGGGTGCCGTAGCCGAAGCCGGCCCGGGAGCCGTCGTCGACCGCCCAGACCACCTCGCAGGGCGCCGGCAACCGCAGCGGGCCGACACCGAGCCCGGAGACGACCCGTACGCCGGGCGCGGCCCGGTCGGCCGAGGCGTCGATCCGGATGCCCGCGGCCCGGTGCAGGTGCCACGACAGCACGGCCTCGCCCGCCGCGTCGAACGCGTCGCCGGGCAGCCGGATCCGGTGCCGCACGTGCCGCCAGCCGGTCGGCAGGTCCCCGGCCCGGGTGGCGCCGACGTGCGGATAGGTCAGTGCCGGCACGGCAGTCACCCCTTTCGGTTCGACGGACACCGTCCAGCGTACGGATCGGGGGCATCGCGCTCCCGGTCGACTGTGGTTGGCTGGGCCCGTGAGAACACCCCCATTGATCGCGCCGGCCACCCCCCTCGACGCCGGCGAGATCCTCACGGTGCAGCGCGCCGCCTACCTCACCGAGGCGCAGCGCTACGCCGACCCGTTCCTGCCGCCGCTGACCGAGACGTTGGAGGAGGTGCGCGCCGCCATCGCCGGGGCGCGGACCGTGCTGACCGCCCGGATCGGTCCACGGCTGGTGGGTTCGGTGCGCGCCCACGTCGAGGCTGGCGTCGCCCATGTCGGCCGGCTCGCCGTCGCCCCGGACCAGCAGGGTCACGGCGTCGGCGGGCGCCTGCTCCGGGCCGTCGAGGCGATGTACGCCGCCCGGGTCGACCGCTTCGCGTTGTTCACCGGCGCGGACAGCGAGCAGAACCTCCGGCTGTACCAGCGGCACGGGTACCGGGTGGTCGGACACCGGTCGGACGCGAACGGCGTGCGCCTGGTCCTGCTGGAGAAGCCGTCGGTCACCGCCGTCCGCGCCAACGCCTGAGCCGCACTGGTCCTCGGCCACCCACCTGCCGCACTCCGCTGTCGGACGCGTACCCGCCGGTGACGACGCTCCGATGGCGGAGGCCGCACCGTGGACGCGGGACGGCCGGCCGCCCGCTGTCGGGGCCGGGGAGGCGCTCACGCAGGGTCACCCTCGCGCGCCTGGCATGACGACGTGCGCGCCGCTTTGCTCTGCACCCTGATACGCACCGGCCACGTCTAGTAATCGGGGCCCGCACGGGGACCACCGGGAAACAGCAGCTGGGAAGGCTGGTGCATCCGGGGGTGCAGAGCAAAGCGGCGAAGGCGCGGTGCCGACACGGGCCGTCCCGTCACCAACAGTGACGAGACGAACATGTGACTGATTGTGCTGACCGGGTGCGGGGGAAGCTCGCGGAAAGGGTTTCGCCCGACCGGTCGGTGGTCAGGCGGCCTCGCGCAGGTCGGCCAGCTCCAGCGGCGTACGGGTGCGGAGCAGTTCCGCCAACTCGGCGACCGAGCCGACCTCGCCGAGCACGTTCTTGCCGCCGCCGTACGAGCGCGGGTAGCGGTGCACGAGCCGGTAGCGGTAGCGCCCACGGATCAGCTCGATGCTGACCCGCCACCGCCCGCAACACCCGCAGACCCACTCCGACACCCGCCGAAAGTAGCTCTGACCTGCGGTTATCTGATTCCGGCCGGAGTGACGGCGGGTACGTCGGAGGACACACCGCCCGCGAGCCGCCAGTGATCTGCCTCACGGCTGTCGGTGTCGTCTGATTGACTGGTCGCCGTGGAGCTGCCGATCAACCCGCCGGTCGAGCCGATGCTGGCCAAGAGCGTGCCCCGGGTGCCGACCTCCCCCGGCATGACGTACGAGCCGAAGTGGGACGGCTTCCGGTGCATCGTCTTCCGGGACGGCGACGAGGTCGAGCTGGCCAGCCGGGGCGGCAAGCTGATGACGCGCTACTTCCCGGAGGTCGTCGAGCAGGCCCGCCGCCAGCTGCCGGAGCGGTGCGCGGTCGACGGCGAGCTGATCGTCATCCGACGGGACGGGCCGAACGGTCAGCCACGCCTCGACTTCGAGCTGCTCGCCCAGCGCATCCACCCCGCGGCCTCACGGGTGAAGCTGCTGGCCGAGACCACCCCCGCCGACTTCGTCGCCTTCGACCTGCTGGCCCTGGGCGACGAGTCGCTGCTGGAGCAGCCCTATCCGCGCCGGCGGGCCCGGCTGGAAGAGGCGCTGGCCGGGGTACGGCCGCCGGTGCACGTCACCCAGGTCACCACCGACCCGGAGACCGCGCACCGCTGGTTCGACGTCTTCGAGGGCGCCGGCCTGGACGGCCTCATCGCTAAGCCGGCCGATCTGGCGTACGAGCCGGGCAAGCGGCTCATGTTCAAGGTCAAGCACGCGCGCACCGCCGACGTGGTGGTGGCCGGCTTCCGGTGGCACAAGTCCGGGCCGGTGGTCGGCTCGCTCCTGCTCGGCCTCTACGACGACGACGGGGTCCTGCACCACGTCGGGGTGAGCGCGTCGTTCACCATGGCCCGCCGGGAGGAGCTGCTGGAGGAGCTGGCGCCGTACCGGGACACCGACGGCACGCACCCGTGGGTGCACGGCGACCACGAGCGCGGGCAACGCATCCCCGGTGGGGTCAGCCGGTGGACCGGCACGAAGAACCTGGAGTGGGAGCCGCTGCGCCCCGAGCTGGTGGTCGAGGTGGGCTACGACGCGATGGAGGGCGAGCGGTTCCGGCACACCGCACGCTTCGTCCGCTGGCGGCCCGACCGTGACCCCCGCTCCTGCCGTTACGACCAGCTCGACCGCCCGGTCCGGTTCGACGTGGACCAGGTGCTGCGCGGCGATCCGACGGCGACCGTGGGGTCACCCGCCGGTCCGGCGTAGCCTGGCGCTCGACCCGATCAGGGAGGCTTCCTCGTGACCCGCACCTCCGACCGCCCCCGGTTCCGGCTGGCTCTCGCCGGTCTGGCCGCCGCCGCGCTGGTCACGGCCGGCTGCACCCTGCCGGCGTTCGCCCCCAGCACGGACGTCGAGGGTGAGGCTGCCGCACCCGGCTCCGCGCCGGCCTGGCGCGCGTGCCCCGAGGTGCCCGAGGAACTGGTCGGGCGCAGTGCGCCGGACATGCGCTACGAGTGCGCCACCATCGAGGTCCCGAGCAACTGGGGCACCGGCACCGGTGCCACCTCCGGGCCCGGCATCGGCATGATGTTCGAGATCGCACTGCTGCGGGCCCGCTCCACGAAACAGCGCGACCGGATCGGCTCGCTGGTCATCAACCCCGGCGGCCCTGGCGGCTCGGGTGTCGACACCGCCGTCTACCTCTCGTTCGGGCCGACCTTCGGCGGGCTGCCCACCTCGATCACCGACCGTTTCGACATCGTCGGCTTCGACCCGCGCGGAGTGGCCCGCTCCAGCCCGGTGAAGTGCATCCTCGACGTGCACCTCGACGCGACCTTCGGCTACGACCCCGATCCCCGGAGTCAGCAAGCCTTTGACGAGTTCGTCGCGCTCAACCAGCGGATCGGCCAGGGCTGCGGCACCAAGTACCGTGACCAGCTCCCGCTGTACGGCACCGAGCAGGCCGCACGGGACATGGACGCGGTCCGCGCCGCCGTCGGCGACGAGAAGCTCACCTACCTCGGCTACTCGTACGGGACGCTGCTCGGCGCCACGTACGCGCAGCTCTACCCGCAGCGGGTCCGGGCGCTGGTGCTCGACGGCGCGGTCGATCCCCGGATGGGGCTCGTCGCCTCCTCGGAGAGCCAGGCCAAGGGCTTCGAGCGGGCGTTCGACAACTTCACGCGGTGGTGTGCGGCCAACGCCGGCCGGTGCCCGATCGCCCCGGACGCCCGGGCCGCGGTGACCTCGGCGATCGAGAAGGCCCGGGTCTCACCGGTCCGGGGCGACGGCGGGCGGGAGGCGACCCCCGGCTGGGTGTTCTACGCCGTGATCTCCTCCCTCTACACCGAGGCGGGTTGGGAGGAGCTGGGTCGGGCGATCGACGAGTTGCAGGGCGGCGACCCGACGGAGGTCTTCCGCCTCGCCGACGCGTACGCGGACCGCGAGGACGACGGCCGGTACTCGAACCTCTTCGACGCGAACCTCGCGGTCAATTGCGCCGACGAGGAGGAGAAGCCCACCCGGGAGCAGATCCGTCAGCTCCAGTCGCAGTGGCGCGAGAAGTACCCGCTGTTCGGCCCCGCCCTGGCCGTGGGCATGCTCTCCTGCGCGGAGTGGCCGGGCGGCCGGGACCCGTACCCGACCGGCCGGGCCGACGGTGCGCCGCCGATCCTCGTGGTCGGCACCACCGGGGACCCCGCCACGCCGTACGAGCAGACCCCCGCCCTGGCCTCGATGCTCGGGGTGGGCCGGGTGCTCACCTGGGAGGGCGAGGGGCACACCGCCTATCCGCAGACGGGGTGCATCACTGCTGCCGTCGACGCCTACCTGATCGGCTTGACCGTTCCCAGGGAGGGGCTGCGCTGCCCGGCCCGCTGACCGGGGGCTCCGGCCGCAGTTCCGGCATCTCGATGTCGTAGCGCCGGGCGATCTCCTCCAGCAGCATCCGCATCCGGTGCACGTCCGCCTTGAGCTGTTCCTGCTCCTCGTGCTCGAAGGCGTCGTCGTCGACGATCAGCCGGCTGGCGAAGTGCGCCGTGATCAGCGGGATGACCAGCAGGACCATGGTCGAGATGAGCAGCGCGGCGAGGGTCCGGCCGGCCCAGGTGGTCGGTGAGATGTCGCCGTAGCCGACGGTGGACGCGGTCACCACCGCCCACCAGACCGCGTCGGCGGCGCTCCTGTTCTCCACCTGGCTGTAGATGATGCCGGCCACGACGATCATGAGCAGGTAGGAGGTGATCAAGGTCCGTGGCGAGTTCGCGAACCAGACCAGCCCCCGGTAGATCCACCGGAACGGCTCCAGGAGGGTGTCCATGGGGCATCATGCTGCCCGGTGACCGCAACCACCGCCCGTACATCCGTCGGTGTTGCTGTGCCAGGCTCGGCGCCATGACTGACCTGATCTTCCGTGCGGCCGTCCGGTCCGACCTGCCCGCCGTCCTGGTGCTCCTCGCCGACGACTCGCTGGGCCGGTCCCGTGAGGTCGGAGAGGTCGACGCCGCGTACGAGCGGGCGTTCGACGACATCACCGCCGACCCGCGCAACGACCTGGTGGTGGCGGAGGCCGACGGTGAGGTGGTGGGGTGCATGCAGCTCACCTACATCCCGGGGCTCAGCCGGCACGGCGCGGAGCGTCAGTTGATCGAGGCGGTCCGCGTCCGGGCCGACCAGCGGGGCCGGGGCCTGGGCCGGAAGATGATGACCTGGGCGGTCGACCGGGCGCGGGAGCGGGGGTGCGCGCTGGTCCAGCTGACCACCGACAAGTCCCGCCACGACGCGCACCGCTTCTACCTGGGCCTCGGCTTCGTCGCCAGCCACGAGGGCATGAAACTCCACCTCTGACCCGGCCGGGTCGACCCGGGTGGCGTCGGCCTCCGGGGCTCCGGCCCGATGCCCGTCAGGCCGTCGGTGCGGGCCGGTCCTCGCGCGACACCCAGCGCAGGTCGGCGGCCTCGACGGCGGCGTGCAGCCGTTCGGCGAACCGGGCCACGCTGCCGTCCAGCGCGTCCAGGTCGGCGGGACCGAGCAGCGGCACCGGGCCGTCGTCGGTCATCGCCAGCACGCACGGCGTACGTCCCTCACTGGCCGCGCGGACCTCCGGTGAGCGCTCGTTGAGGTGCACGAGGTCGACCGGGACGCCCAGCTCGGGCACGAGGTGCCGCCATTCGCGCTTGCGGCCGAGCGGCCCGTGGGTGATGTCGCAGAGCGCGCACTCGGCGGTGCCGCGGACCTTGCCGACGACGTACGCCAGCTCGCCACGCAGGCCGCCGTCGGCGTGGTACACGCCGACCAGCCGGCGGATCACACCGCTCGGAGAGGTCATGGGGGCCAGTGTGCCCCGCCCGTCTGAGCGAACGCTGGACGAGGTGGTTCAGTACCCCGTATGCGCGGCCCTAGGCAACCTGGAACGCACCGCCCGGTCCACAGGATCGGCATGGCGGATGCCATGTGGATCTCGGCGTTAGTCCACCGGCACCCGGTACACCACGTCGTAATCCGGCCCCAGGACGATGTCAGCGGTCTCGACGGCCAGGTCTGCGGCGTAGTAGGTCCGTTCGATCGTCAGGACATGCGACCCGGTCGCCTTTAGGTTCAAGGCTTGGATCTCTTCCGGGGTCGCGGGCCTGAAGGAGACCTTCTCGGTGAACGAGTCGATGCGGACGCCGATCGTGTCCATGCGGGCGACGACTCCGACCGCCGGGCCGTCTTCGGGCCACTCGATGGCGGTACCGCCGGTCACCGCCAACGATTCGTGGCTGGTGGACAGTTGGATCGGTTCGCCGTCGGCAATGAACCGGTACCGGGTGGTCATGGTCGGGTCGCCGGGTCCGATCCCGAGTCGGGCCGCGATATCCGGGCCAGCGGTGGTGTGCGCCGACTCGTGTTCCCAGGTGCCCCGCTGACCGGCGGCTGTGGCGTCGCGGGCGAACGGGCTTGTCGGTCCGGTGGCGGTACGCACGTCCTGGCCGTGAGCCCGACGGGTGAGTCTGCGTCGCTGCCGGACGTAGTTGCCGGAACCTCGCCGACCTTCGATCAATCCTTCGCGTTGCAGGATCGACAGGGCTGCTTTCACGACGGTTGTCGACACGGCGTACCGCTGGCGTAGCTGCGCCTCGGTGGGCAGCTTGTCACCGGGCCCATAGGTGCCGGTGGTGATGGCGTCGCGCATCTCGTTGACGATGCGCACGTAAGCGGGTTCGGGCACGGTGAACTGCTCCCTCTCCGGTCTGCCCGGTCAGTCGACCACACCCGAGTTAGTGCGACAAATCTCGGCAGAGTCGTTGCCCCACGAAGGTTAGTGCACTAACTTTCGAAGTGGCTCCGTCACCGGTTGCTTCCGGTCTGCAACCACGGCGACCGGTGACGAAGTCCCCCGCCCCGTCACCGAGCCTCGGGAGGCTCCCGTGAACCTGTGGTCATTCCGTCGCCGCCGAACCCCGCCCGCCGAACCCATCGCCAGGGCCGCCACGGTCTACCCGAACCGGTCCGGCGCTCACGGCCCTCACGTCCCGTCATGGAACCAGCGAACCGACGTCTACCCGGCCACCGGGCCCCTGATGACGCGGGGCCAGGAGTACCGATCGCGGGGCCGCCGTGACCACCAGTAAGCCCCTGACGCGGATTCCGTTCTACGTCGAACAGGCGTCGTACTGCGTCGGCGCGCACGACGCGGCCCGCTGTGCCCGCTGCACCGACGACGGGTGTCCGGCCCTGGACGACGCCCGTTGCATCCTGACCACCTACCGCGAAGAAAGAGCCATCCGGTACGGCCTGCAACGGGCCACCTGAGCCGACATACAAGCAACCGCCCCGGTGCCGTCTATCGGGGTGACCGTCCTCCGGTCCCTTTTCTCCCGTGGTTCCAGGTTCCATTCGTACGCGAGCAGCGTGAGCGCCTGCGTGACGTGCCGACGGTCCAGAAGTACGTCGGTCCGGTGCGGTTGTTGTAGCCATCAGGATGCCCCGACCGGTCGTCGTAAGGTTTGTCGCTCAGTCGGTGTTTTTCCTGTTCAAGTCCCGATCTCGGGAGGGTTGGACCCGTTTCGGCTCGCCCGGCATCTTCGGATGGTCCGGCGGGTACGGCATGTCGCCCTGGCCGGCGGCGGCGTCCCGGTCGGCCCACTCCAGCAGCGGGGTGATGTCCCACGCGGCGTCGTCGATCCCGGCGTGCGGGTCGCCGCGCTCGGCCATCCGGGTGGGGACGGTGCGCAGGTCGAAGTCGTCCGGGTCGACGTCGGGCAGCTCGTCCCAGGTGACCGGGGTGGAGACGGTAGCGCGGGCGTTGGCGCGCAGCGAGTACGCGCAGGCGATCGTCCGGTCGCGGGCCATCTGGTTGTAGTCGACGAAGACGCGCGTGCCGCGCTCCTCCTTCCACCAGGCCGTGGTGACCAGCTCGGGCCGGCGGCGCTCCAGCTCGCGGGCCAGTGCGATGGTGGCCCGGCGGACCTCGGTGAAGGTCCAGCGGGGTGCGATGCGCAGGTAGACGTGGACGCCCCGACCGCCGGACGTCTTCGGCCAGCCGGTCGCACCCAGCTCGTCGAGGATGCCGCGCAGCTCGGCCGCCGCCGCGGCGGCGTCGGCGAAGTCGGTGCCCGGCTGCGGGTCGAGGTCGACGCGCAGTTCGTCGGGACGGTCGGTGTCGGCGGCGCGCACCGGCCACGGGTGGAACACCACGGTGCCCATCTGGGCGGCCCAGGCCACGTGGGCGAGGTCGGCGGGGCACAGCTCGTCGGCCGTCCGACCGCTGGGAAAGGCGATCCGCGCGGTCTCGATCCACGGGGGCACGCCCCGGGTCGGCACCCGCTTCTGGAAGAACATCTCCCCCTCGACGCCCTCGGGGAAGCGTTGCAGGGTGGTCGGCCGGCCGCGCAGGGCGCGCGTGATGCCGTCACCGACCGCCAGGTAGTAGTGGAACACGTCGGCCTTGGTGTAGCCGCGCTGCGGAAAGATCACCCGGTCGGGGCTGCTCAGCCGGACGGTGCGCCCGGCGACCTCGACCTCCTCGGCTGCGCTCTTCGTGCCACCCATTGCGCGACCATATGCGACGGGTGCGACGTCCGACGTACCGTTGGCGGGTGAGTCTTGACGACAGCGAACTGCCCCGCACCGAGGAAGAGTGGCGGGTCCGGCTCAGCCCCGAGGAGTTCCGGGTGCTGCGCGAGGCCGGCACCGAGCGTCCGTGGACCGGCGAGTACGTGGAGACGAAGACGCCGGGCGTCTACCACTGCCGGGCGTGCGGCCTGGAACTCTTCACCAGCGACACGAAGTTCGACTCGCACTGCGGGTGGCCCAGCTTCGACGACGCCATCCCGGGCCGGGTCAAGGAGATCGAGGACCGCACCCTCGGCATGACCCGCACCGAGATCCGCTGCGCCCGGTGCGACAGCCACCTCGGGCACGTCTTCCACGGTGAGGGCTTCACCGCGAAGGACACCCGGCACTGCGTCAACTCCGTCTCCATCCGGCTGGAGCCGCGCGAGTCCTGACGCAGTCTCCTGCCGGCGGTCACCGCCTCCGGTCACCAGCCGGCAGCGTCGCCAGCAACTCGACCTGGGCGTCCCGGGAGCGGGCCACCCGTTCGGCCAGCTCCCGGACCGGCGTGCTGCCCCCGACGGCGAGGTGGGCACGGGCCAGGTCCGCCGCCGCCCGCTGGTGCGCGGTCAGCACCGTACCGAGGACCCGGTCCACGTCGGCGGGTCCGGCCCGGCGCAGCCGCTCCAGGTCGTCGGCGTCGGCGTGCCCGGCGTGGTCGTGCCGGCCTCCGGCGGTGGGGCGGCCGGCGTCGCGCAACCACGTACGCGACGTGTGCAGCTCGTCGGTCTCGGTGGCCTCGACGGCGGCGACCAGGGTCTGCAGGTGCGGATCGGCCAGCCGGCCGCGGACCGCGCGGGTCATCTCCAGGGTCCGTTCGCTGTGCGCGACGAGCGCCTCGAGGAACGGCGCGTCGACGCCCTGAAGGCTGACCGGGGTCGGGGCGGGGGCCGGCACGGTGTCACCGTCGCCGCCGGCACAGCCGGCGAGGACCATGACGACGAGCAGGGTGTACGCGAGCCGGCGGATCATGCCGAGCCTCCGATCGACGGTCGGCGGGTGCGGCGCGCTCTGGGTACGGGCCGCACCCGGTTCGGTCAGACCTGGGTCCAGAGCGCCGGGGTGTAGGGCGGCTCCCAACCAGCGATCGCGGTGTGCGCCTGGCGGCACCGGTAGCTCGACCCGCCGTAGGTGACCTGGTCACCGACCTGGTAGGCGCGGCCCGCCGTCCACGTGCCTCCGGGGGCAGGAGGCGGGGTGGTGGGTGCGGCGGTCGGCGTCGGAGCGGGGGTGGTCGGTGGCGGCGTGGTCGGCGTGGGTCCGCTGCCGCCGCCGACCTGGAGGTCGACGCACGAGTAGAAGGCGTTGGCGGTGTCGGCGATGTTCCACACCGCGAGGACCTTCTGCCGGCCGGAGTACCCGCTCAGGTTCACCGTGTGCGACACGGACGCCCCCGGCTGCTGGCCCCCGCCGTTGAACACCGCGACCCGGGTGCTGCCGATGAAGTACTCCCAGTTGCTGGTGGCGTGGCGGGCGGTGTTGGTCCACGTGAAGGTGACCGAGCTGCCGACGCTGGTGGCGGGCCACCCGCGGCCGTCGTCGTCGAGGACGGCGAACTGGGTGATGCCCGCGTGGCAGCTGCGCAGGCCCTTGGGACCCTCGACGCTCTGCGGCTCCCATCGGATCTGGCCGCAGTCGGGTACCCGGCCCTGGGCGCAGAGCGCCTGCCGACTGGGTGGCCCGGACACGTACCCGTGGGCCTGGGCGGGCACGGCTACCGCCAGCGAGGCGACGACCGCGCCGGTCGCCGCGAGCGGAAGGGTCAGTCTTCGTCGCATGGTGGCATCTCCTTCGAGGTTCGACCTGCCGAGATGCCACCCAACATAAATTAAACCTTGTTAACAGTAAAGACTCCTGTCGATAAAAGCGATGACGTGCGAGCAGCTCAGAGCTTCAGCAGGCTGCCCCGTTCGTCCACCCGGTCGGCCGACTCGTCGTCCAGCCACACGCCGCCGCTGGCGAGGTAGCGGAAGCGGTACTCCCCCGGCCCGAGCCGTACGGTGACGGTCCGGGTGCCGTCCCGACGGGCGACGAGTTCGTGCCGGCCCGGCTCCCAGTCGTTGAAGCAGCCGACGACGCTGACCGGGCCGGGCGGAGCATCCCGGGGAAGGCAGAAGGTCACCCGGGTCTGGTTGCCGAAGAGCTTGTTGCGCTTGATCACGTATTCCTCCGGTATCGAGGCCTGCACCAGGTCCAACGGGCGACACGCCGGGGACGACTCGCCGCAGGCCGGACCAGGTTCACCGGTTCCGGTTGCCGTCCTGCTGCGGTTCGTCGACGCTGAGGTGACTTGTCCATTTCACGGGGGTTTCGTCATGGCGACCTGCGAGGTCTGCGGTAACGACTACTGGATGGCGTTCGAGGTGCGTACGGTCAGCGGCGACGTGCACACCTTCGACTCCTTCGAGTGCGCCATCCACAAGATGGCCCCGATCTGCGAGCACTGCCAGATCAAGATCGTCGGGCACGGCGTGGAGGTGTCCGGCCGCTTCTTCTGCTGCGCGCACTGCGCCCGCGCCGAGGAGGGCGACCAGGGCGCCCAGATCCGCGACGCCGTAGGCGCCCGCCCCGCCTGACCCCCCGCCCCCTCCCGCCCCCTCCCGCCCCCTCCCCGCCGCGTGGGCGCAGTTTCACGGAAACAGTCGTCATTCCGCGCCGAATGGCGACTGTTGCCGTGAAACTGCATCCTCACCGAGCGGGGTGGGGTGGACGGGGTGGACGTAAGCGAGCGGTAAGGGGGCTCTGCCGGTGCGGGCGGCTAGCATCCGGACATGCCCGTCATGACCACCCGAGCGATCGCCGCGGCGCTGGCCGCTGCCATCCTGGCTCTGGCCGCCTGCGGCGGCGCCGACGACGCACCGTCCGATGCCGCGCCGACCGCCGCCAGCGCCACGCCGGCGCCGACAGGCGCCGCCGCGAGTCCGGGTACCGGCACCACCACGAGCCCGACCGTGGGCGCCGTGCCGAAGACGCTCGACTTCACCGCCCGCACCCTCGACGGCGGCAGCTTCCCCGGGATCAGCCTCGCCGGAAAGCCGGCGGTGCTGTGGTTCTGGGCGGCGTGGTGCACGCGCTGCCGGGGCGTCGCCGACTCGGTCGCCGCCGTGCAGCGGGACAACGCCGACCGGGTGACCGTGGTCGGCGTGGCCGGCCTCGGCAGCGGCGACGACGCGATGCGACGATTCGCCCGGGACACCGGCATCACCGGCTTCCCGAGCCTGGCCGACGACGACGGCGTCGTGTGGCGCCGGTTCGGCGTCACCAGCCAGGAGCACTACGTGCTGCTGGACTCCGCCGGGACGGTCCGGCACAACGGGCCGCTGTCCCAGGCCGACCTGCGCCGACGCGTCGCCGAACTGAGCTGAGCCGAGATGACCGACGCCCCCTACGGTCTCGCGCTCGGCGCCGGCCTGCTCGCCGCCGTCAACCCGTGCGGCTTCGCGCTGCTGCCCGCGTACCTCTCGATGCTGGTCCTCGGCGACGACCCGGCGGACCGGCGCGGACCGCTCGCGCCGGTGGGCCGGGCCCTGGCCCTGACCGGCGCGATGACCCTCGGGTTCGTCGGGGTGTTCGGCGCGTTCGGGCTGCTCGCCGGCCCGGCGGCGGACGCCGTGGCCCGACGGCTGCCCTGGCTCTCGGTGGCGATCGGCGTGGCGCTGGTGGTGGCCGGCGGCTGGCTGCTCGCCGGCCGGCAGCTGCCCACGTTCACGCCGCGCCTGGCCACCGGGCCGGAGGTACGGCGGCGGTTCGGCTCGATGGTGCTGTTCGGCGCGGCGTACGCGGTCGCCTCCCTCGGCTGCACCATCGGCCCGTTCCTGGCGGTGGTGGTCGCCGGCTTCCGCGCCGGTAGCCCGGTGGCCGGGATGGGCCTCTTCGTGACGTACGCGATCGGAATGGGCCTGGTGGTCGGCGCGGCCGCCCTCGCGGTGGCGCTCGCCCGGGAGTCGCTGGTGCGTCGCACCCGGCGGGCCGCGCCGCTGCTCGGTCGGATCGCCGGTGCGCTGCTGGTGCTGACCGGCGGCTACGTGGCGTGGTACGGCTGGTACGAGATCCGCCTCTTCGGCGGCGGCTCGGCCGAGGACCGGGTGATCGACGCCGCCGCCGGGGTGCAGCGGGAGCTCGCCGGTTGGCTGGACGGTCTGGGCCCGTGGTGGGTCGCGGCCGTCGCCGCCGCGCTGCTCGCGGTCGCCGCGGGCGTCACGGTGGTACGTCACCGGCGCACCGCCGCGCGTCCCACGCCCGCCAGCGCCGAGCAGGTCGACGCCTGAGCCGACCGGGGCCCTACGATCGCGGGGTGCCGCAGATGCCCGAGGTCCGGTCCGCCTCCTTCGCCGAGCTGGACGTCCGCACCTTCCACGACCTGATCCGGCTGCGCATCGACGTGTTCGTGGTCGAGCAGGCGTGCCCGTACCCGGAGCTGGACGGGCGGGACGTCGAGCCGGGCACCCGCCACCTGTGGCTGGCCGGTGCCGACGCGCCGCTGGCCTACCTGCGGATCCTCGCCGATCCCGGCGGCGTGGCACGGATCGGCCGGGTGGTGGTGGCGCCGAAGGCGCGCGGTGGCGGCCACGCCGGGCGGCTGATGGCCGCGGCCCTGGACGAGGTCGGCGACCGGCCGTGCGTGCTGGAGGCGCAGTCGCACCTGGTCGCCTTCTACGCCCGGCACGGGTTCACGGTCAGCGGCCCGGAGTACGTCGAGGACGGCATCCCGCACACTCCCATGCGCAGGAGCGCATTGACGTAGAACGATAGGTGTGCGAGTCTGCGGGCGGAGCCAGCACGAGAGCCACGCCGCCGGCCCGGGAGGGGCAACTCCCGGCGCGTCCGGGCGCCGTCGTCCGACCTCTCTCCCGGAGGGCTCACGTGTCCCCTCAGCTCCGATCACCCCGCCTCCTGTGGCCGCTCGCCGTCGTGGCGGCCGCCATCCTCCTGTTGACCACCGCGCTGGCCAACCCCGTCTCCGCGCACGGGTCCGTGGTCGACCCGGCCTCGCGCAACTACGGCTGCTGGCAGCGCTGGGGCAGCAACTTCCAGAGTCCCCAGATGGCCACCGAGGACCCGATGTGCTGGCAGGCCTGGCAGGCCGACCCGAACGCCATGTGGAACTGGAACGGCCTGTTCCGGGAGGGTGTCGCCGGCAACCACCAGGGCGCCATCCCGAACGGGCAGTTGTGCAGCGCGGGGCACACCGCCAACGGGCGCTACGACGCGCTCGACACGGTCGGCGCCTGGAAGACCACCCCGGCGTCCACCAACTTCCGGGTCCGCCTGTACGACCAGGCCAGCCACGGCGCCGACTACATCCGGGTGTACGCGACCAGGCAGGGCTTCAACGCGCTCACCGAGCCGCTGGGCTGGGACGACCTGGAGCTGGTCGGTCAGATCGGCAACACCCCGGCGTCGCAGTGGAAGTCGGAGACCAACGGCGTCTCGATCGAGATCCCGGCGAACGCACCCGGTCGCACCGGCCGGCACGTCGTCTACACCATCTGGCAGGCCAGCCACCTGGACCAGTCGTACTACCTGTGCAGCGACGTGGACTTCGGCGGTGGCTCGACCACCCCGCCGCCGACCACTCCCCCGCCCACGACGCCGCCGCCGACCACCCCGCCGCCCACGACCCCTCCGCCCACCACTCCCCCGCCCACCACGCCGCCGCCGGCCGGTGCGTGCACGGCCACCTACCGGGTGACCGCCCAGTGGGCCGGCGGCTTCCAGGGTGACGTCACGGTGACCGCCGGCGGCGGGGCCGTCACGAACTGGTCGGTGACGTGGACCCTCGCCGGCGGGCAACAGGTCACCTCGGCCTGGAACGCCACCGTCAGCACCAGCGGCACGAGGGTCACCGCCCGCAACATGTCGTACAACGGCGCCCTCGGTGCCGGAGCGAGCACCACGTTCGGGTTCCTCGGCTCGTGGAGCGGCACCAACCCCGTACCGACACTCACCTGCACCGCCACCTGAGACCCGGCCGGGGTCGCGCCACCTACTCCCTCCGGCGCGACCCCGGCCGGCCCGGCGATCGGCCGACGCGGCCCGCCCCGGCGGTTACGCGGGCGGGCAGGTCGAAGAGGGAGTCGCGGCGCCGACCGGCGGGCACTGGGTACCGGCGGTCCGGGTCGACGAGGAATGCCCGGATGCCGACCGCCTCCGGCCCGACGTGGTCCGCCGCGTACGTGTCGCCGACGAAGACCGCCGATCCTGCCCGCCGGTGCGGGGCGGTGTGTTAAAAGGGGCCCCCGCTACCACGCGAGGCGTTAAGCGGGGGCCCTTCCTTACACCTCAGACGAGGCAGTTGACGATGTCGGCCACGGAGCGGCGGCGGCCGGTGTAGAACGGGATCTCCTCGCGTACGTGCCGGCGGGCGCCGGAGGCTCGCAGGTCGCGCATCAGGTCGACGATCCGGTGCAGCTCGTCGGCCTCGAAGGCGAGCATCCACTCGTAGTCCCCGAGCGCGAACGACGCGACCGTGTTGGCCCGCACGTCCGGGTAGCCACGGGCCAGCCGGCCGTGCTCGGCGAGCAGCTCCCGCCGCTCGGCGTCGGGCAGCAGGTACCACTCGTAGGAGCGCACGAACGGGTACACGCACAGGTACGGTCGGGCCTCCTCACCGGCGAGGAACGCCGGGATGTGGCTCTTGTTGAACTCGGCCGGCCGGTGCAGCGCCATCTGCGACCAGACCGGGGTGAGCGCCCGCCCCAGGGTGGTGCGACGGAACCGCAGGTACGCGTCCTGCAGCGCGTCGCTGGAGGCGGAGTGCCACCAGATCATCAGGTCGGCGTCGGCGCGCAGGCCGGACACGTCGTACGTGCCGCGGACCACGACATCCTTGCCGGCCAGCTCCTCGAAGAGGGCGTCGACCTCGCCGGTGACGTTCTCGCGCAGCGCCGGGAGCGGGCTGCTGGCCCGGTACACCGACCACATGGTGTAGCGGATGCTGGCGTTGAGCTCCCGAAGCCGGGCCGCGTTGGTCTGCTCGGTCATGCCGATCCTCCCAGTGCAGTGATGATCTCTTCGGCCGCGGTGCCGCCGGAGCGGACGCAGACCGGGATGCCGACCCCGTCGTAGCCGGCGCCGGCCAGCGCCAGGGTCGGGTGGCTGCTCCGCAGGGCGGCGCGCGCGGCGGCCACCCGGTGGGCGTGACCCGGGGTGTACTGCGGCAGGGACCCGCCCCACCGCTGCACGTGGCCCGCGACCGGCGCCGGCAGCGGGGTGCCGAGCACGGCCGACAGTTCGCGGTGCACGGTGGCGGCCAGGTCGGCGTCGGGGCGCTGGAGCTGCTCCTCCTCGCCGTACCGGCCGACGGACGCGCGGACCAGGGCCAGCCCGTCCGGCCGGCGCAGGTGCCCCCACTTGGTGGTGAAGAACGTGGACGCCTTGACCAGCAGCCCCTCGGTGGACGGCACCAGGAAGCCGGACAGTTCCGGCAGGGCCGGCTCGGGCAGCGCGAGGGTGACCAGCGCGACGCTCGCGTAGTCCAGCCCGCCGACGCCCGCCGCCGTCTCGTCGGCGATGCCGGCCAGCAGGCGCGCCGCCGGCCGGGCCGGCACGGCGAGGACCACCGCGTCGACGTCGACGTACCCGGGGTCGCGGGTCGGGCCGACGGTCAGTCGCCAGCCGTCGCCGACCGGGGTCAGCTCGCGGACCGTCGCGTTCGTGCGGACCGTCGCGCCGCTGGCCGTCGCGGCGGCGTCGACCAGGGTGCTCAGGCCGCCGGCCAGGGTGCCGAAGACCGGCGTGCCGGGAGCGCGGGGCGCCGCCGCCTGCGCGGCGCGGACCGCGCCGACGAGCGTGTGCTCCACACGGGCGGCGCGGGCCAGCGCGGGCATCGTGGTGACCAGGGACAGGTCGTCGGCGCGGCCCGCGTACACGCCGCCGAGCATCGGGTCGACCAGCCGGTCGACCACCTCGTCGCCGAACCGCGCCCGCACCAGGGCGCCGACCGCGACGTCGTCGTCCGCGCCGAGCAGCGGGCCGCCACCGTCGGTGTCGGCGTCCGCGGCCGGCCGCGCGACCGTGGTCACCCGTTCCAGGTCCCCGGGTACGCCGACCAGCGTGCCGCCCGGGATCGGGCGCAGCCCTCCGTCGACCACCAGCGCGGCCTGCCCGACGGTGGGGTGCACGATGCGGTCGGCCAGACCGAGCCGGCGGACCAGGGTCACCGCGGCCGACTCGCCGCCGGCCGGGTCGCGCATCAGGAACGACTCGGCACCGAACTCCACCGCCGAGCCGGCCACCTCGCCCGTGCGCAGCTTGCCGCCGAGGGCGCCGGACTGCTCGTACACGGTGATCTCGGTGCCGGCGGGCGCGTGGTCGCGCAACCGGACCGCGGCGGACAGCCCGGCGATCCCGCCGCCGACCACCGCCACCCGCCACGGCGTCCGCACGATGCTCAGCCCTGGTCGGACGGCCGGGCGGACACCTCGTGCACCAGGGCGACCACCCGGGTCAGCACGTCGGGGTCGGTCTCCGGGAGCACGCCGTGCCCCAGGTTGAACACGTGGCCCGGCGCCGCGCGGCCCTGCTCGACGATCCGCCGCACCTCGGCCTCCACCACCGGCCAGGGCGCGAGCAGCACGCACGGGTCGAGGTTGCCCTGCACGGCCCGGTCCGGACCGATCCGGCGGGTCGCGACGTCCAGCGGCGTACGCCAGTCGACGCCGACCACGTCGGCACCGGCCTCGCCCATCGTGGCCAGCAGCTCGCCCGTGCCCACCCCGAAGTGGATGCGGGGCACACCGGCGTCGGCGAGCCCGGACAGCACGGTGGCGGAGTGCGGCAGCACGAAGCGGCGGTAGTCAGCCTCGGAGAGCGCCCCGGCCCAGGAGTCGAAGAGCTGCACCGCGGACACCCCGGCGTCGATCTGCACCTTCAGGAACGCCAGCGTCACCTCGGCCAGCCGGCCGGCGAGGGCGTGCCACAGCTCCGGCTGCCCGTACATGAGGGCCTTGGTCTTCGCGTGGGTCCGCGACGGCCCGCCCTCGACGAGGTAGCTGGCCAGGGTGAACGGCGCCCCGGCGAAGCCGATCAGCGGGGTGTCGCCCAGCTCGGCGACGAGCAGCCGGACGGCCTCGTCCACGTACGAGACGTCCTCGCGGGTGATCGGGCGGATCTTCTCGACGTCGTCGAGGGTGCGCACCGGCTCGGCGACGACCGGTCCGGTGCCGGGCACGATGTCCAGATCGACACCGGCGGCGGCGACCGGCACGACGATGTCGCTGAACAGGATCGCGGCGTCCACCCCGTGCCGGCGGACCGGCTGGAGGGTGATCTCGGTGACCAGGTCCGGACGGCGGCAGGACTCCAGCATCGCGACGTTGGCCCGGATCTCCCGGTACTCCGGCAGCGAGCGGCCCGCCTGGCGCATGAACCAGACCGGGGTGTGCGAGCGGGGCTGACGCCGGCACGCCCGGACGAAGGGTGAGTCGGCCGGTCCGCCGGGGCGGGGGTCGTCGTCTCGGGCGACGGTGCCCGTGGTGTCGGTGCTCATCGCGGCAATCGTGCCACGCGGCCCACCCGCACCCACGGCCCCCATCACCTTTTGTGACGCGAAAGAACGTGAAAGGAAGGGCCCCCCGTTAACGCCTCCGGTAGAGGAAGGGCCCCTCGTTAACAGTCGGCGCGCACGCGCGGGACGCCCCCGTCCCGCCGCCGGGACTTCGGCGCGCCGTACGGGTCGGCGGACGGGCGGCGGCATACGCTTCCGGCATGGCCCCCCCGATCGCGCTCCCGGAGACCTTCGTCCGCGCGGTCGCCGGGCTGCGGTCCGCGACGCCCCGGCCGGAGATCCTGCTGGAGGAGGTCGGCGCGCCGCAGCGGCTCGCCCCGTACGCCTTCGCGCTCTCCGCGACCGTGCTGCGAGACGACGACGAGGTGGCCACCGGGCGGCTGATCCTGCTGCACGACCCGGCGGGGCACGAGGCGTGGCAGGGCACCCTGCGGCTGGTCACGTACGTGACCGCGGAGCTGGAGGTGGACCTGGCCGCCGACCCGCTGCTGCCGGGCGTGGGCTGGACGTGGCTGACCGACGCCCTCGACGCGCAGGACGCCGGGCACCGGGCGATCGGCGGCACGATCACCCAGACCATGTCGACGCGGTTCGGCGACCTGGCCGGGCCACCGACCGCCGGTGACGTCGAGATCCGGGCCTCCTGGACGCCCCTCGACGACGACCTGGCCCCGCATCTGCACGCCTGGTGCGCGCTGCTCGCCTCGACGGCCGGCCTGCCCCCGCCGGGGGTCACGGCGCTGCCCGGGCGACGTCCCGCCGGCGCCGCCTGAGCGTCCCCCGACGACACCCGCACGTCATCCGACCGACACACGCCGGACCGGCTGCACACACGGATTCGACTCGCGCACTAGGGTTGTCAGGTGACCGACGAACCACCCCTGCGCCGTCGGGCCGCCGAAAGCCGTACGGGAAACGCACCGCACCACCCGCCGTCGGCCCTGCCGGAGCCGGAGGACGCGGGGGACGCCCCGACCGCCGGCGGGCCCGTTCCGCTGACCGCCCCCCGCGACGGCACGCCCCAGCCGGTGGCCACGCCGAGTGAGCTCGACGAGGTCGTGGCCCGTTTCGCGGCGGGCAGCGGCCCGGTCGCCCTGGACGCCGAACGCGCCTCGGGGTACCGCTACAGCCAACGCGCCTACCTCGTGCAGCTGCGCCGCGCCGGTGCCGGCACGGTGCTGATCGACCCGTTGCCGCTGCCCGACCTGACCGCGCTCGACGAGGTGATCGGCCAGGCCGAGTGGGTGCTCCACGCGGCGAGCCAGGATCTGGCGTGCCTGGCCGAGCTGGGTCTGCGTCCTCGCCGGCTCTTCGACACCGAGCTGGCCGCCCGGCTGGCCGGCTTCGAACGGGTCGGGCTGGCCGCGCTGACCGAGCAGCTGCTCGGGTTCAGCCTGGAGAAGCACCATTCGGCCGCCGACTGGTCCAGCCGGCCGCTGCCGGAGTCGTGGCTGACGTACGCGGCGCTGGACGTGGAGATGCTCGTCGACCTGCGGGACGCCCTCGACGCCGAGCTGGCCCGGCAGGGCAAGTCGGAGTGGGCGGCGGAGGAGTTCGCCGCCCTGGTCCGCAACGGCGCCCGCCCGCCCCGGGTGCGCGCCGAGCCGTGGCGCCGCACCTCCGGCATCCACCGGGTCCGCGGGGCGCGGGCGCAGGCCCGGGTTCGTTCCCTGTGGTACGCCCGGGACCAGATCGCCGCCCGCCGGGACGCCGCGCCGGGCCGGGTGCTGCCGGACTCGGCGATCGTCGCCGCGGCCGAGCTGGACCCGAAGGACGAGAAGACCCTGCTCACGCTCCCCGGCTTCGGTGGTCGGTCGGTCCGCCGGCTGGCCCGCACCTGGCTGGCCGCGCTGGACGACGCCCGGCAGTTGCCGGACGACGCGCTGCCGGTCGCGCCGGCGGTGGAGGGTCCCCCGCCGCCGCACCGCTGGGCCGAGCGGGATCCGGTGGCGGCGGCCCGGCTGGCCCGGTGCCGGGAGGTGGTGGTCCGCATCGCCGGCGCCCACGACCTGCCGGCGGAGAATCTGGTCACCCCGGACTCGATCCGCCGGCTGGCCTGGGTGCCGCCGGAGGAGGTGACCGAGGAGACGGTGGCGGAGACCCTGCGCGGCTTCGGTGCCCGGGAGTGGCAGATCGGTCTGCTGACGGCCGACCTGACCGTGGCCCTGCGTGACCCCGCACCCTCCACCTCGCCGTCCGCTTCCGCTCCCTCGACCGCCCCGGCCCACCCGAGTTGATCATGAAGTTGTCGTCGGCGCACGCGACGTGTCGCGGCGGCAGCTTCGTGATCGGCGGAAACGGCGGCGGGAATGTGTCCCGTGCCACAGGGGGCGTGCTGACGCGAGTAGTTACCCGCGAGTAGCATCCGGGGGAACACGCCCGTGCAGGCGACCTCATCCGGTTCGTGGTGCCGCCTGTCGGCGCGGTGACCGGATGATGGTCGAAGAGGAGGCTCAAGTGCCCCGTGAAGTCCGGGATGTCGTCTTCGTCGACGGCGTCCGCACCCCGTTCGGCAAGGCGGGTGGGATGTACGCCAACACCCGCGCCGACGACCTGGTGATCCGCTGCATCCGCGAACTGCTGCGCCGTAACCCGCAGCTGCCGCCGGAGCGGGTCGAGGAGGTGGCCATCGCCGCCACCACCCAGATCGGCGACCAGGGTCTGACCATCGGTCGGACCGCCGCGCTGCTGGCCGGCCTCCCCAAGACCGTCCCCGGCTTCGCCATCGACCGGATGTGCGCCGGCGCGATGACCGCGGTGACCACCGTCGCCGGCGGCATCGCCATGGGCGCGTACGACATCGCCATCGCCGGCGGCGTCGAGCACATGGGCCGTCACCCGATGGGCGAGGGCGTCGACCCCAACCCGCGGATCATCGCGGAGAAGCTGGTCGACCCGTCCGCGCTGGTCATGGGCGCGACCGCGGAGAACCTGCACGACCGGGTCCCGCACATCACCAAGGAGCGCACCGACGCGTTCGCGCTCGCCTCGCAGCAGAGGACCGCGAAGGCGTACGCCAACGGCAAGCTCCAGGGCGACCTGGTGCCGGTCGCGATCCGCGACGAGGAGAACGGCTGGGGCCTGGCCACCACCGACGAGGCCCCCCGGGAGACCTCGCTGGAGAAGCTGGCCACCCTGAAGACCCCATTCCGCCCCCACGGCAAGGTCACCGCCGGCAACGCGGCCGGCCTGAACGACGGCGCCACCGCCAGCCTGCTGGCGGACGAGGCCACCGCCCGCGAGCTGGGCCTGCCGGTCGCCATGCGGCTGGTGTCGTACGGTTTCGTCGGCGTGGAGCCCGAGGTCATGGGCGTCGGCCCGATCCCGTCGACGGAGAAGGCACTGCGCATCGCGGGCCTGACCATCGACGACATCGGCCTCTTCGAGCTGAACGAGGCGTTCGCCGTGCAGGTGCTCGCCTTCCTCGACCACTTCGGCATCGCCGACGACGACCCCCGGGTCAACCCGTGGGGCGGCGCGATCGCCATCGGTCACCCGCTCGCCTCCTCCGGCGTACGGCTGATGACCCAGCTCGCCCGGCAGTTCGCCGAGCACCCCGAGGTCCGCTACGGCCTCACCGCCATGTGCATCGGCATCGGCATGGGCGGCACCGTGATCTGGGAGAACCCACACTGGGAGGGCAACAAGTGAGCGCGCTCGCCGCACCGAACGAGGTCGTCACCAAGGCGCTGCTGCGCGCGGTACGGGTGCCGGGCCTGGACCGGCCGGCCGCGCTGATCACCCTGGACAACGGCTTCGACCACACCAAGCCGAACACCTTCGGCCCGGCCGGTCTGACCAGCCTGGACGAGGCGATCACCGCCGCTCTGGCGGCGGACCCCGCGTTCATCGCGGTGACCGGCAAGCCGTACATCTTCTGTGTCGGCGCGGACATCGTCGGCCTGCCGGCGTTGCAGGACCGCGCCCAGGCGCTGGAGGTCGGCCGGCTCGGTCACCGGGTCTTCGCCCGGCTCAAGGACAGCACGGTCCCGACGTTCGCCTTCGTCAACGGCGCGGCGATGGGCGGCGGCCTGGAGCTGGCCCTGCACTGCCACTACCGGACGCTGTCCGGTGGCGCGGCGGCGCTGGCGCTGCCCGAGGTCTCGCTCGGGCTGGTCCCCGGCTGGGGTGGCACGCAGCTGCTGCCGAACCTGATCGGCATCCCCGCCGCGACCCAGGTGATCATCCAGAACCCGCTCATGCAGAACAAGATGCTCAAGCCGAAGCAGGCGGCCGAGATGGGCATCGCGGACGTGCTGCTGGAGCCGGCCGACTTCCTGGAGCGGTCCCTGGAGTGGGCCGCCGGCGTGGTCAAGGGCGAGGTCACCGTGACCCGGCCCGAGGTCGACCGGGACATGTGGGCCGGGGTGCTCTACTTCGCCCGACAGACCCTGGACCAGCGGCTGCACGGCGCGGTCCCGGCCGCGTACAAGGCGCTGGACCTGCTGGAGACGGCGAAGGACGCGGACTTCGCGACCGGCACCGCCGCCGAGGACGAGGCCCTCGCGGACCTGGTCTTCTCCGAGGAACTGCGCAGCGGCCTGTACGCGTTCGACCTGGTGCAGCGGCGGGCCAAGCGGCCGGCCGGCGCGCCGGACAAGGGCCTCGCCCGGCCGGTGACCAAGGTGGGCATCGTCGGCGCCGGCCTGATGGCCAGCCAGCTCGCCCTGCTGTTCGCGCGCCGCCTCCAGGTGCCGGTCGTCATGACCGACCTGGACCAGGCCCGGGTGGACAAGGGTGTCGGTTACGTGCACTCGCAGATCGAGAAGGCCGTCAGCAAGGGCCGGATGGACAAGGGCACCGCGGCCAAGCTGTACGGCCTGGTCAGCGGCTCCGTCGACAAGGGTGTCTTCGCCGACGCCGACTTCGTCATCGAGGCCGTGTTCGAGGACCTGAACGTCAAGAAGCAGGTCTGGGCCGAGCTGGAGAAGATCGTCAAGCCGGAGGCCGTGCTGGCGACGAACACCTCGTCGCTCTCGATCACGGCGATGGCCGAGGACCTGGAGCACCCGGAGCGGGTCGTCGGCTTCCACTTCTTCAACCCGGTGGCGGTGCTGCCGCTGCTGGAGATCGTGCGGGGCGAGCGGACCGACGACGCCACCCTCGCGACGGCGTTCGCCGTGAGCAGGCAGCTGAAGAAGTCGAGCGTGCTGGTGAAGGACGCCCCCGCGTTCGTCGTCAACCGGCTGCTCACCCGCTTCCTCGGCACGGTCTTCGCCGCCGTCGACGCCGGCACCCCGCTGGAGGTGGCGAACCGCGCGCTGGACCCGCTGGGCCTGCCGATGCGCCCGCTCGCCCTGCTCCAGTTGGTCGGGCCGGCCGTCGCGTACCACGTGGGCGGCACCCTGCACGCCGCCTTCCCGGACCGGTTCGGCGTCAGCGAGAACCTCAAGCGGATCGCCGACTCCGGCCAGCCCATCGTGGCCGACGACGAGATCAACGCCGAGGTGGCGAAGCTGCTCGTGGTCGGGGACCAGCCACTCACGGAGGAGCAGGTCCGCCAGAACGCGCTCGACGCGCTGGCCCAGGAGATCCGCCTGATGCTCGACGAGGGCGTCGTCGCCGAGGCGCAGGACATCGACCTGTGCATGATCCTCGGTGCCGGCTGGCCGTTCCACCTGGGCGGCGTCACGCCGTACCTGGACCGGACCGGCACCAGCGAGCAGGTCACCGGCCAGCGGTTCCTGCCGCGCGGCGTGGCCAGCCTGCGCGGCTGACCCCACCCCGTTCCGTCGCGTTCGCGGTGGTCGCCTACCGTCCCGGGTGACGGTGGCGGCCACCGCGTTCGTCTGTCCTCCTCGAACAGGGGCAGCGCGACGGGCGGCCGATTCGCTAGGATCGCCCGTTCGCACACGCCTGGAGCTGATGTCATGTCCTCACCGCCGGTCGACCCCTGGTCCGGGCAGCCCCACCAGGGCCAGCCCCCCGGTCACCCGCCGTACGGCGGCCCCTCCGGTCCGCCCGCACGACCGTTCGACCAGGGCGCCCAGCCCCCGGCCGCTCCCTGGCCGGGTGGGCCCCGACCGGGTGGCCAGCCCGCCCCGACGACGGCCTGGCCGGCCGCGGGGCAGCCGGGCAACCAGCCCACCTCGCCCGGCGCCTGGCCCGGCGCGACCCCGCCGGCCGCGCCGCAGCCGTGGGGCCCGCCGGCACGCCCCGAGGACCAGCCCACCGAGATCCAGCCGCGCATCTCGTCCGGCCGCACGCCCCCGGGCGCCTACTCCCCGCCGCCGCAGTCCGGCGCGTACCCGAGCGGCCAGCCGTACGCCGGCCAGCCCGGCGGCTTCCCCGCCGCCCAGCCCTACGGCGACCCGCCGTACGACGGCGCTCCGGCCGCCCCGGCGGCGAAGCGGTCCCGGGTCCCCCTGGTGCTGTCGCTGGCCCTGGCCGGGATCCTGGTGCTCTGCCTGGGCGGCGGCGGCCTGGCCTACGTCGCGCTCTCCGGCGACGACGAGCCGGCCCCGGTCGCCTCCTCCGGCGCCACTCCGAGCGCGGCCCCGAGCACCGGTCCGGACGACGGTGAGTCCGCGCCGGCGGAGACCCCGTCCGACGATCCGAGCGCGGACCCCCGGACCCGGCTGGTCACACCGAAGAGCCTGGGGGGCCGTCCGAAGAGCACGGACCCCGAGCTGAAGACCCTGGCGGACCAGATGGTGCGCGACATGAAGTCGACCGTGAGCCGCGAGAGCGGCGCGATCGGCGCCTTCTACGGCAGCCCGGAGAAGCAGAACATCGTCATGGTGGTCGGCGCCTCCGGCTTCGTCCTCGACCCCGAGAAGGAGTTGAACGACGCGGTCAAGGGCGTCACCACCGACCTGTCGGTCCGGAAGATGGCCACGGTCAGCCCGGGACCGCTCGGCGGCCTGGCGAAGTGCGGCGACGGCGAGTCCTCCGAGGTGCCGCTCGGTGTCTGCGTCTGGGCCGACCAGGGCAGCGTCGGGATGATCGTGATGTTCTTCTCCTCCGGCTCCAAGGCCAAGGCCGAGTTCGTCTCCATCCGGGGCCAGATCGAGAAGCGTTCCTGACCCCACCGCCGGCGGTGCACCACCGCCGCCGTACCCGTCCCCACCGATGACGGCCCCCTTCCCGCCGGCTCGCCGCCACCGTCCTCGTCGGACGGGTGCGGCGGGTCGCCGGTCGGGTGGCCGGCAGCACGCGTTCGCACCCTGACGACCTGGAGCTGACCTGTCATGACGCAGCCGCCGTACCCCTCCCAGCCGGGAAGCGGGGCGCCGTACGGCGCGTACCCGCCTCCGCAGCCGGGTAGCACGCCACCCCAGTACGGCGGTCAGCCGTCGGCACCCCAGTACGGCGGCTACCCGCCCGCACCGCAGCAGCAGGGCGGCTACCCGCCCGCGCAGCAGCAGGGCGGCTACCCCTCCGCGCCGCAGTACGGCGGCTACCCGCCGGCGGATTCCTCGCAGCCGGCCGGTTACCCTCCGCCGGCACCCGGCGGCTACCCGTCCGCCCCGGAGACCGGCGGGTACGCGCAGCCGGGGCAGTTCTCCGGCGGTCCCGGCCAGCCGTACGGCACTCCCCCGTTCACGCCCGCCCCGAAGAAGCGGTCCACCGGCAAGATCCTGCTGATCGTGCTGCTGGCGGTGCTGGTGCTCTGCGGCGGTGGCGCGGCGGTGGCGGTGGTCCTCGTCGGCGGCGAGGTCAAGGACGCCGTCGACACGGCCACCAAGACCCGGGTGGTCGCGCCGGAGACCCTGGCCGGCCGGCCGAAGGTCACCAACCCGGAGCTGCTGGACATCGCGAAGCAGCTCGAAGCGAGCCTGAACACGTCGCTCCCGGGAGCGACCAGCACCGTCGGCGCGTTCTACGGGACCCCGGCCAAGAAGGACCTGGTGATGGTCGCCGCGGCGTCGGGGCCGAACGCGGACCCGGCGAAGACGCTGAACGAGACGATCACCGGCGCGAGGCAGAGCGGCGTCGAGGTCGGCCCGATGACCGACGTCGAGGCGGGGCCGCTCGGCGGTGAGGCCAAGTGCGGTGACGCGAAGGCCTCGCAGGTCCAGATCGGCTTCTGCGTCTGGAGCGACCGGGGCAGCGTCGGAATGATTCTCGTCTACTTCAAGTCCGGCGCGCAGGTGGCGGACGAACTGGTGACGATGCGCGGGCAGATCGAGCAGCAGGGCTGATCGGACCGACCGCCGGAACGGGCTCCGTCCAACCTGGACGGAGCCCGTCTCGTCAGGCGGTCTGCGCCGCCCGCTCGGCGGCGCTGCGGACGACGCAGAACTCGTTGCCCTCCGGGTCGCGGAGCACCACGAAGCCCTGGCCCTGCGGCCCGATGTGGTCGGCCACGTGGACGGCGCCGATCTCCAGGAGCCGGCGTACCTCCTCGTCGCGCGTCCGGTCGGTCGGTTGCAGGTCCAGGTGGACGCGGTTCTTCACCTGTTTGCCCTCCGGCACGGCCAGGAAGAGCACCTCCGGGCCACCGGGGGGCAGCAGCATGGCCTCCGGGTCCCCGGGGAAGTCGTCCGGATGGCGGGGGCACTCGAAGACCTGGGCCCAGAAACCGGCCAGGGCGTACGTGTCATGGCAGTCGATGCTGATGTTGTGGATGCGTGCGCTCACGCTGGCTCCTTCGTCCTCGACACCAGCTCCGCCCCGCCGAGCGGGCGGCCGGACTCGTTGGTGTCGGGACAGTCGACACTGACGTCGTGGATCCGTGGATGCACGGGGTCTCCTCCTGAGAGGTCGGGGCACCCCGCGAGCGTGAGGGTCAGCCTGCGAGGCGGGGTGCGGACAGCTTGACGGTGGACATCGACGCACCCCCCTCCTTCATCGGGCTGACGCCGTGATCCTCACACCGTCGGGGCGCCCGCCGCAACCCCGTACCCGGTCAGCCGGCCGCGCCGGGACCGGCCGGCAGCGTCACGGTGACCTCCAGGCCGCCGCCGGGCTGGGCCACGGCGCGGACCGTGCCGCCGTGGGCGTCGCAGACGGCCCGCACGATGGAGAGCCCCAGGCCGGAGCCCCGGGCGCCGGTACGCTCCCGGCCCCCACGCCGGAACGGCTCGAACAGCCCCGGCACGTCGGCCTCGTCCACCTCGAACCCGGTGTTGCCCACCACCAGCCAGGACCGGTGCCCGTCGGAGCCGGTCCGCACCCACATCCGGCCGTGCAGGTGGTTGTAGCGGACGGCGTTCTCGACGAGGTTGCCGGCGAGCCGGTCCAGCAGCCCCGGATCGCCGACGACCGGCGCGCACTCCAGCGAGGTCTGCACGTGCACCCCGATCCGCTCCACCTCCCGGCGTACGGCGGACAGGGCGTTCGCGGTGCCCTCGGCCAGGTCGCACTCCGCGCGCCTGCCGAGCCGACGGCCCGCCTGGGCCTCGCTGCGGGCCAGGATCAGCAGGGCGTCCACGAGGCCGTTGGCGCGTTCGGAGGCGTCCCGGACGACGGTGGCCATCCGCCGGTACTCACCGATATCCGCGTCGTCGTCGCTGAGCGTCACGTCGATCTCGGTACGCATCACCGCGAGCGGGGTGCGCAGCTCGTGCGACGCGTTGGCGACGAACCGCCGCTGCGCCTCGAACGCCTCTCCCAGCCGGTCCAGCATGTCGTCGAACGTCTTGGCCAGCTCGGCCACCTCGTCGTCGGTCCCGGAGTAGCCGATCCGCTGGTCCAGAGTGGTCTCGCCGAGCCGCCGCGCGGTCGCGGTCACCTGGTGCAGGGGGCGCAGGGCCCGACCCACCACGGCGTACGCCCCGGCCACCCCGACGATCCCGACGGCGAGCAGGGCGGCGAGGCCCTTGGCCAGCAGTTCCCGGCCTGCGGCGTCGACGAGTTGCCGCTGCCACTGCGCGGCGTCCAGGGACCGGCCGTCGGCGAGCACCACGGTGGTGCCCGGCAGCAGCTCGTCGGTGGGGCGCAGCGCGTCCCGGACCAGCAGCCACGCCAGCAGCACCAGGATCGCGCCGGCACCGACCAGCAGGACACCGTTGAGCAGGGTCAGCCGCAGCCGCAGCGTGGGCCGTAACCGGGAACGCCGGGCCACCGGGTCGGACTCGGCCCGCGCGCTCACGACGGCGTCCCGGCCGTGCGGTAGCCCGCCCCCACGACGGTCTCGATCAGCGGCGGGTCGCCGAGCTTGCGGCGCAGGGTCATCACGGTGACCCGGACGATGGTGGTGAACGGGTCGGTGTTGGCGTCCCAGACCCGTTCCAGCAGTTCCTCGCTGGACACCACCGCGCCGCGCGCCTTGAGCAGCTCGCACAGCACACCGAACTCCTTGTTGGTGAGGTCGACCGGCGCACCCCGGCGGGTGGCCACCCGCCGGGCGGGGTCGACCACCAGGTCGGCCAGCTCCAGCACCGGCGGGGCGGGCGGGGTGGCGCGCCGGCCCAGCGCCTGCACCCGGGCCACCAGCTCGTCGAAGGCGAAGGGCTTGGCCAGGTAGTCGTCGGCGCCGAGCTGCAACCCCTCCACCCGGTCGGCGACCGTGCCGCTGGCGGTCAGCATCAGCACCCGGGTGAGCGCGCCGGAGGCGGCCAGGTCCGCGCAGATCTGGTCGCCGTGCACGCCGGGCAGGTCGCGGTCCAGCACGACCACGTCGTACCGCGTGACGAAGGCGGCCTCGTGACCCGCGTCGCCGTCGTAGGCGACGTCGACCGCCATTCCCCGCTTGCGCAGCCCCCGCGCGATCGCGTCGGCGAGGTTGCGCTCGTCCTCCACCACCAGCACCCGCATCCCCGGTCTCCTCCCGCCTGACCTCCCGACAACCTAGTGCGAGGCGGCAACCGGCCGTCCCGCGCGTCCGGCCACCGTTGCACAGAACCTTCGGCGTACGCGATGCTGCCGGCAGTCGTCACCGGCAGGAACGGACGGTCCATGATCAGCACGACGCCCACGACGGGGCGCGACATCGCCTACCGGGGTTTCCGGTTCCCGGACGGTCTCGACGGGAGCGTCGCCGAGGGGCTGGAATCGCGCGGGCGCAGCCTGGTGCTCGCCGAGCCGGCCGGCCTCGTCGACCGCACCGGCCCGGACGGCCGGTTGCGCCGCCACGTCGCCGGCCGCTGGACGTCCGCGCCGGTCGAGGCGGGTTTCGTCGTACGCGAGGTGGTGCCCTCCTGGACCGCGGACACGCCCGGCGACAGCTGGCTGCGGGTCGAGGTCCGCGGATGGGGCGACGGCGGGCCGGCCACCGGCTGGTACGCGCTCGCCGACTGGGCCGCCGGCGACCACGCGGTACGCCGCACCTCGGTGCCCGGGCAGCGCGACGGGACCGCTCGGGTGGACACCGACACGCTGGTGCTGGACGACGCGACGGTGACCGGCTGGCAGTTGCGGGTGACGCTGCTGCGCCCGGAGGACGCCACCGACGGCCCGCTGCTGCACACCGTCGGTGCCGTCGCCTCCGGCCCGGATCCCGGGCCCACCGGTCCGCCGGCGGGTCCGACCGGCGATCCGGTCGCGTGGGGCACCGTGCTGGACGTGCCGCGCTACTCGCAGCGGCTGCACGCCGGGGTGCACGGCTGGGGCGGCGGGGGCGACTCCTGGTGCAGCCCCACCTGCATCTCGATGGTGCTGGCCTACTGGGACGCCGCCCCGACCCACGACCGGTACGCCTGGGTCGACCCGCCCGGCCCCCGCCCGGTGGTGGTGCACGCCGCGCGGCACTGCTTCGACCACGCGTACGGCGGCGCGGGCAACTGGCCGTTCAACACCGCGTACGCCGGTCTGCACGGGGTGGACGCCTTCGTCACGCGGTTGCGCTCGCTCGCCGAGGCGGAGGCGTTCGTCGCGGCCGGCATACCCCTGGTCGTCTCGGCGGCGTTCCGCTCCGGGCAGGTGCCGGGGCTGGACTACGACACCGCCGGGCACCTGATGGTGCTGGTCGGGTTCACGTCGACCGGCGACCCGGTGCTCAACGACCCGTACGCGTCCGACGACGAGGGCGTGCGCCGCACCGTGCCCCGGGGGCCGTTCGAGGCGGCCTGGCAGGCCGGCAGCGGCGGCGTGACGTACGTGTTGCGCCCGCCCGGGGTTGCCCTGCCCCCACCGCCGGCCCAGCCGAACTGGTAGCGCCGTCGCGTCAGCGGGGCAGCCGCCACACGCCGACGGTCCGGTCGATCCGGCGGCACAGCAGCCGGTCACCGGTCACCTGGCACTCCCCCGCCGCGTCCCGCAGCACGTCGAGGGGCCGCGCCCGCCGCGCCGCCACGTCCAACTCGGCGACGACGAGGCCACCACCGGGATACAGCCGGGTCCCCACGAGCCGGACGTCGGGGCCGGTGGACCACGTGATCTCCCAGCGTCCCCAGTTCCCGATGACCCGCCCGGTCGCCGGGTCGAGCACGACGTACTCCCCGCCGCCCGGGCCGGCGCTCCCGACAGGTTGGGTGACCAGCGCCCCGTCGACCTCCCAGAAACCGTCCCACCGGTCGTCCGTCCACACCACAGCACCGGTCGCCGGGTCGAGCGCCCGCAACCGCCCCCCGTCGGACTGGACGCAGACCAGGGGGGCGCAGGGCGTCGCGTACTGGGCATCGCCGACCGCCACCCGCCACCGCCGGTCCAGCCGGTCCAGGCCGTACGCGGTGACCACCGGCGGGCTGCCGCCCACGGTGACCAGAAGGTCCCCGACCACCTGGGTGGACCCGTACGGCCGGTCCTCCGGCGACCAGAGGTCGGCGGCGGCCAGCACCGCGCCGGACGCGGCGTCGCGCACCTCGACCCGTCCCTTGGGGTCGCTGAACACCACCCGGTCCACGCCCTCGTCCGTCGACCGGAAGGAGATCTCGCCGGCCGGTGTGGCGGCCCGCCAGCGCAGGGTTCCGCAGCAGGGGTCGACGACCTGCACGGTGCCCGGGTCGGCTCCGCCGCCGAACGTCTGTACCAGCAGACCGTCACCCGCCCGTTCGACCACGCTGGCCGGAATCCGCCACCGCAGCGCACCCGTCGCCGGGTCGAGTGCCATCGTGCTCGTGCCCGGCCCGTCGGTCTCCTGGCCGGTCAGCACCAGCGATCCCGACCCCATCGGGACGGACCACAGCCGGCCGGCGTCGACCGGCAGCGGAACCCGCCACAGCGGCTCGCCACCGTCCAGCCGGTACGCGGCCACGGTGCGTGCCGCCGGCCGTTCGGCGACCGGGTCGACGACGAGGACCAGGTCGCCGGCCACGAGCAGATCGGCGCCGGGTGGGGCCGGCACGGTGACCTCGACGCGCCCGGCCGGCGGCGTCGCCGCGGCGAGTGTGGCCAGGGCGACCGCCAGGACCGCGACGCACGGCAGGAAGCGGCCGGACGGGCGGCGCGGGGAGCGGCGGGACGGCACGGGCGGCGGCGCGTCGCGCAGGTCACCCAGGTCGATCAGGGTCATCCGGCGCGCCCCCTTCTCAGCCGGCCAGCTGCCACAGGCCGAAGCCGCCGCCACGCCGCCGGCACACCACGGTGGCGTCCACGATCTGGCAGTCACCGGCCGCCTCGCGCAGCGGTGTCACGCCCCGGGTCGAGGCGGTCCGTGGGTCCAGTGTGGCCACCAGCAACCCGCCGCCCCGCAACGGCCGCGTCACCGCCAGCGACCCGCCGTCGTCGTGCGAGTTCGTCGGCATCCAGAGCCCGAGGTCGGCGACCTCCCGGCCGGAGGTCACGTCGAGCACCAGGACCCGTGGGGTGCTCGCGGCACCGTCCGGCCCGAAGGCGAGCACCTGCCGGCCGCTGTCCGGCTCGATCCCGACCACGTCCTGCGCCTCCCAGCGCACGTCACCCGTGGCTGGGTCGAGCGCCCGCACCCCTCCGGTCTGCCCCATCGCACAGATCAGGTCTCCGCACGGGGCGACACCTTCGGTGAACGACAGCGCTGTCCGCCACCGCAGGCCGAGGTCGTCCAACCCGTACGCGGCGACGACGCCGGTCCCGGTCCCCACCAGCAGGTCGCCGACCACCTGGTACCGCAGCTCACCGAGGGAGGCCGCCCGCGGCAGCTCGGCGGCGACGACAACCGCGCCCGTACGCGGGTCGAGCACCTCAATCGGTCCCTTCTCCCGAACCAGCACGACCGCCTCGATCACCCCGTCGCTCTGGTGGATCTGGAACCCCTCCGGCAGCGACTCCGACCGTGACCACCGCACCGCACCCGACGACAGGTCGACGCCTTTCAGACCCGACCCGCCCTCCCCGCCGACGGACTGGACCAGCGCCTGACCGGTGGCGTCGTGGGCCATGAACCCCGGCTGCTGCCACCGGACCCGCCCGGTCGCACCGTCCAGGACGACCGTCTCGATCCCGCTGCCACCCCCGGCCTCCAGTGCGACCACGACCATGCCGTCCGGGGCGCTCTGTACCCACCACACCGGTCCCGGAGACGGCATCCGCATCCGCCAGCGCGGCTCGAGCCGCTGCGGGCGGCCGGTGGTCCGGTCCGGTAGCGGGTAGGCGATCAGCTCTCCGCCACCCGCCGGTGGCTCGGCGACGAAGAGTGTGTGCGCCGTCAGGAACGCCTGCGCACCGGACGTGCCGGGCACCACGGCGTGGACCCTCCCGGCGGGCGGCGCGGCGGCGGCCAGCACGGCCAGCAGCACGACGAACACCAGCCCGACACGCACCGGCCGGCCCACCGCGCGGGGCCGCCGCGACGGCGCCGACGGCTCCGCCTCGTCCCGGAGGTCTCCGAGGTCGATCAGGGTCATGTGTCCTCCGGCCGGGAGCGACATGGATCACTGCGCGGCAAATCGCACTCATTCACGCCTGTACGATGACGCGTCGTGGCCGTGCCGGTGATACACCCCCTGCTGACAACCGACTCCGAGCCCGTCGAGGCGCAGTCGACCCGACGGCTTCGTCGACGGCCCGCCCGTGCCGACGTCCTGGCCATCGGAGCGTACGTGCTTCTGGGCGTCCTCGTGTGCCTGCACTACTGGGCGGACGTGCAGAACCGGGTGTCGTCGCACCTGCCCACCGACCACAGCTGGTTCGAATGGCTGTTCGCGCACGGCGCGTACTCGGTGTCGCACCTGGAGAACCCGCTCTTCACCACCCGCCAGAACGCCCCGGACGGGGTGAACATGATGGCGAACACCTCGCTGCTCGGCGTGACCCTGCCGCTGGCACCACTGACCCTCCTGCTCGGCCCCCAGGTGATGTACGCGCTCTACCTGGGCGGCGCCCTCGCGGCCACGGCCGGCACCTCGTACTGGGTGCTGTCCCGGCACCTGGTCCGGTCCCGGGCGGCGGCTTTCGTCGGCGGCGCGTTCCTCGGGTTCGCGCCCGGCATCGTGCACCACGCCAACGGCCAGCCGAACTTCGTCTCCAACTTCCTGCTCCCGCTGATCGTGCTGCGGGTGTTCCGCCTGGGCGAGCCGGGACGCTGGCGGCGCAACGGCATCGTGCTCGGCCTGCTGGTGGCGTACCAGATCTTCATCAACGAGGAGATGCTGCTGCTGACCGCGCTGGCCTGCCTGGTCGCCGTGGTCGCGTACGCCGTGCTCCGCCCGCGTGCGGCGTGGCGGCAGGCCGGCGCGTACGCCGCGGCGCTCGGCCTCGGCGGCGGCCTGGCGCTGCTGCTCACCGCCTACCCGATCTGGTTCCAGTTCAACGGCCCGCAGTCCTACCGCGGCCTGCAGGGCGGTGTGTTCCACAACTGGGGCGAGGACCTGGCCGCGTTCGTGACCTTCCCCCGGGACACCATCGCCGGCGACGAGGCGGTGGAGAAGACCATCGGTCTGACCGAGCAGAACACGTGGTTCGGCTGGCCGCTGGTCGTGGTGGCGATCGTCGCCCTGGTGCTGCTGGTCCGCCGCTCCCTCGTCGCCCGGATCCTCGCCGTGCTGGCCGTGGTCTTCACGGTCGCCTCGCTCGGCCCGGTGATCCGCCTGAACGGGGTGGAGACGGAGACCGCCGGCCCGTGGTCGTACATCCCGGACGACCTGCCGCTGGTCGAGATGATGATGCCGACACGCCTGGCCCTGGTGGTGGCGGCGGCGGTCGGCGTGCTGCTCGCCCTGGCGTGGGACGCGGTCGCCGGCAACGGCCGCCCGCCGGTGCCCGCGCCGCGCACCCCCGGGGACGACGGCACAGCCCCGACCGCCCGTCCCGGTCGCCGGTGGCTCCGCCCGGTCGGGTACGCGGTCATCGCGCTCGCCGTGCTGCCCCTGCTTCCGCGTCCCCTGCCGGCGCAGCCCGTCGACCCGCCCCCGCGCTTCATCACCTCGGGCGGCTGGCGCCCGTACGTCCCGGACGGCCGGACGCTGGTGCCGGTGCCGATCCCCAGCAACGTGCACGGCCTGCCCACGCTGCGCTGGAGCGCCCTGACCCGGCAGGAGTTCCCGGTCCCGGGCGGCTACTTCATCGGCCCGAACGAGTTGGGTGAGGGCGTGTTCGGCGCGCCCAACCGGCCGACCAGCACCCTCATCTACTCCACGATGGACCGGAACGCGACGCCGATGGCGATCACCGACGAGAACCGCCGCCAGGCCGTCGAGGACCTGCGGTTCTGGAAGGCGTCCGTGGTGGTCCTCGGCGCCCACCCGCGCGAGGTGGTGCTGCGCGAGCTGATGACCGCCCTGCTCGGTGCCCCGCCCCAGCGCGTCGACGACGTCTGGCTCTGGGACGTCCGCCCCCTGGTGAGGTGAAAGGAAGGGCCCCCTCTTAACGCCTGCGGTAGAGCAGGGGGCCCTTCTTAACAACACCGTCGGCCTCCGGCCGAGCGGTCAGCCCACCAGCGGGCGGACGTCCCACACCCACGCGCCGTCCACCGGCCGACCCGGCCCGAGCAGCGCGTCGACCGTACGCCGGACCGGATGGCCGAGGTGCAGTCCACCCTGGACGACGACCGCGGCGCGCCAGTGCCGCAGGTCCTCGACGGCGGCCCGGCGATCAGCGTCGGTGACGACGGGCACCTCACCGGTCTCCGCGACCCGGCGCAGCAGCGCGGCGGTGGGCCGGTCCGGGGCACCCCACCGGGCGGTCGGGTCGTCCGGGGCGCTCGGCCCGATGAAGTAGCCGCCCGGGGCGCGGAACGCCAGCCCGGTCCGCGCCGACCAGAACATCGCCGGGCTCTCCCCCGCCCCGGTCACCGGGGGAACCGCGACGACCGTCCGGCCCGGCGGGACGTACTCCCGCCAGCGGCCGTCGGCGACGGGCGCCGGCACCGGCCACACCGGCACGGTACGGATCGGGGTGGGGGTCAGCGGGAGCAGCGCGGCGGCCACCGCACCACCCCACAGCAACCGCACCGGCACGCCGGGGGACGCGCCGGCGGTGGCCGCCCGGACCCGGTCCAGGGACAGCGCCACCAGGATGCCCAGCACCGGAACGCACACCAGGACCAGTCGGGCCGGGACCGCGAGGTCGAGCAGCGGCAACTCCCCCAACAGCCGGTACGGGCCCGGAACCGACGTGGGAGCGCCGTCCAGGCGTACCCGCGCACCGAGCGAGAGCAGCGCGAAGAGCGCGCCGCAGACGGCGAGCGCGCGGACCAGCGGCCGGCGGCGCAGCCAGATCACGACCACCACGGCGAGGATCAGCAACCCCGGACCGAAGAACGAGTTCTCCTCGGTGGCATTCGGGGCGAGCAGGCCGGGGACGTAGCTGTCGCCGAGCACCGTCTGCCGGGCCGAGGCGGTGAACGACGCCAGGTCCAACTGGTAGCCGTAGGCGTGGAACGGCATGCCCCGGTAGTGGCCGGGGCCGAAAAACTGGAACCAGAGGGGGTACGCCAGCAGCGGCGCCGCCACCGCCGCGCCGACGCCGACGCGGCCGAGCAGGGCGGGTGCCCGACGACGGACGGTCCCCGGATCGGCCGCGGCGTACGCCAGGGCGAACACACCCGCGGCGAGCGCCAGGAAGAGCAGCACCTCCTCGCCGAGGAACACCTGGTACGCCACCAGAAGACCGAGCAGCACCCCGTGCCGCACCACCCGGCCGCTGTCGGGGCGGAACACCAGCGCCAGGATCGGCGGCACCAGGAACTGCGCGGCCATGTGCAGGTGCGCCCCGGCCTGGGCCACCATCCCGGGGGCGAAGCCGCAGACGAGACCGCCGACGGCCGCCGCGACCCGGGAGTCGACGAGCCGGCGGCGCAGCAGGACGTACCAGGCGGTGGCGGTGCCGGCCAGGCACGCGACGACGGCCACCAGGAACGCGGCCTGCGAGCCGAGGAGCAGGGTCACCGGGGTCAGCGGCACACCGAGGCCGAGCACCGAGGTGTTGGCCATCAGGTTCACCCCGTCCGGGGCGTTCAGCGCCGCGCTGTACAGGGGGTTGTCGAGGTCGACCACCGCGCGGGCCGCACCGGCCAGCATCCACTCGAAGAGGATCTGGTCCCCGGCCTGGTGGAACATCCGGTCCCCACGACCCCACTGACCGGAGGTGAGCAGCACCGCCAGGCCGACGTACCCGGCCACGACCAGCGCGTCCCGGGTGCACGCCGTGGCCCGGCGGAGACGGCGGGCCGGCTCCCGGTCCCGAGCGGGCGGCTCGGTGGGGGCGGGCGGCGCATCGGAGGCGGGCGGCGCGTCGGAGGCGGGCGTCGCGGGGGCCATCAGGCCGGTGGGTCGGTCAGCGCCCGGACGTCCCAGACCCAGACGTCCAGCTCCCGGCGGCCGGGGCCGACCAGCTGGTCGACGGTACGCCGCAGCGGCTCGACCTGGTGCTGCCCGACCGGCAGCACGAGGATCGCCGCCCGCCAGTGCCGCAGCTCGTCCAGGGACCGCCGGCGCTGCCGGTCGTCCAGCTGCGGGGTACGCCCCGTCGTGGCGACCTCCTCCAGCAGCTGTCCCATCCCGCTGGGCCGTCCGCCGAAGCGACCCGGGTCGCCGGTGTTGCCGTTGCGCGGAGCGAGGAAGTAGCCCCCGGGGATCTTGAAGTCGAGGTTGGTCGAGGCGGCCCAGCGCATACCGTGCGTGTTGCCCATGCTCGGCACCGGGATCGGCACCAGCGTCTGGTCCGGCCCGACGTAGCCACGCCAACGGTCGGCGGTGATGAAGGCCGGCACCGCCGGGCGGGACGTCACCGCGAGGGGCATCGGCGCGATCGGCAGCAGCACGAGGGTCAGCCCGGCGACGGTCAGCGACCGCAGGGTGGACGGCGGCACCGGCAGCGTCCGGGACCGCTCGACCGCGTACGCCAGCAGCAGCCCGACGACCACCGTGGTGATCAACCCGAAGCGGGTCGGCACCACCGCGTCGAGCAGCGGCAGCCGCACCAGCCATTCCCACGGCCCGGTGAACAGGTCCCGGTCCCACCAGGAGATCCGCTCGCCGAGCGAGAGCACGGCGAAGAACGCCCCGGTCGCGGCCAGCGCCCGGACCAGCGGTTCCCGGCGCAGCCAGACCACGATGCCCACGGCGACCAGGGAGAGGCTCCAACCGAAGAAGGCATTCTCCTCGGAGTAGTTCGGCGCCAGGTTGACGTTGGCCCGCTCGTTGCCGCCCAGCGTCGGAGAGCCGGGGGCGAAGAAGGCGGCGATGTCGTTGCCGTAGTTGCGGACCGCGTCGCTGAGCCCGTGGTACGCCATGGGCCCGGCGAACTGGATGTAGAGCGGGTACGCCAGCAGCGCTCCGGCGAACAGCGTGCAGGTGGCCAGCGCCTTGCCGAGCGGACGCCAGGCGGCCGACCACATCGCGGGCCGCTGGACGACCACGGCGATCAGGAAGACCCCGCAGGCCAGCGCGGTGAAGAGCAGGATCTCCTCGTTGATGAACGCCTGGACGGTCACCAGCAGGGCCAGCAGCGCACCGTCCGCGTACGGCCGACGGGACCGGGTGATCACGAGTACGCGCCACACGATGAACGGCAGCAGGAACTGGGAGATGATGTTCGGATGCCAGTTGGCGTGCGCGAGCATCGCCGGCGAGAATCCGCAGAACCAGCCTCCCACGGCCGCCGCGAGCGGACTGCGCACCACGTTCCGGGACAGGACGACGTACCAGGCCGTCGCGGTGCCGGCCAGTGCCAGCGTCACCAGCAGCACGAACGTCACCGCCGGGCCGAAGAGCAGCGTCACCGGCACCATCGGGATGCCCAGCGCCAGGATGGCCGTGTTGGCCATCAGGTTGACCCCGTCGGGGTAGTTGAACTGCTCGGTGAAGAACGGGAACTCGCCGTGCAGCACCACCCGTACCGAGTGGGCGAGGAAGAACTGCACCTGCGCCGGGTCGCTGCTGTAGAGCGCCGCCACCCGGCCGGACGGGTCGGCCCAGTGCTGGCTGGTCACCCAGACCGCGGCGAGCAGGAAGACACCGAGGACGGTGAGATCCTGCCGCCGCCGGGTTCCCCGGACGAACCGGCGGAGCCGCGTGCCGACCGGGACGCGGCCGGGGCCGCCGAGCGTGTCCGCCGTCGTTCCGGTCTCGGCTGTGGCCGCGGCGGTGGCGCCGTCGAGGGCGGGCGCCGCCGGTGCGGCGGTGGGGGCCGGGCCGGCCGAGGATGTACGCCGTTGCGTCGTTGCGCCGTCGCTCCCGGCGCCGGTGGCCAGGGCGGACGCGGAGTCCGTGGCGGCGACGGATTCCGGCGAGGACTCGGCGCGGGTCTCGGCAGGCGTCACAGTCGGCGGAGTCTACCCGAGGGGCCAAAAGGCACCAAAGCCCCCGGCGCGTCCGGTGTGGACGGCGTGGTGCCTGAATGTCGACGGTCACCCGGCGTTGCGTAGTATGGCGCTTTCGTCAACGACGCCGAGGCGATCGAGGGGACGTACCAGGTGGTTCCAGCCCGCCGGCCTGGCACAACGGTCACCGCTCTGCTGGCCCTGCTGCTGACCGTGACCGCCTGCGGGCCGGTCGCCGACCGTCAGCCGCGCGACCTGCGCGTCGGCTACGACAGTCTCGACGGTTCCCTGGCGGTGTGGCCGCCGCGCGGCACGCTCACCGACGACGACGAGGTGACCAGGAACGTCACCGACGCGGTGCGGACGTGGCGGTCCCCGGTCGACGACCGGGCCCACCTGCCCACGTCGGGGATCCTCTGGTCCGGCGAGGTCGGCGGGGCCCCGCTGGCCCTGGTCGCCGCCGACGTGCCCGGCGAGAAGGCCTCCTGGCTGTTGCAGGTCGGCAACCGGGACGGCCGGTGGGCGGTCACCCACGCCACCGAGTACACCGACCCCGGCTACCTGGTCTACGCCGACGTGCTCCCGGTGTGGGCCGCCGGGGAGCGTCGCTACCTGGTCTCCTCCCGGGTGGAACGGCTGCTCGGCCCGGACGGCCGACCGGTGGCGCAGACCGACGGTCTCACCACCCCGGTCGCCGTACCGCCCTGCCGCGCCGTGCCGCTGACCGCGACGCTGCGGGCCACCGAGTCGCTGCCCCGGGGCCGGGCCGCAGACCGGCTGCTCGACCTCGGTACGGCCACCGCCGCACCGCGCTACCCGCTGGTACGGGACGAGTCGGGCTCCGGTCGGCGGGCCCTCACCGATCTGGACACCTGCGCGCTGGCCGACGACCGGGGTCCGTTCGGCAGCATCCTGCGGCGCGTCGGGGACCGGGACGTCGCCGAGTCGGTGCCGTCGTCCTGGCCGATGGCGAAGATCGCCGTCCGCACCGTCGGCGAACTCGCCCTCGGCGGCGGCGCACCGGCCGAGCTGGAGCAGCTGAGCTGGGAGACCGCCGACGGGACGATGACCGCGGTGGTCCACCGCCCGGCCGGCGGGGGCGCCGCCGCGGTGTCACGGGCGGACCGCGTCGATCCCCTCCAGTCGTACCTGCTGCCGGTGGGCGAGCGGAAGCTGTTGGTGCTGAGCTGGCGGGCGACGCGGGACAGCTCGCTGTCCGTCCCGCCGGGCACCACCAAGCTGGTCGACCGCCCCGGCCTGGTGGTGCTCGACTGGCCCGAGAAGCGCGAGACGTTCAGCCTGGCCTCCGCCGACGAGACCCACTACCGCTCCGCCGGCGGCTGACCCCCCTCCCCCGCACGTTCACGCCGATACAGAGAAAGAGTGGCTATTCCGACGCGGATAGCCACTCTTTCTCTGTATCAGAGCGGGGGGGTGGGGTGGGTGGTCAGTTTTGGGCGGGGGCGTTCTTGGTGGTGGGGGTGGTTGCTACGGGCTCCACCTGCTCGGCGTCCAGGCCGGAGATCCAGCCCGTGACGTCGCGGGCCACGTCCTGCGCCGTCAGGCCGAGGTCGGCCAGGATCTGCGCGCGGCTGCCGTGCGGGTGCCAGTCGGCCGGTACGCCCAGGTCCTTGAGCGGCACCCGCACGTCGGCGTCGCGCATGGCCTGCGCGAGGGCCGAACCGACACCGCCGACCCGGACACCGTCCTCGACGCTCACCACGAGGCGGTGCCCGGCGGCCAGCTCGACCAGCTCGGCCGGGACCGGCCGGACCCAGCGCGGGTCCACCACGGTGACCCCGTAGCCCTGCTCGGCGACCCGGGTGGCCACCTCCATGCCCAGCTTGCCGAAGGCACCGACGGCGACCAGCAGCACGTCGGTACGCGCGGACTCGGTCAGCACGTCGACCGGGCCGACCCGGCGTACGGCCGGCAGGTCGGCGGCGACCGCTCCGGTCGGGAAGCGGACGATGGTCGGGGCGTCGTCCACGGCGACCGCCTCGCGCAGCTCCTCGCGGAGCGTGGCGGCGTCGCGGGGGGCGGCGATCCGCAGGCCGGGCACCACGCCGAAGACGGACATGTCCCACATGCCGTAGTGGCTCGGCCCGTCCGGGCCGGTGATGCCGGCCCGGTCCAGGACGAAGGTCACCGGCAGCTTGTGCATCGCCACGTCCAGCAGGACCTGGTCGAACGCCCGGTTGAGGAAGGTCGCGTAGACCGCCACGACGGGGTGCAGCCCGCCGAGCGCCAGTCCCGCCGCGGAGGTGGCGGCGTGCTGCTCGGCGATGCCCACGTCGTACACCCGCTCGGGGTACTTGCGGGCCAGCTTGACGATGCCGGTGGGCTCGGCCATCGCGGCGGTGATGCCGACGACGTCGGGCCGCTCGTCGGCGATCGCGACCAGCTCGTCGGCGAAGACGTTGGTCCACTTGACCGACGGCGCGGCGGTGGACTTGCCGGTGGCGATGTCGAAGGCACCCGGCCCGTGGAAGCAGTCCGCCTCGTCCTCCTCGGCCGGGCGGTAGCCGTACCCCTTGCGGGTCACCGCGTGCACGATCACCGGGCCGCCGAAGTTCTTCGCCGCCCGCAGCGCCGACTCGACCGCGACGACGTCGTGGCCGTCGACCGGGCCCACGTACTTGATGCCGAGGTCCTCGAACATCGCCTGCGGGGCGACCGCGTCCTTGATGCCCTTCTTGACCGCGTGCAGCACCTCGTACATCGGCTTGCCGACCAGCGGGGTGGAGCCGAGGGCGTCCTTGACGGTGTCGAGCACCTTCTCGTAGCCCGGGTTGAGCCGCAGGAAGGAGAGGTGGTCGGCGAGCCCGCCGATGGTCGGCGCGTACGACCGGCCGTTGTCGTTCACCACGATCACGAGCGGATTGCCGGCGGTGGCGATGTTGTTCAGCGCCTCCCAGCACATGCCGCCGGTCAGCGCACCGTCGCCGACCACCGCGACGACGCTGCGCTGCTCGCCGCGCAGCGCGTACGCCTTGGCCAGACCGTCGGCGTACGACAGGGCCGTGGAGGCGTGCGAGTTCTCGATCAGGTCGTGCTCGCTCTCGGCCTGGCTGGGGTAACCGGAGAGGCCACCGCGCTGCTTGAGCTTGTCGAAGCCGACCTGCCGACCGGTGACGATCTTGTGCACGTACGCCTGGTGACCGGTGTCGAAGAGCAGCCGGTCCCGGGGGGAGTCGAAGACCCGGTGCAGGGCCAGCGTCAGCTCCACCACACCCAGGTTCGGGCCGATGTGCCCGCCGGTGCGGGAAACCTTGGCGACCAGGAAGTCACGGATCTCGGCCGCGAGGATGCCGACCTGCTCGACCGACATCCGCTTGACGTCCTGCGGGCCACGGACGGTGGCCAGCAGCCCGGTGTGGTGGACCGTGCCCTCTTCAACACTCATGACGGAAGAGTCTATCGGCCGCCGCACGGTCCGCAGCCCGGCCCGGACATGCGGGCTCTGAGCGGCTGGTCAGGCCCGTACCCGCAGGCGGCGGGGCGGCGCGACGGCTGGCCCGCCCCGGTACGCCGGTCCGGCCGGGGTCCACGACCCCAGCACGGCGGCCCGGGCGGCGCCGGTCACCGACGGCAGCGCGCCGGGCAGCCCGTGCCAGGACAGCCAGCCCAGCAGGGCGAACGCGTACGCCTCCTTGGCCTGGGTGGGCACGCCCAGCTCGTCGGTGGTGCGCAGCCGCCAGCGACCGGCGGCCAGCTCGGCCAACCGCGACATCAGTGTGGGGTTGCGCACGCCGCCGCCGGCGGCGACGACCTCGGTGACCTCGTGGCGGGCGCACTCGGCGGCCACCGTCGTGGCGGTGAGGACGGTCAGCGTGGCCAGCAGGTCCTCGACCGGCACCGGCTCCCCCAGGGCGGCGAGCCGGTCGTCCAGGTAGCCGCCGTGGAACAGCTCCTTGCCGGTCGACTTCGGCGGTGGCGCCGCGTAGTAGGGCTCGGCGAGCAGCAGGCGCAGCAGGCCCGGGTGCACCCGTCCGGCCGCCGCCACGGCCCCGTCGACGTCGCAGGGCCGGTCGAGGAAGCGGCGGGCGGCGGCGTCGAGCAGCGCGTTGGCCGGCCCGACGTCGTACCCGAGCACGGGAGCGTGCGGCGCGACCACGGTGATGTTGGCGATACCGCCCAGGTTGAGCGCCGCCCGGGGCGCCGCGTCACCGGCCTCCGGTGCCAGCAGCAGGGCGTCGAAGGCCGGCACCAGCGGGGCACCCTGACCGCCGGCGGCGACGTCCGCCGCGCGCAGGTCACCGAGCACCGGTACGCCGACCCGGGCGGCCACCCGGGCCACCGACCCGAGTTGCAGGGTGCCCCGGACGACCCCGTCGTCGACCCAGTGGAAGACCGTCTGGCCGGGCGAGACCACCGCGTCGACGGCACCCCCGGCCAGCTCGACCCCGACCGCCGCGGCCTCGGCGAAGACCGCGCCGAGGCGGTTGTCCAGGCGGCAGACGGCCTCGACCGTCGTGGCGGCCGGGGGCAGCACCGCTCCGATCTCCCCACGCAGTTCCTCGTCGTGGTCCAGGCTGCGGTGCCCCAGCGGGCGCAACCACAGCGTGTCCCCCTCGACGGTGAACTCGGCGGCGACCACGTCCACCGCGTCGTACGACGTCCCCGACATCAACCCGACGATCTTCATGAAAGGAAGGGCCCCCCGTTAACGCCTGCGGTAGAGGAAGGGTCCCTTCTTAACATCCAGGCCGCCGGAGCACATCCAGGCCGGCGGAGCACATCCGGACCGGCGGCAGCGCATCCGGGCCGCCGGCCGACGTCTAGGCCGGTGGCAGGAGCAGTCCGACCAGCTCCACGTGCTGGGTCATCGGGAACAGGTCGAAGCCGCGCAGCGCGGCGAGCCGCCAGCCCAGGCCGGTGAACGTGTGCACGTCCCGGGCGAAGGCGGCCGGGTCGCAGGCCACGTACGCGACCGCGCGGGGCCCGGCGGCGACGACGTCCCGCACCACCGGGGCGCCCGCGCCGGAGCGGGGCGGGTCGAGCACCACCACGTCGACCGGGCCGGTGATCCGTCGGCGGGCCAGCGCGGTCTCCACCCGGGCGGCGACGATCTCCACGTGCGGCAGGTCGGCCAGGTTGTCCCGGGCGGCGGTGACGCCCTGCTCGGCGGACTCCACGAGGGTGACCCGGCCGGTGTCGCCGACCCGCGCGGCGAGCGCCGCGGCGAAGAGTCCGGCCCCGCCGTAGAGGTCCCAGGCGCGCTCTCCGGGCCGCGGGTCGAGCTGCTCCAGCACCGCGCCGACGAGCGTGTCCGCGGCAGCCGGGTGCACCTGCCAGAACGACGACGTGGGCAGCGCCCACTCCCGGCCGGCGGCCCGCTCGCGGACCCGCTCCGGGCCGCTCACGGTCGTCGGCACGCCCTCGGCGTACGCGGTGACGGTCACGTCGCCCCCGGTGGAGGCGACCGTCTCGACGGCGTCCGCGTCCGGCCACCGGGCCCCGCCGGGTGCGAGCACCGGCAGCTCCTGGATCGCCGGGTGGGCGATCAGGCAACGGTCGATGGGCACCACCTCGTGCGAGCGGTGCTTGAGCAGCCCGGCCCGGCCCACGCCGTCGACGGCGTACCGGATCCGGGAACGCCAGCCCAGCAGGCCGCCGGGCAGTGCCTCGACCCGCACGCCCAGGGCGTCGCACTCGGCGTCGGTCAGCTTCGCCAGGCGGGTCAGCTGCTCGCGGACCACGGCCGTCTTCCAGTCCAGCTGCGCGGCGGGGGCGACGTGCTGGAGGTCGCAGCCGCCGCAGCGGCCCGGCTTGGCGTACGGGCAGGGCGGCTCGACGCGGTCCGGTGCGGCCTGGAGCACGGTCACCGCGTCGGCCCGGGCGAAGCCCCGGTGCAGCTCGGTCACCTCGGCGACGACCCGCTCGCCGGGTAGCGCGTGCCGAACGAAGACGACCTGCCCGTCGACCCGTGCGACGCAGTGGCCGCCGGGGGCGACCGCGTCGACGGTCAGCTCGACCCGCTCGGCCTCCTCCAGCCCGCGTCCGGGGGCCACCTCGCGGCGCTCGGCGGTGGCGCTCGGCACCACGCTGAGGTGCCGGCTGGTTCGCTTCCCACGCTCGCTCACGGGCGGTCCCCGTCCCTGCCGCGCTCGCCGGGGCGAGCGGAGACGACCGGCGGTGGGGTGCTCCGCGGAACCACCCGGGGGCCGCGGGGTGGGCCCTGGCTCAGCGTGGCGTCCAGCCGGTCCAGGTTCTTGCCGGCGGTGGAGGCGAGCTGCCACGGCACGCTGGTCACCATCACGCCCGGTTCGAACAGCAGCCGCCCCTTGAGGCGCAGTGCGCTCTGGTTGTGCAACAGGTTCTCCCACCAACGCCCGACCACGTACTCGGGAATGAAGACGGTGACCACGTCGCGCGGCGACTCCCGACGGACGCCGGCCACGAAGTTGAGGATCGGCCGGGTGATCTCCCGGTACGGCGAGTCGACCACGGTCAGCGGGATCGGGACGCCGCGCCGTTCCCACTCGGACTGCAACTGCCGGGTGTCCTTGTCGTCCACGTTGACCGTCACCGCCGTGAGTGTGTCGGGCCGGGTGGCCTTGGCGTACGCCAGTGCCCGCAGGGTCGGCTGGTGCAGCTTGCTGACCAGCACGACCGCGTGGTTGCGGGCCGGCAGCACCGGGCGTCCCTCGTCCGGGGTGAGTTCCACGGCGACCTGGTCGTAGTGCCGTCGGATGGCGAGCATCAGCGCGTAGATCATCGCCATCGCGGCGATGGCGATCCAGGCGCCGAGGAGGAACTTCGTCACCAGCACGATGATCAGCACGGTACCGGTCATCACCATGCCGAACGTGTTGATCGCCCGGGAGCGGACCATCCGGCGGCGGGCCAGCGGGTCGCGCTCAGTCTTCAGGTGCCGGTTCCAGTGCCGGATCATCCCGGCCTGGGAGAGCGTGAACGAGACGAAGACACCGACGATGTAGAGCTGGATGAGCCGCGTCACCTCGGCCTGGAAGCCGACGATCAGCACGATCGCGAAGACGGCGAGGAAGAGGATGCCGTTGGAGAAGGCCAGCCGGTCACCGCGGGTGTGCAGCTGCCGGGGCAGGTAGCGGTCCTGGGCCAGGATCGAACCGAGCACCGGGAACCCGTTGAACGCGGTGTTCGCCGCCAGGAACAGGATCAGCGCGGTCGCGCCGGCCACCACGAAGAGCAGCACCGAGCCGGACCCGAACACCGTCTCGCCGAGCTGGGTGGTGACGGTCTTCTGCACGTACCCCTCGGGGCCGGAGACGATCTGGAGGTCCGGGTCCTCGACGAACTGGAGCCCGGTCAGCCGGGACAGCCAGATGATGCCGACCAGCATGCTGACCGCGATGGCGCCCAGCAGCAGGAGCGTGGTGGCCGCGTTGCGGCTCTTCGGGGCCTTGAACGCCGGTACGCCGTTCGAGATCGCCTCCACGCCGGTCAGTGCCGCGCAGCCGGAGGAGAACGTGCGCAGCAGCAGGAAGATCAGGGCGAATCCGGTGACGCTGTGCTCGGCCTGGATCACCAGGTCGGCGCTCGGCGCGCGCAGGTCCTCGCCGAACACGAAGATCCGGATCAGGCCGGTCAGCAGCATGCCGCCGATGACGATGACGAAGCCGTAGGTGGGGATCGCGAACAGGTTGCCCGACTCCCGCAGGCCGCGCAGGTTCAGCGCGGTGAGCGTCGCCACCGCGATGACCGCGATCAGGACCTTGTGGGTGGCCACGAAGGGCACCACGGAGCCGAGGTTGGCCACCCCCGCGGAGACGGACACCGCGACGGTCAGCACGTAGTCCACCAGCAGCGCACTGGCCACCGCGACACCGGCCCGCGGCCCCAGGTTGACCGTGGCCACCTCGTAGTCGCCGCCGCCGGAGGGGTAGGCGTGCACGTTCTGCCGGTAGCTGGCCACCACCGTGAGCATCACCACGACGACCGCGAGCGCGATCCACGGCGAGAAGAAGTACGCCGACGCGCCGGCGATGGACAGCGTCAGCAGGATCTCGTCCGGCGCGTACGCGACGCTCGACAGGGCGTCGGACGCGAAGACGGGAAGCGCGACGCGCTTCGGCAGGAGGGTGTGCTGGAGGCGGTCGGACCGGAACGGTCGACCGAGGAGCAGCCGCTTCAGCAGCGAGGTGGGTCTGGCCACAACGGCCAAGCGTACGACCATCGCCGCCGGGACCGCCGGGGTGGCCGATCACGACGGGGTGTACGGCCGGAGTACCGTCGGGCCGCGCCCGCGCGGGGAAACGTGGCAGGCTCGCTGTCGGGGTGACGCACGCGGTGCGGGCCGGTGAGGAGGGGACGCGGTGCACGTCGTGATCATGGGCTGTGGCCGGGTGGGTTCGACGCTCGCCCAGAGCCTGGAGTCCCGGGGGCACTCGGTGGCGGTGATCGACCAGGACTCCGACGCGTTCCGGCGGCTCGGCCCCGACTTCGCGGGCATCACGGTGACCGGCGCCGGGTTCGACGGCGAGGTGCTGCGGCAGGCCGGCATCGAGCGCGCCGACGCCTTCGCGGCCGTCTCCAGCGGCGACAACTCCAACATCATCTCCGCCCGGCTGGCCCGGGAGACGTTCGGCGTCTCCCGCGTGGCCGCCCGCATCTACGACCAGCGCCGTGCGCAGGTGTACGAGCGGCTCGGCATTCCCACCGTGGCCACCGTCCGGTGGACCGCCGACCGGATGCTGCGCCACCTCGTCCCCGAGGGCAACGTCGAGATCTTCCGCGATCCGACCAGCACCGTGTCGATCGTCGAGGTGCCGGTGCACAAGGAGTGGATCGGCCGGTCGGTGCGCGCGTTGGAGGCGTCGAGCGGCGCGCGGGTGGCGTACCTGATCCGCTTCGGCATCGGCACGCTGCCCACGGTGTCCACCGTCGTCCAGGAGGGCGACCAGATCTTCATGCTGGTCACCGACGACATCGTGGCGTCGGTCACGTCGGTGGCGGCGACGCCGCCGGAAGGAGGGCACTGAGCATGCGGATCGCCATCGCCGGCGCCGGCAACGTGGGTCGCTCGATCGCCCAGGAGCTGATCGAGAACGGCCACCAGGTGATGCTGATCGAGCGGCAGCCCCGGATGCTCCGCCCGGACCGGGTGCCCGCCGCCGAGTGGGTGCTCGCCGACGCGTGCGAGCTGACCAGCCTCGAGGAGGCGAACGTCGCCGGCTGCGACGTGGTCGTCGCGGCCACCGGCGACGACAAGGTGAACCTGGTGGTGTCGCTGCTGGCCAAGACCGAGTTCGCGGTGCCCCGGGTGGTGGCGCGGGTCAACCGGGCCGAGAACGAGTGGCTCTTCACCGAGCAGTGGGGCGTGGACGTCGCGGTGAGCAAGCCCCGCGTCATGGCGGCCCTGGTCGAGGAGGCGGTCACCGTCGGGGACCTGGTCCGGCTGATGACCTTCCGGCAGGGCGAGGCGAACCTCGTCGAGATCACCCTCCCGCCCACCGCACCGTACGTGGGCCAGGCCCTGCACGCGGTGCCCCTGCCGCGCGACTCCGCCCTGGTGGCGATCCTGCGCGGCAAGCGGGTCCTGGTGCCCAGCCCGGACGACCCGCTCGAGGCCGGCGACGAGCTGATCTTCGTCTGCACCGCCGAGGTGGAGGACGAGGTCCGCGCGGTCGTGCTCGGCCCGGACAGCGTGGAACGGACCCGCGGGTCCCGCTGACACCCCGGGCCGGCCGGCGGGCCCGCCGGCCCGCGGCGCCGGCTCAGGCGCCGGACACCGGCGCCGTCTCCCGGGTGACCCGACGGACGGTCCAGACCGTGATCAGCAGCAGCAGCGCGTACGGCGGGTAGCCCAGCACCAACCGGGCCACACCGAGCGCGGTGTCCTGGTGAGCGAGGTATAGCCCCGCCTGGACGCCGACCTTGGCCAGCCACACCACGCCCCAGAGGACGGTCAGCCGGGTGAAGGTACGCACCAGGCGTGGGTCGTCCCGCCACTCCGACTTGCCCTTGGCGACCAGCACCGACCAGAGCCAGCCCACCAGGGGCTGCCGGATCGCCGCCGAGATCAGCAGGGCCACCCCGTAGCCGATGCCGTAGAGGATGCCCGGAAGGTAGAAGTCGCGTTCGTCACCGGTACGCCAGGCGATCGCGGCGCCGATGGCCACGCCGAAGAGACCGTTGACCGCGTGCCGGACCGGCCGGCGCTGGGCCAGCCGCAGCACGGCGATCGCGAGCGCGACCGCGATCGAGGCGATGACGGCGGGGCGAAGGTCACCGAGGATGTTCGCCACCACGAAGACGACCACCGGGATGCTGGATTCCACCAGCCCCCGCCAGCCGCCCAACTGCTCGGCCATCTGCTCGGCGAGGGTGGGGAGCGGCTCCTCCTCCACCGGCCCGAGGTCCGGCTGCGCCGAGCGGTGCTGTCCCGTCGTCATGCCCTGCCTTCCGTCCGCCGCACCCGGGGGCTTCACCTCGGCGGTTCCAGCTCGTAGTACGGGTTGTAGATGACCTTGCGATCGTCCCGTACGGCCATCCGCCCACGGGCGGTCAGGTGACGTCCGGGCTCGATGCCGGTGATGTGCCGCCGGCCCAGCCACACCAGGGTGACCACGTCACTGCCGTCGTAGAGGTCCGCCTCCAGCGTCGGCAGGTTCGTCCGGGGCGTGTAGACCACCGTGCGGAGCCGTCCGGCCACCGAGACCACCTGGCCCCGCATGCACTGCTGAGCGGGCGGGCATCCGTGCTCGGCGCTCTCCCTGCGCAGCTCCTGCGCCTCGATCTCCGCCTCGCTGGCGGTGAGCCGGCGCAGCATCCGTCGCAGTGAACTCTGGCGCTCGTCGGTCGTCATGACCTCCGCGTCACCCTCTCCACGCTGACCGGCGCTCCGCCGGCACTGGCTTGCGGACCCGACGACGCCGGGACCGTCCCGCCAGCGTACGCCGACAGGGCCGGTCCCGGCCGTCCGGCCGAGGAGGCGGTCAGGCCTCGCGGGCAGCGGGGGCGGGCGCGCCGTCCGGGGCGGCACCGGCCGCCTGGTCGGCCACCTCGCGGGGCAGCCGCAGCGGCAGCGGCTCGCGCACCGGCTTGGCCTCCTGGCCGCGGTCGACCACGAGACCGTCGAGGCACTCCGCGAGCGGGCCGGCGGCGGACGGGTCGGTGGCCGCCCGGCCCTGGTAGACGCCGCGAACCATCCAGCGCGGGCCGTCGATGCCGACGAAGCGCAGGTCGGTCAGGCCGTCGGGGGTACGCACCCGGGCGTGCAGCTCGGTGCCGTACTCCCCCTGAGCCTCCTGCGCGGCGGCGCCGTCGGCGAACAGCGACTTGCGGATCTCCTCGCGCACCTCGTCCCAGATACCCTCGGTACGGGGCGCCGCGAAGACGCCGAGCTGAAGGGCGTTGTCGCCGTGCACGAGCACGACCTGCTGGATCACGCCCTCCTGGTCGGCCTGGACCCGGACCTCGACGTCGGGGACCGCGGGGATCTGGAGGCTGCCCAGGTCGAGCCGCTGCACCCCCTCGGGCGCCTCGGACACGTCGTAGGGACCACGCGTCGGCGTCGCCTCCAGATCGGTGGAGTCGAGGACCTCCGCGGCCCCCTCGTCACGCGCGTGCCGTCCGGAACCGGCCCGCTTTCGGGAGAAGATCACTGCGCCCACCCTCCGCTGTTCACACTCACCGTGCCACCTCTTCCGTCCTGCTCGACCGCCCGGTCGTCCGGACCGGGCGGGGGCGGTACCAGACCGGCGTGCCCGCCGGTGGAGCCGTGCCCGCCCGTACCGCGCCGGGACCCGGGCAGCTCGGCCACCGGCTGGAAATCCGCGCGGGCCACCCGCTGCACAACGAGCTGTGCGATGCGGTCGCCACGGGAGATCCTCGCCGGCACCTCCCGATCATGGTTGATCAGGTTGACCAGAATCTCACCCCGGTAGCCGGCGTCGACCGTACCGGGCGCGTTGAGCACGGTCACGCCGAGCCTCGCCGCCAGCCCGGAGCGCGGGTGCACCAGCCCCACGTACCCCTCGGGGAGGGCGATCGCCACGCCGGTCGGGACCAGCGCCCGACCGCCGGGGGGCAGCTCGACGTCCGTCGCGGCCACCAGGTCGGCACCGGCGTCGCCGGGATGGGCGTACGCCGGCAGCGGCAGCTCCGGGTCGAGCTGCCGTACGGGTACGGGTACGACGTCGGTCACGGTTCCCCTCTTCCGTCCGTTTCGCGGGGTGACCCTGCCATCCTGCCCGGTACCCGGGCCGTCGTGCGCCGTACCCTCGGACTGTGAGCCTGTCGCCCTCCTCGTCGTCCCCGGCGCCGTCCGCCGCGCACTCCGAGCGGCTCGGCCTGCCCTGGTGGCTGTGGCTGTTCGGCCTGGCGGTCGCCGCACTGCTCGCCGCCGAGATCTGGATGGGCGCACCCGGGATGCGGGCCTGGCTGCCCTTCGCGGTGCTGCTGCCGGCGACCGTGGCCGGCCTGGTGTGGCTGGGCCGGATCCGGATCGCCGTCGCCGACGGCGAGCTGCGGGTGGACGACGCCCGCCTGCCGGTCCGGTTCGTCGCGGACGCGATCCCGCTGGACGCCGTGGGTCGGCGCGAGGTGCTGGGCGTCGGGTCGGACCCGCTGGCCTTCATCGTGCAGCGGCCGTGGGTGCCCGGCGCCGTGCAGGTCGTGCTGGACGACCCGGCCGACCCCACGCCATTCTGGGTGGTCAGCTCGCGACGGCCGGTCGAGCTGGCCGAGTCGCTGCTCGCCGCGCGCGACGCGGCCCGTGCCGGCGCCGCCGCCGGTACGGACACCGGATCCCGCACCGGCGTCGCCGAACCCGCCTGACGGCGCTCGGGCCCGGGCGGGAGAGGTCCGTGGTCAGGGTGACGTGGGCAGGGCCGCCGGGCCGCCGGGCCGGGTCACGCCCTTGCGGCGCAGGTCGGACCGGAGCTGGTCGGCCGTCGTGTAGGTGGCCCGCCGGTTGAGGTAGCTCGCGACGGCGGCCCCGGTGAGGAACGGCCCGAGCGTGGTCAGGTTGCGGCCGAAGCGCTTGAGGAGGGTGTCCCGCAGTTCCTTGCGGGCGGCGGTGCCGAGCACCGCGCTGACCCCGACGCCGGGCATCATCGGGTTGATGCCCCGCTGGGTGGCCCACGACTGCACCAGCGCGACCGCGCGCGGCGTGCCCCCGGGCGGCAGCGGGACGCGGTAGACCTCGTGCAGCTCGCCGATCAGCTTGAGTTCGATCGCGACCACCGCGACCGTCTCGGCGGCCAGCAGCACCGGCGCGGAGAGCAGGGTCGGTGCGACGGCCCACTCGACCGCCGCGACGCCCCCGCCGGCGGCGCCGACACCGGCTGTCGCCCGCGCGGCGTTGCGCACCAGCCGGTCGGCGAGGTCCTCGCCGTCCAGGTCGGGGAAGTGCCGCCGCAGCGTCGCGAGGTCGCGGACGGGCACGTGCGGGGCGATCTCGGCGACCGTGTCCACCATCCAGCGCACGGCGGCCTTCGGCTTGAACAGGTCGGACACGCCGCGCGCGCGGGCCTGCGCCACCATCCGGCCGAGCAACTGCCGGCGGCGTCCGGGCGCGATGTCGTCGGCGGTCAGTGCCGCGACCGTCGCACCCAGGTCCTCGGTGGCTCCGGCGTCGTCAGTGCCGCCCTCGACGCGCGTCCGCTCCGCTCCGAGCCGACCGTCCGGCTCGCTCCGCTCGCTCATCGGTACGCCCTTTCGTGGCCCGCCGCCGACGCGACGGTGGCCCGTCACGAGTCAAGCAGGTCCCCCGGTGCGGCGCACGGCGAGCGGAGCAAGCGGCGGCCCCGCCGTGGGAGCCGCCGCCCGTGTCGTTCCTCGTACGGCGTCAGACGCACTCGCGGCAGATCAGCTCGCCGTTGCGTTCGACCGCGAGCTGGCTGCGGTGGTGCACCAGGAAGCAGCGAGCACAGCGGAACTCGTCCTGCTGCATCGGCAGAACCTTGACTGTGAGTTCCTCGTCGGCCAGATCGGCACCGGGCAGCTCGAAGCTCTCAGCCACCTCGGCCTCGTCGACGTCCACGGCGCCCGACTGTGAGTCGACGCGCCGGGCCTTGAGCTCTTCCAGGCTGTCCTCGCCGAGGTCGACCTCGTCGCGACGCGGGGCGTCGTAGTCGGTGGCCATCGGTTTCACTCTCCCATATCGATGTTGTCGCTTCCGGTTGTAACGCCGGACGACGCTGTTTCGGTTCCGCTGGCCGGCCAACACTTGTGTCGGTCACCCGACCCGACCGAGGCCGGTTCGGAGCCGCCAGAAGAAACTCCTCCAGCGAGCGCGGTACCTTACCCCCCCGTTGGGCGTGGCATGTATACCGCCCTCGTGGCTGAGATGTACGCCCCCGCACGCGAAGTTGTTCCCAATGTGACTCAGGCGACACGAAGATAGGGGTAGTAGTACCCGGTTCCCGGATGGCGCGCCGGCATGTCCGGCTGTTTCCACGCGACCGCCGGACAACCGTTAACCTCAGCGGCGTACTCCGACGGCCGGCGGGGCGGCCCGACCGCACCGACGGCCGCCGCCACACCTCTGTCCGGGGAGCGCCCTGATGAGCTTTGCGCGAGTGCGAGCACTCGTTGTCGTCGGTCTGCTGGCGGTGGTGGCGCTGGTCTTCGTGGTCGTCGCCCTGGTCCGCGACACCCAGAGCGACGCGGGGGTCGCCGGTGGCTGCCCCGAGGGTTGGCCGGTCGCCGACGTGGCACTGCGCGAGCAGAAGGACGTCAAGATCAACGTCTTCAACGGCAGCGACCAGATCGGCCGCGCCGCCGACGTCGCGGACGACTTCCGTAACCGCAAGTTCCAGGTGAAGAAGGTCGCCGACCAGAAGAAGAAGATCGACGAGATCGCCGTGCTCCGGTACGGCCCGAAGGGCGTCGGCTCCGCACACCTGCTGCGCGCCTACTTCCTGGACAACGCCGAGTACGAGTACGACCCGAAGCGCAAGGACGACATCGTCGACGTGGTGCTGGGCGCGTCCTTCCAGCAGCTCGCCACCACCACCGAGGTCAACCAGTCCCTCGGTGACCTTGGCTCGCCGGTCGCGCCGCCCGGCTCCTGCCCGGGCCCCGCGAAGGGCTGACCGGTCAGGGGCCGCCGGAGGCGTCGAGGTCGGCGAGGCGGGCGTGCAGGGGCTCGAACAGGGCCGGCGGGGCGGCCACCACCATGTCCGGTCCGGCGGCCACACCCCGCAGGCCGTCCACCCGCAGCCCGGCCTCACTCGCCACCAGGCCGCCCGCCGCGAGGTCCCAGGCGGCGAGCCCCTTCTCGTAGTAGGCGTCCACCCGGCCCTCCGCCGCGTAGCAGAGGTCGATCGCGGCGGCGCCGAGTCGCCGGATGTCCCGCACCTGCGTGATCAGTTCGGCCACCACGCGCGCCTGGTGCGCCCGGCGCCGCGGGTCGTACCCGAAGCCGGTGGCCACGAGCGCCTGACCGAGGTCGGTCTCGGTGGAGCACCGCAACCGCTCACCGGCACGCCAGGCGCCCCCGCCGACCGTGGCCGTCCACTCGTCCCCGGTGCTGACGTTGCGCACCACCCCGGCGACCACCCTGCCGTCGACCTCGGCGGCCAGCGAGACCGCGGAGTGCGGCAGGCCGTACAGGTAGTTCACGGTGCCGTCGATCGGGTCGACGATCCACCGTACGGCGCCGGGGCCGGACGGGCCGGCGGCCTCGCCCGCGCCGAACTCCTCGCCGAGCACGGCGTCGCCGGGCCGGAGCCTGCGCAGCGCGTCGATCACCTGCCGTTCCACCGCCCGGTCGGCGGCGGTCACCACGTCGGTGACCGTGCTCTTCGTCGCGGCCACCGAGACTCCCTCGGCCCGCATGCGGTACGCGGTCGCCGCGGCGTCCCGTGCCACATCGACGGCGATCTCCAGCAGCTCCTGCGGCGCCGGTGTCGAGCGATCCATTCGTCGGTCCCCTTCCCGCACGTCCGGGGTGTTGCGGATCGCGCGCGCTATCATCCTTACAAAGTCCACATCTGCGCCGAATCGGCGGTCCCCGCCGCCGGTACGCCGTGCGCCGCAGGATGATCGCCGCAGACGGCGTTACAATTCACCCTGCCCACGCGCCACGGGCCGCCAGCGACCGGCGGGACCGGGACACGGGGGCCCCTCAACGACATCGCCCGGCACCGCGCTCCGCGCCACGCCGGACGACCCGGCCGTGCCCGCTCTTCGCCTCCGGAAGGTCATTCGTGACAGAACCCCGCCAGAACGGCGCCGACGTTCGCTCGCTCACCGACACCCTGATCGCCCACGCGCAGAGCGCCGGCGGCCAGCTCACGTCGGCTCAGCTCGCGCGCACCGTCGAGTCCGCCGAGGTGACTCCGGCCCAGGCCAAGAAGATCCTGCGGGCGCTCTCCGAGGCGGGGGTGACCGTCGTGGTGGACGGCTCCGCCAGCACCCGCCGTCGCGTCGCGGCCGCCCGCTCCGCCACCCCGGCGTCCCGGGCGACCACGGCCAAGACCACCAAGAAGGCCGCCGCGCCCGCGCCGAAGCAGGCGCCGGCCGCCGAGGAGGCGCCGGCCCCGGCCCCGCGCAAGGCCGCCCCGCGCAAGGCCGCGGGCACCACCGCCGAGGTGGCCGCCAAGGCCGCCGCGCCGGCCAAGAAGGCGACCCGGGCCACCAAGGCCACGGTGGCCGCCGCCGGTACCGCGAAGGCGGGCGGCAAGGCCGAGGGCGGCGAGGGTGCCGAGGGCGACATCGATCCGGAGCAGTTGGCCGCCGAGATCGAGGACGTCGTGGTCGAGGAGCCCGCGGAGCTGACCCGGGCCGCCGAGGCCGACGCGGCCAGCTCGGCCACCGACAACGACTTCGAGTGGGACGACGAGGAGTCCGAGGCCCTCAAGCAGGCCCGGCGGGACGCCGAGCTGACCGCGTCCGCCGACTCCGTCCGGGCGTACCTGAAGCAGATCGGCAAGGTTCCGCTGCTCAACGCCGAGCAGGAGGTCGAGCTCGCCAAGCGGATCGAGGCCGGCCTGTACGCCGCCGAGCGGCTGCGCGCCTCCGAGGAGGGCGAGGAGAAGCTCAGCCGCGAGATGGTCCGCGACCTCGGGTGGATCTCCCGGGACGGCGAGCGCGCCAAGAACCACCTGCTCGAGGCCAACCTGCGGCTCGTCGTGTCGCTGGCCAAGCGCTACACGGGTCGCGGCATGGCATTCCTGGACCTGATCCAGGAGGGCAACCTCGGCCTCATCCGCGCCGTCGAGAAGTTCGACTACACCAAGGGCTACAAGTTCTCCACGTACGCCACCTGGTGGATCCGCCAGGCCATCACCCGCGCCATGGCCGACCAGGCCCGCACCATCCGTATCCCGGTGCACATGGTCGAGGTGATCAACAAGCTCGGCCGGATCCAGCGCGAGCTGCTCCAGGACCTGGGCCGCGAGCCCACCCCGGAGGAGCTGGCCAAGGAGATGGACATCACACCCGAGAAGGTGCTGGAGATCCAGCAGTACGCTCGGGAGCCCATCTCGCTGGACCAGACCATCGGCGACGAGGGCGACAGCCAGCTCGGCGACTTCATCGAGGACTCGGAGGCCGTCGTCGCCGTCGACGCGGTGTCCTTCTCGCTCCTGCAGGACCAGCTCCAGCAGGTGCTGCAGACGCTCTCCGAGCGGGAGGCCGGCGTGGTCCGCCTGCGTTTCGGTCTGACCGACGGCCAGCCCCGGACGCTGGACGAGATTGGCCAGGTGTACGGGGTGACCCGGGAGCGCATCCGCCAGATCGAGTCCAAGACGATGTCGAAGCTGCGCCACCCGTCGCGGTCGCAGGTTCTCCGGGACTACCTGGACTGAGCCCCGGCCGTCAACTGAGCGTGTCGTTTTGGACACTTGGCGTGCAACGTCTGATGGTGATCACATGGATGCACGATTGTGATCGTTGACGTGGCACCCTTGGTGCACGGCACACTGTCCGGTGCCATGTGTGACCTCGGTCCCCCGCGGGCACACAGGGAAGGCAGCGCCCGACCTGGGTGTTGCACGATAGGTGAGCAACGACCGAAGAGAGTGTTCATCGGTGACGACCAGAGGAGGAAGGCGATGACCCCGACCCTCACGCCGCCGCCCGAGACGGTGAGCCCCCCGGCCGCCGATGAACGGTGCGACCGCTGCAACGCCGCCGGCAAGCTCCGGATCACCCTCTCGGGTGGGAGTGAGCTGGTGTTCTGTGGACACCACGCGAACAAGTACGCGGAGGATCTCGTGAAGATCACCGTGCGCTACGCGTCCGACCCGGAGTTCAGCTGGCGTGGCGCCGATCTGATGGCGAACTGACCCAGTAACCCGACATAGCCGGCCGGAGGCACCCGAAAGGGCGCCTCCGGCCGGCTTTTTTCGCATCCCGCGCATGTAAGGAAGGGCCCCCGGTTAACGCCTGCGGTAGAGGAAGGGCCCCTTCTTAACGGCAAGCGTTAACAAGGGGCCCTTCCTTGCACCCGGGGTCAGAGGGTCTGGACGGTGGCGATGCGCTCTTCGAGCTGCTCGATGGTCGCCTGGGCGCTCGGCGGGCCGCCACAGATCCGACGCAGCTCGGCGTGGATCTTGCCGTGCGGCTGGCCCGTACGGTGGTGCCGGGCGGCCACCAGGGCGTTCAGCTGGCGACGTAGCGCCACCCGACGCTGGGCGGCACTCATTGGTGCCGGAGGCGCGGCGGGGGCCGTAGCGGCCGGCTCAGCGGCCCTGGAGGCGGCACGACGACGTTGGGCGGCCAGTTGCTCGGCCTGCCGCTTGGTGAGCAGGAGCGAGACCTGGTCGGCGGTGAGGAGACCGGGCAGGCCGAGGTACTCCTCCTCCTCGGGGGTGCCGGCCTGGGCCGCCGTGCCGAATGAGGCGCCGTCGAAGATGACCTGGTCCAGCTCGGCGGTGGCGGAAAGTGCCGCGAAGCGCTTCTCCAGCTCGCCGCTGGCCTGGTCGTCACGCTGGGCCCGTTCCAGCAGGTCGTCGTCGAAGCCCTCGCGGTCCTTGGGCTTGCCCAGCACGTGGTCGCGCTCGGCCTCCATCTCGCTGGCCAGCCCGAGCAGGTGGGGCACGCTGGGCAGGAACACCGAGGCGGTCTCGCCGGGGCGCCGGGCGCGGACGAACCGGCCGATCGCCTGGGCGAAGTAGAGCGGGGTGCTGGCGCTGGTCGCGTACACGCCGACGGCCAGGCGGGGGATGTCGACGCCCTCGGACACCATCCGGACCGCGACCATCCAGCGCTGGTCGGACTCCGCGAACGACGCGATCCGCGCGGACGCGCCCACGTCGTCGGAGAGCACCACCGCGGCCCGCTCACCGGTCACCTGCTCGATGAGCTTGGCGTACGAACGGGCGGTCTGCTGGTCGCTCGCGATCACCAGCCCACCGGCGTCCGGCATGCCGGCCTTGCGCAGGACGGTCAGCCGCGCGTCGGCCGCGCGCAGCACCTGCGGCATCCAGTCCCCGGCCGGGTCCAGCGCGGTGCGCCACGCCTGCGCCACGAGGTCCTGCGTCATCGGCTCGCCCAGCCGCGCCGCCAGCTCCTCGCCGGCGTTGGTGCGCCACCGGGTCTCCCCCGAGTACGCGAGGAACAGCACCGGCCGGACGACGTTGTCGCGGAGGGCGTCGGAGTACCCGTACACGGAGTCGGCGCGGGAGCGCAGCAACCCGTCGCCGCCCCGCTCGTAGGTGACGAACGGGATGGGGTTGTCGTCGGAGCGGAACGGCGTACCGGTGAGCATCAACCGTCGTTCGGCGCCCTCGAAGGCGGCCTTGACCCCGTCGCCCCAGGATCGGGAGTCACCGGCATGGTGGATCTCGTCCAGGATGACCAGGGTGCGACGGGTGAGGGTACGCCGCCGGTGCACCTGCGGGGCCATACCCACCTGCGCGTACGTGACGACGGCGCCGTGGAAGTCGGCGGAGGAGTGCAGGTCGGCGTTGCGGAACGCGGCGTCGAGCTGGATGCCGACCCGGGCGGCCGACTGGGCCCACTGGGTCTTCAGGTGCTCGGTGGGGGCGACCACGGTGACCGCCTCGACGGTGCCGTCCGCCAGCAGCTCGGCGGCGATCCGCAGGGCGAACGTGGTCTTGCCGGCCCCGGGGGTGGCGACCGCGGTGAAGTCGGGGTCGCGGCGACGGAGGTACTCCACGAGCGCCTTGCGCTGCCACGCACGGAGGGCGGGGAACGTCTCGATCGCCGGCATGCGGGCCGCCACGCGAAGCTCCTCTCCGACCGCCTACGAGCGGACCCCGGCCGAGGGCCACGGGTGCCGCCGCCCATGAAAACGCCTCCGCGCAGAAGATGCCGCGAAGGCCGACTCAGCATAACCAGCGGAGCTCCCACAACCCACTCGACGCCACGCTGGTCACATCCCGCCCGCGATCTTGCACTTTCGGTCGCCGAATTGGCCCATAGAGCGGCTTTTGCCCCGACCGAAACTGCAAGATCGCAGTCCCGGCGGGCGGGGCGGGGGGCGGACCCGGGGGGCGGGGGTTAGGGGTGGGTGTTGGTTCTTGGGGGGCGGGCGGTGGCTACCGGGGCGGACCAGCGGCGGCGCAGCGAGATCAGGCGGAGGCCGACGACGAAGGCCGCCGCCGCCGTCAGCCAGGCGGCGTTGGCGTGGCCGAGGGCGTCCAGCAGCGCGACCAGGACCGAGCCGGCGAGCGCGGCCACCGCGTAGATCTCCCGTCGCAGCACCACCGGGATCTCGGCGGTGAGGAGGTCCCGTCCGAGACCGCCGCCGATCGCGGTGAGCATCCCGATCACGCAGGCGCCGACCGGCGGCACCTGGGCGTCGAGCGCCTTGAGGGTGCCGGTGACGGTGAACAGGCCGAGGCCGGCCGCGTCCAGCACGAGCACGGTGGTGCGCAGCCGGGCGAACTGGGGGTGGAGCCAGAAGACGGCGGCGGCGGTGACGGCGGCGGTCGCCGCGTACCGCCAGTCGGCGAACGCCAGGGGCGGGACCTCGTCGATGGCCAGGTCCCGGAAGATCCCGCCGCCGAGGGCGGCCACGAAGCCGACGAAGACGACGCCGAACAGGTCGAGCCGTTTGGCCACCGCCGCGGAGGCCCCCGAGGCGGCGAAGACCGCGACCCCGGTGAGGTCGGCCAGGAGCAGGGCGGTGGAGGTGTTCACGGGCGCAGGTTACGCGGGCGGCCGAGCCGCCCGCCCCGGATCACTCCGACAGTGACTCGTAGATCTCCTTGCACTTCGGGCAGACCGGCGAGCCCGGCTTGGCCGCCTTGGTCACCGGGAAGGTCTCGCCACAGAGCGCCACGACGTACGTGCCCATGACGGCACTCTCGGCGATCTTCTCCTTGCGGACGTAATGGAACATCTCCGGACCGGTGTCCGCATCCTTCAGCTCCGGCCGCTCGAGAACCTCTGTGCTCACTTCTGCACCTCCGACCGTCAAGTCTGGCAGGTCAACACCCCCCGGTCCACTTCAGGCCCGACGGCCCGGCGACGTACCGTGATGATCGTGACCAACTTTCACATCCGTTACGGCGCCGAGGTCGCGGAGGCGCTGCGCGCCGGCGGCCCGGTGGTCGCCCTGGAGAGCACCATCGTCTCGCACGGCCTGCCCCGGCCGGACAACCTGCACGTCGCCCGGCAGATCGAGCAGGCCGTCCGGGACGCGGGCGCGGTACCGGCCACCATCGGCATGGTGGCCGGCCACCTCGTGGTCGGCCTCGACGACGCCGAGCTGACCCGGCTCGCCACCGTCGACGGTGTGGCCAAGCTCTCCGTACGCGATCTGGCCCTCGCGGCGGCGACCGGCGCGGACGGCGCCACCACCGTGGCCGCCACCAGCGCGGTCGCCGCCGCGGCCGGGATCGGGGTCTTCGCCACCGGCGGCCTGGGCGGGGTCCACCGGGAGGCCGCGCAGACCTTCGACGAGTCCGCCGACCTGGTGACGCTGGCCCGGACGCCGATCGCGGTGGTCTGCGCCGGGGTGAAGTCGATCCTCGACGTGGGCGCCACGCTGGAGCGGCTGGAGACGCTCGGCGTGGGCGTGGTCGGCTACCGCACCCGCCGCTTCCCCGGCTTCTACCTGACCGACGCCGGCTTCGACCTGGACTGGTCGGTGGAGTCCCCGGAGCAGGTGGCGGACGTGCTCGTCGCCCGTGAGCAGCACGGGGTGCACCACGGCGGGTTGATCGTGGCCCATCCCCTGCCGGTCGACGAGCAGCTCGACCCGGCCCTGCACGACCGCACCCTGACCGAGGGGCTGGCGCTGCTGGAGCGCGACGGGGTCACGGGCAAGGCCGTCACCCCGTACCTGCTGGCGCACTTCCACTCGTCGACGCAGGGCGCGAGCCTGGCGGTGAACGTCCGGATCATCCTGCGGAACGCCGACCTCGCCGCGCGCGTCGCGGTGGCGGCGGCAGCCCGCCGCGCCGCATGACCGCAGGTCGTGTCCTCGTCGTCGGGGACCTGATCACCGACGTGGTGGCGGTGCTCACCGGACCGCCCGCCACCGGGTCGGACACCCCGGCGCGGATCAGCTTCAGCGGCGGTGGCCAGGCGGCGAACACGGCCGCCTGGCTCGCCGCGCTGCGCGTACCGGTGACGCTGGTCGGGGCGGTCGGTGACGACGGCCCGGGCCGGGAGCGGGTGGCGGAGCTGGAGCGGGCCGGCGTCGACTGCGCGGTCACCCGCCACCCGGACCGGGCGACCGGCACCGTGATCGTGCTGGCGTCCGGCGACGAGCGCACCATGATCACCGAGCGGGGCGCCAACCTGGCGCTGACCGCGAAGGCGGTCGACGCGGCCCTGGCCGGCGCACCCGACGCGCGGCATCTGCACCTGTCCGCGTACACCCTGTTGGACGCCGGATCGCGCGGCGCCGGGCTGCGCGCGCTGGCCGCCGCCCGCGAGCGCGGGCTCACCACCAGCGTCGACGCGGCGTCCGCGGCGCCGCTGCGGCGGGTCGGCGCGGCGGCCTTCCTGGCCTGGGTACGCGAGGTGGACCTGCTGCTGGTCAACGTCGACGAGGCGGCGGTGCTGGCCGGCGGGCTGGACCCGGCGGCGCAGGGGCGGGTGCTGTGCGCCTCGGCGCGGCGGGTGGTGCTCAAGCGGGGAGCGGCCGGTGCGGTCTGGGTGGACCGGGCCGCGACGGTCACGTCGGCCCCCACCCGCCGGATGGAGGTGGTCGACGCGACCGGGGCGGGCGACGCGTTCGCCGCCGGCCTGCTGGCGGCCTGGCTCGCCGGCGCCACCCCGGAGGCGGCGCTGCGGCGGGCCGGTGACCTGGGCGCGGCGGCGGTCTCCCGGATCGGTGCCCGGCCGGGGCCCTGACGGGGACGAGCGGGCCGGCGTGCGGCCCGGTCAGGGCTCGGCGTCGATGACCCGGTGCGGGCGCTCCTCGGCGGTGAGGCTCATCGGTGGGGTGTCGTCCTGCTGACGCGGCTGGAACCGGTTCATCAGCCGGTGCTCGTCCTTGGGCGGCCGGTCGTTGGCGAGCAGCACCGCCAGCCACGGGATGAGGATCATGCCGAGGCCGACCAGGGGCAGCCACAGCCACAGCAGCGGGGCCTGCACGCCGACCAGGACCGCTCCGACGATCACGCAGGCCACCCGGATGCCCATCATCAGCACGTAACGCTTCTGGCGACTGGTGAGCTGATCGTCCTGGCTGCGCGAGGCGTCGGTGATCAGAATCGGCTGATACGCCTGACGCTTCACCACGGACCTCCTCGAGGGGATTACGACCCATCCTGTCACTCCCCGTGCATGATCAGCGAGAATCGACGCATCCGGTTCCGTGTTACGCACGTGGTACGCTCGGCCCGTGGGCAGCAGGTTCAGCTTCACCGAGGAGGCTCTGGCCAACCTGCGGGTCTACGACGTCACGTCGGGGGAAGTCTGGGAGGCGCTGCACAGCAGCCGGCGGGTCATCCGTCACCTGGGCGACGACGTGATGGTCGTCTACGCCGCCGCCCGCCGGGGTCGCCGGCTGGCCGTGCTGCTCGCCGAGGCCGACGGCACCGACAACGACTGGGACATCCTCTCCGCCCGCGAGCTGAGCGACGCCGAAGCCAAGCGCTACGACGAGGCCGTGCGGAGATCTCGCCGATGAGGGGGCGTGACCATGAACCGTGACGACGCGACCAAGCAGTTCCACGGCGGCGACGGGTTCGCCGAGCTGATCGAGGAGAGCGCGGCGGCGGAACTGCCCACGCCGGACACCGACACCCCGATGGTGAGCCGCTCGGTCCGGCTGCCGTTGGAGACGTACGAGCGGGTCCGGGCGGCCGCCGACGCGCGCGGCATCGGGGTCACCACCCTGATGCGGCAGTGGATCGAGGCCGGCCTGGCCGACCTGGACGACTCGGCGACAGTCTCCCTCGCCGACGTACGGCGGGCGCTCGCCGCCCTCTCCCGGCCCACCGCCGCCTGACACCGACCGGCGCCCGGCCGACCGCTCAGGGCGCCGGCGAGAAGTTTCCCCCGCCGGACTCACCGCGCCCCAGTGGCGAGGCCGACATCTCCGGGTCACGCCCCCGGCTGCGCCAGGCGTCGGCGACCGCCACGCCGGCCAGCACGATGGTCACCACCGACAGGGCGAACATCGGCGACCCCGCCGTGAGCGGCGCGGCGACGGCGGCCAGCACCCCGACCGCCACCAGCCGGGCTGCGGAGACCCGGCCGAAGATCTCGTACTCGAAGCGCGCCCGGGCGAGCAGGAACAGCGCCGGCCCGCCGAGAATGAAGATCAGCCAGGCCGGGTCGAGCCGGTCGAACGGATGCTTGATCACTATCTCGTGACCCACCCCGGTGACCAGCACGCCGAGGACGATGAACAGGTGGGTACGCGCCGCCGACGCACCCAGCTGGCCCGGCGACCGCGCCAGGCGCAGCGCCTCGGCGAGCAGGTGCCCCGCCCGGTGGAAGTAGATCCGCCACAGCAGCGCGGTGATCAGGAAGGCGACGGTGAACGCGCCCGCCCGCTCGGAGGAGTACTCGGTGCCGCTGTAGGTGGCCCCGATGACCAGGATCATCTCCCCGAGAGAGATCAGGAATATCTGCTGGTACCGCTCCGCGAGGTGCTCCCCCTCGATCCGCCACCCGGAGGCGGGCGCCGAGCCCAGGCGGAGCACCGGCCAACCGGTCAGGGCCCCCGTGCAGTCGACGACCAGCGCCAGCGCCCACAGGGACAGCCGCCAGTCCTCGGGCCCGAGCGCGCCGGCCACCCAGGGCACGCCGCCCGTCGCCGCCCAGGCGGCCGCCTGCAACGGCACCCGCCGGCGCGGATGTCCGCGCAGGGCCACCGCGATGAGCAACGGACGGCCGATCATCACCGTCAGGTACGCGACAACGAAGATCAGCGCCCGCTCCTCGAACGCCCGGGGCAACGCCACGGCCATCACCAGGCTGCCGAACATCGAGCCGGCGACCGCGAACTGGATCACCGACCGCTCGGGCTCGTACCGGCTGGTCACCCAGGTGGTGAGCGACCAGACCAGCCACAGCGCGAGGAACAGCATCAGGGTGTGCACGATGCCGACGAGCACTTCCCCCGCCCCGACGTCCTCGACCAGCCGTTGGGACACGCGGTTCAACGCGAAGACGAACGCGAGGTCGAAGAAGAGTTCCAGGAAGGTGGTCCGGGGCGAACTGCTCGACGGGCGCAGCAGGGCCGCCCCTCTACCGCTGCTCATCCGGTGATCCTGGTCACCTCGCTTCAACGAGCCGCGGCCGGGCCCGTTGCGTCAGTCCGCCACGGCCTTCGCCTTCGCCGCCGCCTTCATCTGTTGCTTGTACTCGCGTACCCGCCGTAGCGAATCGGCGTCGGTCACGTCGGCGACGGACCGGTGGGCGCCCGGGTCGCCGTACCCACCGGCGGCCTCACGCCAGCCCTCCGGGGTCACCCCGAAGCGTTTGCCGAGCAACGCCACGAAGATCTGCGCCTTCTGCCGGCCGAAGCCGGGCAGCTCGGCGACGCGGCGCAACAGGTCGGTGCCGTCCGAGGCGTCGGCCCACAACCGGGCGGCGTCGCCGTCGTACCGGTCCACGAGCACGCGGCAGACCTCCTGCACCCGGGCGGCCATCGCCTTGGGGAACCGGTGCAACGCCGGCGGGGTGGCGAAGAGCGCGACCAGGGCCTCGGGGTCGTACCCGGCCAGTTCGGCGGCGTCCGGCTCGTGACCGAGGCGCTGCACGAGGACGTACGGCGAGGAGAAGGCCTTCTCCATCGAGACTTGTTGATCGAGGACCATCCCCACGAGCAGCGCCAGCGGGTTGCGTTCCAGCAGCCGGTTGGCCTCGGGGTCGATGGGCAGGACGAGCGTCATGGGGCCATCCTGCCGCCCGGTGACCGGACCGGGGCGTCGACGCCCCGTTCCGGGGCGGACGGCCACGTGACGCGACCCGCACTCCGGTTCACGGTGAGGTTAGCCTGTGCTAACTTCTCCCTCGGCCAACCGTCCACCCTCGTGAAGGGGTTCCACCGTGTCCGTCTCGCTCCGCAGGTCCACCGCGACACTGGTCGCCACCGGGCTGCTCGGATTCGGCCTGGTCGCCTGCGGGTCCGACGAGGACGGCGGCGCCGCCGACCCCGGCAAGCCGAACGACAAGGTCATCACGGTCTACAGCGGCCGCAACGAGCAGCTGGTCAAGCCCCTGCTGGAGAAGTTCACCCAGCAGACCGGCATCAAGGTGCAGACCCGGTACGCCACCACCGCCCAGCTGGCCGCCCAGTTGGTGGAGGAGGGCGACCGGTCCCCGGCCGACGCCTTCTTCGCCCAGGACGCCGGCGCGCTCGGCACCGTGGCCAAGAAGGGCATGCTCGCCACCCTGCCGGCCGAGACCACCGGCAAGGTGGCCGAGACCTACCGCGCCCGCAACGGTGCGTGGGTCGGCCTGAGCGCCCGCTCCCGGGTGCTGGTCTACAACGCCGACCAGGTTCCCGCCGCCGACCTGCCGGCGTCCGTCTTCGAACTGACCGACCCGAAGTGGAAGGGCAAGGTCGCCGTCGCGCCGACCAACGCCTCCTTCCAGGCGTTCGTCACCGCGATCCGGGTGCAGCACGGCGACCAGAAGGCCAAGGACTTCCTCGCCGGCCTCAAGGCCAACGAGCCGCAGGTCCGGGACAGCAACGTCAAGATCGTCGAGGACGTCAACGGCGGCTCGGTCCCGGTCGGCCTGGTGAACCACTACTACCTGGGCGAGGTCGCCAAGGAGCAGGGCACCACGCCGGAGAGCCTCAAGGCCAAGCTGCACTTCTTCCCCGGCGGCGACACCGGCGCCCTGGTCAACGTCGCTGGCGTGGGAGTGCTCAAGGGCTCCGCCGAGGACGCGGACGCCAAGGCGTTCGTCGACTTCATGCTCGGCGCCGAGGCCCAGAAGTACTTCGCCGAGGAGACCTCCGAGTACCCGGTGGTGACCGGTGTGCCGGGCCCGGCGTTCGTGCCGCCGCTGGCCGACCTGAAGGTCCCGGCCATCGACCTCAACGACCTGGACACGCTCGACGCCACCGTCAAGATGATCACCGAATCGGGGCTGGTGCCCTGAGCACCCCCACGACCACCGCAGGGCCGGCCCTTCCGGGGCCGGCCCTGTCCGGCGTACGCGGGCGGGTGCGGCGACTGGCCCCGCGCCCGACACTGCTCGCGGCCTCGACCGTCGCGGTGGCCGTGGCCCTGCTGCCCCTGGTCTACCTCGCGGTACGCACCGCCGAGGCGGGTGCCGCGCGGGTCGCCGACGAGCTGTGGACCGAGCGGGTCGGCCTGCTCGCCCTGCGCAGCCTCGGCCTGGCCGCCGTCGTCACCGTCGCGTGTGTGGTGCTCGGCGTCGGCACCGCGTTCCTCGTCACCCGCACCGACCTGCCGGCCCGGCGACTCTTCGCCGTGCTGGCGGCACTGCCGCTGGCGGTGCCGACCTACATCGCCGCCTTCGCCTGGGTCTCCGAGGTCGCCGGCCTGGAGGGCTTCTGGCCGGCCGCGCTGGTGCTCACCCTCTGCTCCTACCCGTACGTCTTCCTGCCCGTCGCGGCCGCCCTGCGCGGCGCGGACCCGGCGCAGGAGGAGGTGTCCCGCTCGCTGGGCCGCACCGGCTGGCAGACCTTCACCGCGGTGACGCTGCGGCAGATCCGCCCGGCCACCGCGGCCGGCGCGCTGCTGGTCGCCCTGTACGTGCTCTCCGACTTCGGCGCGGTGTCGATCCTGCGCACCGACACCTTCACCCGGGCCATCTTCGTCGCCTTCGACCTCGGCTTCGACCGCACCGGCGCGCTGGTGCTCTCCAGCGTGCTGGTGGTGCTGACCGTGCTGCTGCTGGCCGGCGAGACGGTCACCCGGCGGCGCGGCGCCCGGTACGCCCGCCTCGGCGGCGCCCGCCGTCCCGCCCTGCGCCTGCGGCTCGGGGCCGTCCGCTGGCCCGCCCTCGCGGCGCTGCTCGCCGTGGCCGTCCTCGCGCTGGGCGTGCCGGCGGCCAGCCTCGCCCGACGGCTCGTCACCGGGGTGTCCCGGCCGGGTGCGCTGTCCGAGGTGCTCGCCGCCGCCGGCAACTCGCTGACCGTCTCGCTGGCCGGCGCCGCGCTGACGATGCTGCTGGCGCTGCCGCTGGGTCTGCTCGCCGCGCGCGCCCCCGGGCCGCTCACCACCGCGCTGGACCGGCTGGCGTACCTCGCCCACGCCCTGCCCGGCGTGGTGATCGGGCTGTCGCTGATCTTCTTCGGCATCAATGTGGCGTTCCCGCTGTACCAGACCCGGTGGCTGCTCGCACTCGCCTACGCCACGCTGTTCCTGCCCCTCGCGGTCGGCGCGGTGGCCGGTGCCGCCGCCCAGTCCCCGCCCGGCCTGGAGGAGGTCGCCCGCTCCCTCGGGCGCGGGCCGCTGACCGTGCTCCGCACGGTGACCCTGCCGCTGACCCTGCCCGGCATCGGGGCGGGCGCGGCGCTGGTGTTCCTCACCGGCATGAAGGAACTCCCCGCCACCCTGCTGCTGCGCCCGACCGGCACGGACACGCTCGCCACCGAGCTGTGGACCGCCACCGCCGTCGGCGCGTACGCCGCCGCGGCACCGTACGCGGCCCTGCTGGTGGCGATCTCGGCGCTGCCCACCTGGCTGCTGGTCGCCCGCAGCGGCCTGCTCGACAAGGAGGACCGGGGATGAGCGAGCGAAGCGAGCGAATCATCAGGCTCAGCGCGTTGGTGCCTCATGCGGGCACGGAGCGAAGCGGAGTGCCGGCATGAGCGAGGTCGTGCTGGCCGGAGTGGTCAAGCGGTACGGATCGGTGACCGCGCTGGCCGGTGTGGACCTCACCATCGGGTCCGGGCTGCTCACCGCCGTCCTCGGCCCGTCCGGCTGCGGCAAGACCACACTGCTGCGCTGCCTGGCCGGCTTCGAGCGGCTGGACGCCGGGGAGATCCGCATCGACGGGGTCCCGGTCGCCGGGAACGGCCGGCACCTGCCGAGCCACCGCCGCCGGATCGCCGTGGTGCCGCAGGAGGGTGCGCTGTTCCCGCACCTCAGCGTGGCCGCCAACGTCGGGTACGGCCTCGACCGGGCCGCCCGCCGGAGCGACCGCGTCGAGGAGGTGCTCACCCTCGTCGGTCTCGCCGGCTACGGCGACCGGATGCCGCACCAGCTCTCCGGTGGGCAGCAGCAGCGGGTCGCGGTGGCCCGCGCGCTGGCACCCCGGCCGTCGGTGGTGCTGCTGGACGAGCCGTTCAGCGCCCTCGACGCGGGGCTGCGGGCCGGGCTGCGGCACGACGTCCGGGAGGCGCTGCGCGCCGACGGCGCCACCGGCGTCCTCGTCACCCATGACCAGGGCGAGGCGCTCTCGGTGGCCGACGAGGTGGTGGTGCTGCGCGCCGGCCGGGTCGTCCAGGCCGGCACCCCGACCACCGTCTACCGGGAGCCGGCGGACGAGTGGGTGGCCGGCTTCGTCGGCGAGGCCGTGCTGCTGGCGGCGGTCGCCGAGGACGGCGCCGCCCGGACCGTGCTCGGCACCGTGCCGCTGACCGGGGCCGCGCCGAGCGGCCCGGTGACCGTGCTGGTCCGCCCCGAGCAGGTACGTCTCACGCCCGGAGCCGGCACGGTGACGGCCACGGTCCTGCGGCACGACTTCCACGGACACGACGCGCTGGTCGGACTCCGGCTGGCCGACGGCACCCGGCTCACCGCGCGGATCCTCGACGGCGGCCCGACGGCCCCGGTCGGCGCCGTGGTGTCGGTACGCGTCGACGGCGCCGCCCGCGCGTTCCCCGCGATCGGCACACCCACGCCAACCCCCGCCCAGGTGTAAGGAAGGGCCCCTTCTTAACGCCTCCGGTAGAGGAAGGGCCCCCTGTTAACACCACCATCCCGGACGCGGCGGCCGTGCGGACGCGACGACCGGCACGCGGGTGGCCCGGCGGACCGTGGCGGGCACGGTCCACCGGGCCGGTGGGGAGGGTCAGTTGACGACGAAGAGCAGCCGGTTCGGCGAGCCGGTGCCGGGGCTGGTCACCCGGCCCGTGGTGGCGTTGGTGACCAGGTAACTGCCGACCTGTGACGGGGTCCAGGACGGGTTGCCCGACAGCACCAGGGCCGCGGCGCCGGCCACGTGCGGTGCGGCCATCGACGTGCCGCTGAGGGTGGCGGTCGAGGTGTCGCTGGTCCGGTACGCCGACAGGATGCTCGACCCCGGCGCGAAGAGGTCCACGCAGGAGCCGTAGTTCGAGAACGTCGAGCGCGCGTCGGTGCCGGTGGTGGAACCGACGGTCAGCCGACGGGGTCCGGGCCGCGAGGAGTTGCAGGCGTTGGCGTTGGAGTTGCCGGCCGCCAGCGCGTACGTGATGCCGGAGCTGATCGAGTTGGCGACGGCGTTGTCGAGGGCGCTGCTGGCGCCGCCGCCGAGGCTCATGTTGGCCACGGCCGGCTTGACCGCGTTGGCGGTCACCCAGTTGACGCCGTTGACGACGCCGGTGGTGCTGCCGCTGCCGGAGCAGTTGAGGACCTTCACCGCGACCAGCCGGACCTGCTTCGCGACGCCGTACGTGGACCCGCCGACCGTGCCGGCGACGTGGGTGCCGTGGCCGTTGCAGTCGGTGTTGTTGCTGTCCACCGTGTTCGTGCCCCAGGTGGCTCGGCCGCCGAACTGGGTGTGGGTGGTCCGGATGCCGGTGTCGATGATGTACGCCCGGACGGTGGGGGCGGTGTTCGGGTAGGTGTAGCTGCGGCTGAGCGGAAGCGTGCGCTGGTCGATCCGGTCCAGCCCCCACGGCGGGTTCGTCTGGGTGGCCGAGGCGGTGAGCACCTGGTCCTGCTCGACGTACGCCACCGCCGGATCGGCGGCGAGCCGGCGCGCCTGGCCGACGCTCAGCGTGGCGCTGAAGCCGGTCAGCGCGGCGCTGTAGACGTCGCCGACGCTGCCGCCGTACCGCTTCGCGAGCTTCGCGGCCCGGTCGGGCACGGCGGTGCGGGCGGTGAACGAGCCGGCGGCGCCGACCGCGTCCGACTTGAGGACGACCAGGTAGCTTCCGCTGATCGCGTTCGGCGCCCCGGCACCCCGGATCTCGCCGACGGGCGCGGCCTGGGCCGGGACGGTGGTGACCGCCGAGACGGCCACCGCGGTGGCGACGACGGCGAACGCCCGGATGAGGCGCCGCCGCGGACGGACCCTGCTGGCATCGTCTGCCTCCCTACCGGCGGGCCCGACGGCTTCTGGCCTTCTGGGGCCACGCCATCGATGGTCTGTGCAGGTCATGCTAGTCATTCCATAGATCGTCATCACTAGCATGTTCATCAACTGAAGTGCCGGCGCCGGCGATCCGGCGGGTGACGCCGACCGCGTGGGGAACGGCAGGCAGGATGACGACGTGGACGAACACGACATGTTGCTCTCCCCCGCCGGGGTGGACGCGCTGCGGACCGCGCTGACGCGGGCAGGATTCACCTCGAACGGCATCGCCGCCCGGCTCGGGCCGCAGGCCACCGGAGGCGTGGCCCGCAACGACTTCCGCGCCGCCCTGCGCGCCACCGTCGACCGCGACCCCCTCGGCACCCTGATCCGGGTCTTCATCTGCGAGCAGACCGAGCCGGAGGCCGCCGTCGCCGCCGCGCTCGCGCCGCTGTCGCTGTCCGAGGCGCTCGCCGGGGGCCTGGTGGAACGGCACGGCGACGGGCTGCGGATGGGCCTGGACCTGGAGCCGTACGGGGACGAGTGGTGGGTGCTCGCCGATGTTCCGGCCAGCGCCCGACCGGGCCGGCCGCTACACGCCGAGCACGTGCTCGGCATCGGCGGAGCGACCCAGACGCTGATCGGCGCGACCGTCCGCCGGCCCGTGGAGACCGCCCTGGACCTGGGCACCGGGTCCGGCGTCCAGGCGCTGCACCTGTCCACCCACGCCGGGCGGGTGACCGCCACCGACCTCTCCGAGCGGGCGCTGCGGTTCGCCGCCACCACCGCCGCGCTCAACGGGCAGGACTGGGAGCTGCTGCGCGGCGACATGGTGTCGCCGGTCGAAGGTCGCCGGTTCGACCTGGTGGTCAGCAACCCGCCGTTCGTGGTCGGCCCCGGCACCACCACCCACGTCTACCGGGACTCCGGCCGGGTCGGCGACGCCATCGGAGCGGAGCTGGCCGCCGCCGCACCGGAGCTGCTCACCGACGGCGGCACCATGCAGTACCTCGCCAACTGGGTGCACGTCACCGGCGAGGAGTGGGACGAGCGCGTCGCCGGCTGGTTCGCCGGTACCGGCCTGGACGCCTGGGTGATCCAGCGCGAGGTCGCGGACCCGATGGCGTACGTCAACCTGTGGCTCACCGACGTCGGCCACACCGCCGACCCGCAGCGGATGGCGGACTGGCTGGACTGGTTCGACGCGCACAAGGTGGAGGCGATCGGCTTCGGCATCGTCTCGCTGCGCCGCGCCGGCCACGACGACCCGACGGTGCGGGTCGAGGACCTGCGCCAGCGGGTCGAGGGACCGCTCGGCGACCGCGTCGCCGGCTGGTTCGACCGCCAGGACTGGCTCCGCGTACGCGACACCGACGGGCTGCTCGCCGCGCGCTACCGGGCGGCCGACGGCCTCCAACTGCGCCAGGAGGCCACCATGGGCGACGAGGGCTGGGCGGTGGACCGGCAGGTCCTCGCCATGCCGCACGGGCTGCGCTGGACCGAGGAGATCGACCCGCTGGTGCTCGCCCTGGTCGGCGGCGCGGACGGTCGTCTCGCGCTGCGCGACCAGCTCGCCCTGCTCGCCGTCGCCCACGACGTCGCACCGGAGGAACTGGCCGAGGCGGCCGGCCCGATCGTGGGGCACCTGGTCGAGCGCGGCTTCATCGAGCCGGTGACCGACTGATGCGCGCGGTGGTGCAGACGGTCGGCCGGGCCGGCGTGACGGTGGACGGAGCGGTGATCGGGGCCATCGAGGACGGGCTGCTGGTGCTGCTCGGCGTGACCCACACCGACACCACCGAGACCGCGCGGACGATGGCCCGCAAGGTGCACGAGCTGCGCATCCTCGACGACGAGCGCTCGGCCGCCGACACCGGCGCGCCGATCCTGGTGGTCAGCCAGTTCACCCTCTACGGCGACGCCCGCAAGGGCCGCCGTCCGAGCTGGACCGCCGCCGCCCCGGCGGAGGTCGCCGAGCCCCTGGTGACCGAGGTCGTCGAGGCGCTGCGCAGCCGCGGCGCCAAGGTCGAGACCGGCCGCTTCCGCGCCCACATGCTGGTGGAGAGCGTCAACGTCGGCCCCCGCACCATCCTCCTGGACCTCTGACCCCCACCCCTCCCGTTGATCATGAAGTTGTCGCCTTCGGACACGGCGTGTCGCAACAACAACTTCATGATCAACGCGGTCGGGGTGGGGGGTGCGGGGGGTCGGTCAGCCGAAGAGGCCGCGGCGCTGTAGGGACTGGCGCAGCCAGGCGTCGAGCTGGGCGGTCCAGTCGGTACGGTCGGCGGTGGCGTGGTCGACGGTGAAACGGCCGAAGGCATCCCGGCCCTCGGTGAACAGACCGCCCCGCTTGTCCAGCTCCAGCACCACCTGCATCTGGCGCGGATCGGCCACGAAGGTGACCTCCAGCTGGTTGATCGCCCCGGCGTACTGCGGCGCCGGGTGGAACTCGATCTCCTGGTAGAACGGCAGGGTCTGGTGCACGCCGTAGACGTGACCGCGCTCGACGTCGGCGCGGGCGAAGCGGAAGCCCAGCCGCAGGAACGCCTCCAGGATCCGCTCCTGGGCCGGCAGCGGGTGCACGGCCACCGCGTCCAGGTCACCCTTGTCCACCGAGCGGGCCACCTCCAGCTCGGTACGCAGCCCCATCGTCATGCCGTGCAGGTGCTGCCCGTACACCTCGGTGAGCGGGGTCTCCCACGGCACGTCGAAGCGGAACGGAACGTCGTACCGCTGCCCGGCCTCCAGCCGGAACGGGCCGGTGACCTTCTGGCGCTGGAACTCCTGGGTGGTCTGGTAGTCGTTGTCACCGCTCTCCACCTCGACCCGGGTGACCAGCCCGAGGGACACATAGGACACCTCGACCTGGTGGTCGCCACCCGCGACGTGCACGGTGCCCTCCACCTGGCCGCCGGGGCGGCAGTTCGGGTTCGCCAGCACGGTTTCCACCGAGGGGCCACCGACGCCCATCGCCTGCATGAGCCGCTTGAAGACCACGACGCCCTCCGTTACCTGTCCCCTGTCCACCGGCGTTCGCCGGTGCGGTCCGGCCACCACGGCCGACCGCAGGCACGGTAACCGGCGGGGACAAGGCACGGACGGCGACGACACGCGTACGCCCCGAGCGACCCACGCGGATCTCTGTCGGGTCCCCGATCGCCTCACCCCCGTTTCACGCCCCGCCCGCCAAGCTGTTTGTCACCGGCACCACTGGGCCGGACAGCGGCGCAGACGTGGACACGGGGAGAGACGAAAGATGGCCCTGCAGATGATGGAGCACCGGATGAGCACGGTCGGTCGCACCGACGCCGACCACGGCACCGAGACCATGGCCGACCTGGACGCCACCGACGAGCGGGGCATCTCCACGGACCTGGTCCGGGCGTACCTCAACGGGATCGGCCGTACGAAGCTGCTGACCGCCGCCCAGGAGGTCGAGCTGTCCAAGCGGATCGAGGCCGGCCTCTTCGCCGAGGAGAAGCTCGCCACCTGCACCCCCGTCTCCGCCGAACTGCACGCCGACCTGGCGACGATCGTCGCCGAGGGCCGCGCGGCCAAGGACCACCTGCTGGAGGCGAACCTGCGGCTGGTGGTGAGCATCGCCAAGCGCTACACGGGTCGCGGCATGGCGTTCCTGGACCTGATCCAGGAGGGCAACCTCGGCCTCATCCGCGCCGTCGAGAAGTTCGACTACACCAAGGGCTACAAGTTCTCCACGTACGCCACCTGGTGGATCCGCCAGGCCATCACCCGCGCCATGGCCGACCAGGCCCGCACCATCCGCATCCCGGTGCACATGGTCGAGCAGGTCAACCGGATGGTCCGCGTACGCCGGGAGCTGTCGGTGACGCTGGGCCGTGAGCCCACCCTCGGCGAGGTGGCGCGGGCGCTGGAGGTCCCGGAGTTCCAGGTGATCGAGCTGATCTCGTACGACCGGGAGCCGGTGAGCCTCGACCAGGCGGTCGGCGAGGACGGCGAGAGCGCCCTCGGTGACTTCGTCGCCGCCGTCGACCCGGCGGCCGGGCCCGGTGACGTCGCGGCGCAGGGCGAGCTGCGCAACGAGGTGAGCATCGTCCTGGCCACCCTCTCCCAGCGCGAGCAGGCGGTGATCCGGCTGCGGTTCGGTCTGGACGACGGCCGGCAGCGCACCCTGGACGAGGTCGGCCGGGAGTTCGGCCTGTCCCGGGAGCGGATCCGGCAGATCGAGAAGGTGACCCTGCTGAAGCTGCGCGCCCCGGAGCGGGCGCAGCGCCTGGAGGCGTACGCCTGCTGACGCGATCTGGACCACGTGGGGCCCCGGCGGTTCGCCGGGGCCCCGCGTCGCTGTGGTGCTTGACCTCGGCGGAGATTCAGGATAGAAACCATCTGGTTATGGAACCAGGAGGTTACCTTCAGTGGACACGGAGGCGCTCGACGCCACGTTCGCGGCGCTCGCCGACCCGACCCGCCGGGCCATCCTCGCCCGGCTCGCGGCCGGCGAGGCGACCGTGACCGAGCTGGCCGCGCCGTTCGCGATGAGCCAGCCGGCCATCTCCAAGCACCTCCGGGTACTGGAACGCGCCGGCCTGGTCACCCGGGGACGGGACGCCCAACGGCGCCCCTGCCGGCTGGCGGCCGCGCCGCTGCGGGAGGCCACGGCGTGGCTGGCGGACTACCGCGACTACTGGGCGGAGAGCTACCAGCGCCTCGACGCGCTGCTGGACGACCTCCACCACACCGACACCGGAAGCGGCGCCCCGTGACGGGCACCGACGACCCGCTCGTGGTGCACGCCCCCGGCGACCGGGAGATCGTGCTCAGCCGGATCTTCGACGCGACGGCCCCGCTGGTCTTCGCCGCGTTCACCCGACCGGAGCTGCTGGTCCGCTGGTACGGGGCACGGGGCTGGCGGCTCGTCGAGTGCGAGGTCGACCTGCGGGTGGGCGGTCGTTGGCGCTTCGTCTCGCGCGGCCCCGGCGGTCGGATGGTGCAGTACGGCACGTATCGGACGATCGACCCGCCGCACCGGCTGACCTGCACCGAACTCTTCGAGGACCAGTCCTATCCGGGCGAGACGCTTGTCGACCACGAGTTCACCGAACTGGTCGGGCGGACCACCGTCACCACCACCCTGCGGTACGCCACCCCCGAGGGCCGGGACACGGTGCTGCGCTACCCGATGGCCCGTGGCGTCGGGGAGAGCTTCACCCGCCTGGCCGACCTGCTCCACCAGACATCGACGACAGGAGAGACGCCGTGAACTGGACGCTGGAAGTGGTGGTCGTACCGGTCTCCGACGTGGACCGGGCGAAGGAGTTCTACGCCGAGCGGCTGGGCTTCGCCGTCGACCACGACACCGTGATCGACGACGACGCGCGGATCGTGCAGCTGACCCCGCCGGGCTCCGGCTGCTCGATCGTCATCGGCAAGGGCGTGGTGCCCGACATGCCGCCGGGATCGCTCAAGGGTCTCCAACTGGTCGTGCCGGACCTCCACAAGGCCCGTGCCGAACTGGTCGAGCGGGGTGTCGAGGTCAGCGAGATCCAGGTGTTGGGCGCGAACCCGCACCCCGTGCCGGACCCACTGGACAACGTCGGCTTCGTCTTCTTCACCGACCCCGACGGCAACTCGTGGGGCGTGCAGCAGATCTCCAGCCGCCCCTGACGGGCCGCCCCGCCGGGGAGACGTTAAGAAGGGGCCCTTCCTCTACCGCAGGCGTTAAGAGGGGGCCCTTCCTTTCACAAGCGGCGGGGGCCGGTGTCGGGGCGGGCGGCGGCGGACCCGACGCGGACGGTCGCGTGCAGCACCGAGATGCCGTCGGGGCGGGCGAGCACCGGGTTCAGCGTCAGCGCACGCACCCGCGGCTGCTCGTCGGCGAGCCGGCCGACACGCAGCAGTAGCTCCGCCAGGGCCGCACGGTCCACCGGGGCCGCACCCCGGTGACCCCGCAGCAGCGGCGCCGCGCGCGGCTCGTCGACCAGTTCGGCGGCGTCACGGTCGGTCAGCGGCACCGCCCGCCAGGCCCGGTCGCCGAGCAGCTCGGTGGCGACCCCACCGAGACCGAAGCCCACCACCGGGCCGAACGCCGGGTCCTCCACCAGCTCCACCACGCAGGCCACGCCGGGCGGGACCATCGGCTGGACCAGGACGTCCGCGCCGAAGACCGCCGCCATTTCGGCGTACGCACGGTGCACGCTCGCCGCGTCCGGCAGGTCGAGGCGGACCGCTCCGAGGTCCAGCCGGTGCCGCAGACCGGGCGCGGCGGCCTTCAGGGCCACCGGGAACCCGAGCCGCGTCGCCGCGTCGACCGCCTCGTCGACCGTGTGCGCCGGCACCGACTCGACCACGTCGACGCCGTACGCGGCGAGCAGCCCCATCGGGTCCAGCGCCTCCGGTCGCAGCGCCGCCTGCGCCGCCTCCGGGTCGACGTCGGGCAGCTCGGGCGGGGTGCCCGGAGACCGGCGGAGCCAGTCGGCGTACGCGGTGACCCGGGCGAGGGCGCGGACCGCCTCCTCCACTCCCCCGTACGCGGGCACGCCGGCCGGCGCCCGGCCGACCAGGAAGGTCGCCACGGTCGGCTTGCCGGCGACGAGCGCGGCGGGCAGGGCGGCGGTGAAGTCCCCCTCCACATCGGGAAGCTGGCCGGGCAGCGGTGGCGCGAAGACCGCCACCAGGGCGTCCACCCGGTCGTCGGCGGCGGCCCCGGCGAGCGCGGCGGCGAACTCGGACGCGCCGGCCCGGGGCCCGACGTTCCGCGGGTAGCCGTCGGCGAGGGTCAGTCCCTGTGCCGCGCAGGCGGTCGCGGCGAGGCCGGTCAGCGCCGAGGAGTTGCCGACCACGCCGACCCGGCGACCGGCCGGCAGCGGCTGGTTGGCCAGCAGCACCCCGACGTCGAGCAGCTCGGACACCGTGTCCACGCGGATCACGCCGGACTGGGCGAACAGGGCGCTGACGGCGACCTCGTCCGGGCCGGTGGAGGGGCCCAGGCCGGGGGGCCGGGCCGGCGAGGCCAGCGCGACCACCGGCTTCTCCCGCCCGATCCGTCGGGCCAGCCGGGCGAACTTGCGCGGGTTCCCGAAGGTCTCCAGGTACAACATGATCACGTCGGTAGCGGGGTCGTCCTGCCAGTACTGCAGGAGGTCGTTGCCGGACACGTCGGCCCGGTTGCCCGCCGAGACGAAGCTGGACAGGCCCAGGCCGCGCCGGTCTGTCTCGGCCAGCAGCGCCACCCCGAACGCGCCGGACTGGCTGAAGAGCCCGACCCGGCCGGGCACCGGCAGCCTCGGGGCGAGCGTGGCGTTCAGGCGTACCGTCGGGTCGGTGTTGGCCACCCCGAGACAGTTCGGGCCGACCACACGCATGCCCGCCGCGTGCGCCGCGCGGACCAGGGCGCGCTGCGCCGCCGCGCCCTCCGCGCCGGCCTCGGCGAAGCCGGCGGAGATGACCACCAGGCCGTGCGCCCCGGCGGCGGCCGCGTCGGCGACCACCGCAGCCGCCGCCTCCGGCGGCACCGCCACCACGGCCAGGTCGACCGGCAGGCCCGCGTCGGCGGCCGAGGGGTACGCGGGCAGCCCGGCCACCGTCCGCGCGGTCGGGTGCACGGGCACCACCGCGCCGGTGAAGCCACCGTCCCGCAGGTGACCCAGTACCGCCGCGCCGACGCCCTGCCCGGTGGCGCTGGCGCCGTAGACCGCGACCCCGCGCGGCGCGAGCAGTCGGGCGATGGAACGGGCCTCGGTGCGGTGCTCCCGGCCGCGCTGCACCTCCAGGGTCGCCTCGGTGGGCGCGATCGGGAAGGTCAGGTGCACCACGCCGTCGGCGAACTGGCGCTGCACCTGGTAGCCGAAGTCGGAGAAGACCCGCAGCATCGCGCCGTTGCTCGGCAGCACCTCCGCGACGAAGCTCATGATGCCGGCCCGCGGGGCCGCGTCGGCCAGGTGCTCCAGCAGCACCGAGCCGATGCCGCGGCCCTGGTAGGCGTCCTCCACCACGAACGCCACCTCGGCCTCCGGCGCCTGGGGGCCGAGACGCTCGTACCGGCCGACCGCCACGATCTGGTCACCGGCCAGCACCACGAACGCCTCCCGGTCGCGGTGGTCGACGTTGACGAAGCGTTGCAGGTCGCGGTCGGGGATCCGGGGGTACGGCGAGAAGTAGCGCATATACCGGGTGCGCTCGGAGAAGCGGGAGTGCATCGCCACGATCCCCGGCCCGTCCGACGGCCGGATCGGCCGCAACTGGATGGTGGTGCCGTCGCTGAGCAGCACGTCCACCGGCTGGTCCACCGTGGTCACCGCGTCACCATCCCGGGTCCGCGCACGATCAGTCGCGCGGATCGTGGGGGTCGAGCCCGAGCAGCGGGAAGACGGACCTGCGGGTCGCGGCGATGGCCCGGTCCACCGCGGTCGGCTCGCCCGTCGGCTGCCACGGCTCGTACGCCGGGTCCACGTCGTCGGTCATCCGCAGCGGGATCTCCCGACCCGGACGACGGGCGGCGGCCAGCTCCCGCCAGGCCGGCGGGGTCAGCGTGGCCGGCTCCAGCGGCGCACCGGTCGCCACGGCGAGCAGGTGCGTCCATGCCCGGGGCACCACCTCGACCAGGGCGTACCCGCCGCCGCCGGTGGCCACCCAGCGGCCCTCGCACAGCTCGTCGGCGAGCTTCCGCAGGGCGATGTACGTGGCCCGCTGCCCGTCCACGCTCAGGTGCAGGTCGGCCAGCGGGTCCAGCCGGTGACCGTCGGCGCCGCACTGCGTCACCAGGATCTGCGGCCGGAACGCGCGCAGCACCGACGGCACGATCGCGTGGAAGGCACGCTGCCAGCCGGCGTCGTCGATGCCCGGTGGCAGCGGCACGTTCACCGCCGTCCCCTGCGCCTCCGGTCCGCCGGTCTCGTCGGGGAATCCGGTGCCCGGGAACAGCGCCAGCGGCGTCTCGTGCAGGCTGACCGTGAGCACCCGGGGGTCGTCCCAGAAGACCTGCTGGACGCCGTCGCCGTGGTGCACGTCGACGTCCACGTACGCGATGCGCTCCGCACCGAGGGCGAGCAGCCGGGCGATGGCCACCGCCGGGTCGTTGTAGACGCAGAAGCCGGCGGCACGGGCGGGCATCGCGTGGTGCAGCCCGCCGGCCACGCTGACCGCCCGCCGTGCCTCGCCCCGCCAGACCGCCTCGGCGGCGGCGACGGTGGCCCCGGCGATCAGCGCACTGGACTCGTGCATCCCGTCGAACACGGGATTGTCGGAGGTGCCCAGTCCGAAGCCGGCGAACAGCGGGTCGCGCGGCGCGACGCGGACCGCGTCCAGGTAACGCGGGTCGTGCACCCGGGCCAGCAGGTCGTCGTCGGCCGGCTCCGGCTTGACCAGCCGCACGCCGGGCCGCTCCAGCACCCCCAGCTCGCGGGCGAGCGCCATGGTGAGCTCGACGCGTACCGGGTCCAGCGGGTGGTCACCCATGTCGTAGGCGAGCAGCGAGGAGTCCCACACCACCACCGTGTCGTCGGACATGCGCCCATCGTCGCACGCCACCGGCGGCGGCCCGCCGCACGCCGGGCGGGTGTCGCCGACGCGCTACTCCCCCGTGGCCACCGGGCGCGACGGGTCGGCGACCCAGTTGCTCCACGAGCCGACGTAGAGCGCGGCGTCCGGACGGCCGGCCAGGTGCAGGGCGAGGACGGCCTGCGCAGCGGTCACCCCCGAGCCGCAGTACGCCCCGACCGGCCGGTCGGCGGCCACCCCGGCGGCGGCGAACCGTTCCCGCAGCACGTCGTCGCCGGGGAAGCGACCGTCGGTGACGTACCCGGGGGCGGGCACGTTCACCGCGCCGGGCACGTGACCCGCGACCGGGTCGATCGGCTCGGTCTCGCCCCGGAAGCGCGGCGCGGCCCGCACGTCCAGCAGCACCCCCTCGTCGGCGGCGGCCAGCGCGGCGGCCCGCCCGGCGTCGAGCACCGGCAGGGCGCCCGGACGCACCTCGACGTCACCGGCCGCCGGGGTGGGCACCGCCGTCGTGGTGGGCAGCCCGGCGGCCAGCCACGCCGGGAAGCCGCCGTGCAGGAGGCGTACGTCCCGGTGGCCCGCCCAGCGCAGGGTCCACCAGGCGCGGGCGGCGGCCATCCCGTCGCCGCCGTCGTACACCACGACGGGGTGACCCGCGCGGACGCCGGCGGCCCGCAGCGCGGCCTGGAGCGCAGCCGGGTCGGGCAGCGGGTGCCGACCGGCGGCGCCCGGCGGGCCGCACAGCTCGGTGTCCAGGTCCACGAAGACCGCCCCGGGCAGGTGGGCCACCGCGTAGTCGTCCCGCCCCGGTGGGCCGGTCAGCCGCCAGCGGACGTCGAGCACGGTGGGCGGGTCGGCGCGGTCCAGCTCGACGGCGAGCCGGTCGGCCTCCACGAGGAGATCTTCGGTACCGGACATGGCGACCAGTCAACACCATCCGGGCACCGGCCTCGCGGTTCGACAGCGGGCGTCGTCGGTCGCGCGGGGTAGCATCGTGCACCGGAGGGCCACTGACGTGAAGCATGATCTGGTCGACACGACCGAGATGTACCTGCGCACCATCCTCGAGCTGGAAGAGGAGGGGGTGCCGCCGCTGCGTGCCCGGATCGCCGAGCGGCTCCGGCAGAGCGGCCCCACGGTCAGCCAGACCGTCGCCCGCATGGAGCGCGACGGCCTGCTCACCGTCGAGGGCGACCGCCACCTCGCGCTCACGTCGGAGGGTCGCAGCGCCGCCGTGTCGGTCATGCGCAAGCACCGCCTCGCCGAACTGCTGCTGGTCAACGTCATCGGCATGCCCTACGAGGAGGCCCACGAGGAGGCCTGCCGGTGGGAGCACGTGATGAGCGACGCGGTCGAGAAGCGGGTCTACGACCTGCTCAACCGGCCGACCCGCTCGCCGTACGGCAACCCCATCCCGGGGCTGGAGGAGCTGGGCTCCCCCGAGCCGGCCGCCCCCGAGGCCGCCGAGGGTGAGCGCAACCTGGCGTTCCCCGGCCTCTCCGGGCCGGTCGTGGTCCGGCGGATCTGCGAGAGCGTACAGACCGACGCCGACGTGCTGCGGCAACTGCACGCGGCGGGGGTCGACCCGGGTGCCACGGTGACCGTGGCCCAGGAACGCGACGGCGTCTCCATCGACCGCTCCGGCGATCGGGTCCGCCTGCCGCGCGAGGTCGCCTCCCGGGTCTTCGTCGCCGCCGGCTGACGTTCCGCTCTTTCGCGCGGGCCCCGGCTGTCAGGCCGGGTCGTCGACGTACGGGCAGTGCCGGCAGCCGCGCCCGCAGCAGGTGCCTCGCCGGGCCAGGAACCCCGCGCTGAGCACGAACAGGCCCGTCGCCGGGTCCAGGTAGCCGGCCTCGCCGGCGGCCAGCGCGGCGGTGTGCGCGGCGAGGATCCGGTTCCGGTCGGGGTGGTCGTGCGCGAGGCGGGACGGGTGCGGCTCGGTGAGCGGCCGGCCGGCCAGGGGTCGTCGCTCTCCGGTCATCGGGGGTCAGTCTAGGGACCGGTCAGGGCCCGACCGCCGCGGGCGGGCCGCTTGATCCACTCGATGTCCCGCACATCGGGTCGTCCACGCCGCCGGGATGCCCCGATGTCCTTGACACCGCGTGGATCACGCCACGGGACCGGGCCCTCGTTGTCACAGGTGACCGGGATGCTGGGGGCCGACTGACGGCCGGCAGGAAGGCGAGCCCATGCGGAAGATCGTCGTGCACATGAACGTGTCGGTGGACGGCTACTTCGAGGGGCCCGACGGCGGCCTCGACTGGCACCAGGTCGACGAGGAGCTGCACCGGCACTTCAACGCCGAGATCCGCGAGATGGGCGGGTTCCTCAACGGGCGGCGCTCGTACGAGCTGATGGCCGAGTTCTGGCCGACGGCGGACGAGGATCCGGCGAGCAGCCCGGCGATGGTCGAGTACGCCGGCATCTGGCGGGACATGCCGAAGGTGGTGTACTCGCGCACCCTGGAGAGGGCCGACTGGAACGCGACCATCGTCCGCGAGGTGGACCCGGACGAGGTCCGCCGGCTCCAGGCCCAGCCCGGCGGCGACCTCGCGCTCGGCGGAGCGGACCTGATGGCCGAGTTCGCCCGGCACGACCTCATCGACGAGTACCGGATCTACGTACACCCGGTGCTCCTCGGCGCGGGCCGGCCGCTCTTTCCCGCGGACGGCGACCGGCGACCGCTGCGGCTGGCCGGCACCCGCACCTTCGGCAACGGAGTGGTTCTGCTGCGGCACGAGCGCGTCCGGAGCTGACGCGGCGGCTGCGCGCGGAATGGCGATTGGTTTCCGCGTGCTTCCGGCCTATGGTGGCCGGATGCGTCGGTCGGGTCAGCAGGCGGGCGCCGCCGTCGTGACGGCGGCGTCGTACGCTGCCGCCCGCCGCGCCCGGTCGACCGCCCCCGCGATCCGGGTGGTGCGCACCGCCGCACCGTCTCCCGCCGGTTCGGCGGTCTCCATGCCGCCGCGCCCGACCGGACGTGGCCCTCCCTGGCTCGGTACGAGTACATCCCGACCAGCCACCAGGGCGAAGCGTCAACGCTTCGGCCCTTTTTCTTTTTCCGGAGGAGTTCACACCATGACCACCCACCTGCACCCGGACGAGCGGCAACGACTCGACATGCTGCGTACGGCACTGACCCACGACTTCGAGGTGCACACGGCGAGGCTCACCCAGCTCACCGCGGACACCGGCGACCCGGGCGAGGCCCACACCCGCAGCGCGCTGATCGCCGCCACCCGGCAGAGCCTGGACCAGGTCACCGACGCCCTGCGCCGCATCGCCGAGGGGCGGTACGGCGTGTGCGAGCGGTGCGCCGCGCCGATCCCCGCCGAACGGCTGGAGGTGCTCCCCCACGCGCGCTTCTGCGTGCCCTGCCAGCAGAAGCACGCCGGCTGACGGCCCACGACTGCCGTGCCGGGTTTCGGCACGGCAGTCGCCGTGGGCGTACGGTCAGACGCCGGCGCTCCGCGTCTCGCCGAGAACTCGGGTGAGCAGGGCGGTGAACTCGGTGGGCCGCTCGAACAGCGAGCGGTGTCCGGCGCCCTCCAGGACCACCCGCTCCTTGCGGGGCGCCCGCAACTGGGCGTGCCACTGGGCGAGCAGGGTCAGCCGGCCCGGCACCTCGTGGGCGCCATCGACCAGCCAGACCGGTACCGCGAGCTCGCGGACCTGGGTGCGCAGGTCGACGTCCTGCATCCTGGGGTAGAGCACGTCCCACCCGTCGAAGATGCCGCTGAGCGCGTGCACCTTCTCCAGCAGGGTGTATTCGGGCACGTCCAGGTTCTCGACGGCCCCACCGCGCCCCTCGCCGGCACCCGTACGGTCGAAGTCGAACGCGCCGGCCTCGTTGGCCAGCAGGGGTTCGTAGGTGTACATGTCCGGGTACGGCGGCGGGCCCAGGTCGGTCAGCTGGTCCGCCAGGTCGGCGCGGCCGGTGCGGCGGGCCCAGGCGATCGTGTCGGCGTACTGGCTGCGGTCGGCGTCGTCCAGGCTCACGGCCTGACCCACCCCCACGTACGCGGCGAACAGCTCGGGCCGGCGCTGGACGGCCGTCACGCCCACGATCGAGCCGCCGGAGTGCGCCACCAGGTAGACCTTCTCCCTGGTGAAGCGCTGCCGCAGGTGTTCGGTGACCGCCAGGACGTCGGCGACCTCGCTGTCCAGCGTGAACGTCGACGAGGGGGCGAACGCGGCCCAGGACTTCGCCGCGCCCCGCCGTTCCAGGGTAGCCACCACGAAGTGCTGCTCCAGGCCGGCGAGGTGCCGGCGTACCGAGCCGATCTCCGAGCTGCCCGGGGCGCCCGGCACGAAGAGCAGGACGGGCACGTCCGGCCTGGCGCCCCGGACCATCAGCCCCAGGTCCCGGTCGCCGCTGCGAACGGTGGTCAGTTCGGCGACGCCACCCGGGATCGGCTCGGTGCGGGCGGGCAGCGCCACGGCGACCCCGACCAGGACCAGCACCACCGCGAGCAGCCCGGTCGTGATCCGGCCCGCCCACTGCCACACCGGCCGCCGGACCGCGGACGGGTCGCCGCGCCGCGCCACGGCCGCGCCGTACGCGGCACCGACGAGCAGCGGCAGCATGGTGAACAGGCCGTGCAGACCCCGGCCGAGAAGCAGGGCGATGAAGCCGAAGCCGCTGAGGTGCGGAGCGTCGACGGTCGGCCCCCGCAGCCGCATCCGGACCACCTCGACGGCTGCCACGAACAGCACCGGCACGGCGAGCATGGCCCAGCGGGACCGCGTCAACCAGCCGGCGGCCAGCCCGACGGTGAGACTGACGGCGATCGAGACCAGCGCTTCCGTGCCCGTGCCGGGGCCACGCGGCGTCCACCAGCTGACCAGCACTCCCCACAGCACCGGCAGCAGCCCGGCGGCTACCAGTCGCGCAAGGATCGACGGATTCCCCATGACGCCTCCCCGTATCGGCGATCATCGCACCGCCCACCCTAGCCATGATCGATCTCTTGAGCTGTCCCCTTCGGACCACGGAACGGCGTTCTCCGACTCGATATCTCCTCAAGGTGCTTCCGCTGGTGCTGGCGGACCATCTCGTCCCACACCTCCTGGTCGTGGTCCGGGTTGGGCGGAATCCAGCGGTGCGAGCCGTCGCTGTAGTGGAAGCGCTCATCCCCTCGCCGCAGGACACTCACCGCACCCACCCGAGGAAGCGTCGGTGCAGCAGTCCCGCCGGAACCCAGGTCAGGTCCTCGGCGGCCCAGACGAGGTACGAGCCCATGTGGATCGCGAGCGAGACGGGAACGCCGTCGAACTCCGCCCGCAGCTCGGCACGCCTCGTCGCGCACGGCCACGGCCCACCACAACCACCGCAGCTCCACATCGGAAGGACCGGGCCGTGGGTGGTCACGACCGGCCTCCCAGGAACCGCCAGGTCGCGTCGCCCATGCGGCCTGAGAGCAGGGGTACGGCGTCCGCCGCGCCCAACGCCACCGGCACCCGACGCAGAGACCGTTGACGCCGGCGACGTGGATCGCCAGGATCTGGCGTATCAGGTCCTCGCTCACTTCTGCTCCTCCTCCGGCCAGTGGCCGCGCCCGATCGGGATGCGGTGGCGGGCGCGGCACGGGAGGTCGGCACCGCAGCGGCATGTGCGACGCCACCGGCGCCACGACCACACCGGCCAATGCCGACGGGCCGGGGTGAGCGCGACGGCCAGCAGGTACTCGTCGTATGACACACGCCGCGCCATCTGAACCTCCGGCCACACGCACCCTGGTTGCGCACACCATTTTGCGCGGGCATTCTGGGCTGGTCAACGACGACCTGCCAAAGAGGACGGGCGTGTGTCGGTGCCGTACAGGCACTCCGACGGCACAATGAGCGCCATGGAGAGCCCTACCTTCGTTCGCTTCCAGCTCGGCGCTCAGCTCCGGCGGGCTCGCGAGGAAGCAGGCGTCACGGCTGAGCAGGCTGCCGAGGTGATCGAGGTATCGGCCAGCACCCTGCGGCGCATCGAAGCCGGGCGGGTTGGCATCAAGGCACCGGCGCTCAACGCCCTGCTCGATCGATACGGCATGACCGACCCTGAGTTGCGCGACCTGCTCCTCTCCATGGCCAGGAGCGGCAAGCAGCGAGGTTGGTGGGCCAAGTACGGCGATCTCCCGTCGTCGTACCGTCAGTACATCGGGTTGGAGTCCGCAGCCGACGAGGTGCAGAACTTCGAGACGCTGGTCGTTCCCGGGCTGCTCCAGACCGCGGACTACGCACGGGCGATGACGAGCGAAGACGCCTTCGAACCGTCTCCGGAGGCGGTGGAACGACGGGTGGCCGTCCGGATGCAGCGACAGGAGCTGATCACGTCAGGGAAGCTGCGTCTGGTGGCAGTCCTGGACGAGGCCGTCCTTCACCGCCAGATCGGCGGAGCGAAGGTCATGGCGGACCAGTTGACCGCACTTCTGGAAGCCGGAGAGCGCTGGAACGTGACAGTCCAGGTGATCCCGTTCAGGGAGGGCGCGTACGCGTCCATGCTGTCGAGCTTCCACATCCTGAACTTCACAGACGGCCCCGGCGTGGTCTACATCGAGGGCATCACCGGCGACCTCTACGCGGAGGGTGAGGATGTCCGCCGCTGTACAGTCATCTTCAACAGCCTGCGCGCCGCAGCCATGTCACCGACGGACTCGGCCGCAATGATCGAGGAGATCCGGGACGCGCGGCGCGAGGAGTAGGAGGCGTGGCGTGGACTCGCAGTGGCGCAAGAGCACCCGCAGCGGCAGCAACGGTGCCTGCGTCGAAGTCAGGTTCGCCGACCACACCGTCGAGGTCCGTGATAGCAAGGACCGCTCGGGTCGAACTCTTCGCTTCGACGGGTCGACCTGGTTGACTTTCCTCGCGCAGTTGAAGCGCTAACGGCGGCTTTAGGGCATCGCTGCGCAGGCCATTTATGGCCATTGGTGGCCCGGGATCCGTAGTGGGCTTGAGGTGATCCGGGACCTGGCACAACGGGCACCGATCAGGTCATGGGAGTGGACACCGAGACAGAAGACGAACGGCTCTGGCCTGCCTAGCAGGCCAGAGCCTCGTTCACCTAGTTCCGGTCTCGTGGTGGATTAGGGTCATTTCCGTAACTGTCGCGCTCACGGATCTGCCCGTTCCTACCGTGCAGGTAGAACTCCGTCTCGCTCGCTCGAGCTGACGCGCGGCCCTGCCTTGCAGCCTCGGCCTGAGTGTCGTGGACTGAGGCTGCCCTTTGGCTGCCCTCCCGCCTCACCGCCCAGCCATCGGGGTGAGGAACAACATGTACCGGCTTCCTTGGTGTCGCCATCCTTTTCTCCTTCGTACTCGATCAACTTGCGGAATCGAGCCGGGAGGAGCGAGGATCCGTCTTGCAACCATTTGGTCGGGCTCCATCCCGGCTCACGAGCCCCGGGCGCTCCAACGCCCGGGGCTCGTTGCTTTGGGTCAGCTACAGCCGCTGGTGGAGCCGCAGCCCTCGCAGACGTAGCAGCTACCGGCCGGGCGCATCTTCGTACCGCAGGTGAAGCAGAGCGGCGCGTCGGCGGCCTTGCCGATCACGGCCTCCAGCAGCTCGGTGCTGGAGCCGACCGACGGCGCCGGCTTGGCGGCGACGACGTCGGCGGTCTCCTGCGCCGGCTGGGCGATCGGGCCGGTCTTCGGCTCGACGGGAGCCTCGACCGGGGCGGAGGAGGCCATCGCGGTGAGGTCCGCACCGCCGGCCTCCGCCTCCGCCTCGGCCCGCAGCTGGGCGGCCCGCTCCTGGGCGGTGAAGATGCCCAGCTCCGCGCGGCGCTCGTACGGCAGGAAGTCCAGGGCCAGGCGACGGAAGATGTAGTCCATCACCGAGGCGGCCATGCGCACGTCCGGGTCGTCGGTCATGCCGGCCGGCTCGAAGCGCATGTTGGTGAACTTGCTGACGTACGTCTCCAGCGGCACGCCGTACTGGAGGCCGATGGAGATGGCCACCGAGAAGGCGTCCATCACACCGGCGAGGGTCGAGCCCTGCTTCGACATCTTGAGGAAGACCTCGCCGAGGCCGTCGTCCGGGTAGGACGACGCGGTGAGGTAGCCCTCGGCGCCGCCGACGGAGAAGCTGACCGTCTGCGACGGGCGCTTCTTCGGCAGCCGCTTGCGCACCGGGCGGTACTCGACGACCTTCTCCACGACCTTCTCGGGCGCCTCGACCACGGCCGGAGCCGATTCGGCGGTCTTGTTGGCCTTGCCCACCGAGAGCGGCTGGCCGACCTTGCAGTTGTCGCGGTAGATCGCCAGTGCCTTGAGGCCGAGCTTCCAGCCCTCGAAGTAGATCTTCTCGACGTCCTCGACGGTTGCCTGCTCCGGCATGTTGACCGTCTTGGAGATGGCGCCGGAGACGAACGGCTGGATGGCCGCCATCATCCGCACGTGGCCCATCGGGGCGATGGACCGCTCACCCATCGCGCAGTCGAAGACCGGGTAGTGCTCCGGCTTGAGGCCGGGGGCGTCCACCACGTGGCCGTGGTCGGCGATGTGCTCGATGATCGCCTCGACCTGCTCCTCGGGGTAGCCGAGGCTGCGCAGTGCGCGCGGGACGGTCTGGTTGACGATCTGCATCGAGCCGCCGCCGACCAGCTTCTTGAACTTGACCAGCGCCAGGTCCGGCTCCACGCCGGTCGTGTCGCAGTCCATCATGAAGCCGATGGTGCCGGTCGGCGCCAGCACGCTGGCCTGCGCGTTGCGCCAGCCGAACTTGTCACCGACCTTGTTGCCCTGGGTCCACTGCCTGGTCGCCTCCCGCACGATCGCGGTGGCCACCGGGCTGGTGGGCTTGATCTCGTCGTTGGCGGCGGCGTGCTTGCGCATGACCCGCTTGTGCGGCTCGGCGTTGCGGGCATAGCCGTCGTACGGGCCGACGACGCCGGCCAGCTCGGCCGAGCGGCGGTAGGCGGTGCCGGTCATCAGCGAGGTGATCGCCGCGGCGACCGAGCGGCCCTGCTCCGAGTCGTACGGCAGGCCGGAGGCCATCAGCAGGGCGCCGAGGTTGGCGTAGCCGATGCCGAGCTGCCGGTAGGCGCGGGAGGTCTCGCCGATCTTGTCGGTCGGGAAGTCGGCGAAGCAGATCGAGATGTCCATCGCGGTGATGACCAGCTCGACCGACTTGACGAACTTCTCCACCTCGAAGCCGCCGTCGGCGCGGAGGAACTTCATCAGGTTCAGCGAGGCGAGGTTGCACGAGGAGTTGTCCAGGTGCAGGTACTCCGAGCACGGGTTCGACGCGGTGATCCGGCCGGTCTCCGGGCAGGTGTGCCAGTCGTTGATGGTGTCGTCGTACTGGAGGCCGGGGTCGGCGCACTCCCAGGCGGCCTGGGCGATGCTGCGGAACAGCTTCTTCGCGTTGATCGTCTCGATCGTCGACCCGTCCAGCCGGCCGCGCAGGTCGAACCCGCCGTCGTTCTCCACCGCCGTCATGAACTCGTCGGAGACCCGGACCGAGTTGTTGGCGTTCTGGTACTGCACGCTGACGATGTCGGCGCCGCCCAGGTCCATGTCGAACCCGGCGTCGCGCAGGGCGCGGATCTTGTCCTCCTCACGCGCCTTGGTGACCACGAACTCCTGGATGTCCGGGTGGTCCACGTCGAGGATGACCATCTTCGCCGCGCGCCGGGTGGCGCCGCCGGACTTGATGGTGCCGGCGGAGGCGTCCGCGCCACGCATGAAGCTGACCGGGCCGGAGGCGTTGCCGCCGGAGGAGAGCAGCTCGCGGGAGGACCGGATCCGGGACAGGTTGACGCCGGAGCCGGAGCCGCCCTTGAAGATCAGCCCCTCCTCCTTGTACCAGTCCAGGATGGAGTCCATCGAGTCGTCGACGGCGAGGATGAAGCAGGCGCTGACCTGCTGCGGGGACGGCGTGCCGACGTTGAACCACACCGGCGAGTTGAAGCTGAACACCTGGTGCAGCAGCATCCAGGTCAGTTCGTGGGCGAAGACCTCGGCGTCGGCCGGGCTGGCGAAGTAGCCGTACTCCTCACCGGCGGTGCGGTAGGTGGCGACGACCCGGTCGATCAACTGCTTGAGCGACCACTCCCGCTCCGGGGTGCCCACCGCGCCACGGAAGTACTTGGTGGTGACGATGTTGGCCGCGTTGACGCTCCACGACTCGGGGAACTCCACGCCGCGCTGCTCGAAGTTGATCGAGCCGTCGCGCCAGTTGGTCATGACCACGTCGCGCCGCTCCCACGCGACCTCGTCGTAGGGGTGCACCCCCTCGGTGGTCCAGACCCGCTCGATCTTGAGGCCCGCCGTCGCGCCAGCCTTCGACCGTGACCTGCTCGTTGTCACACCATCCCCCGACATCTCATCCGCCCCCTCGTCCGCACGGTCACCCGCCGCGCGCTCCGACTGTCTTCTCAAAAACGCACAATTCAATGGGTACGGCCGGCAGCGCCGGCCGCGTCGGCACCGGCGCCCTCGGCCCGGGCGCGGGCGGCGGCCCGCAGCGTGTCGATCTCCCGCTCGAAGTCCGCGAGCGAGTCGAACGACCGGTAGACGCTGGCGAACCGCAGGTAGGCCACCTCGTCCAGGTCCCGCAGGGGGCCCAGGATCGCCAACCCCACCTCGTGGCTCGGAAGCTCGGCCGCCCCCTTGGCGCGGACGGTCTCCTCGACCTTCTGCGCCAGCAGTGCGATCGAGTCCTCGTCCACCGGCCGGCCCTGGCACGCCTTGCGCACCCCGCCGATGATCTTCGTACGGCTGAACGGCTCGGTCACCCCGCTGCGCTTGACCACCGCGAGCACCGCCTCCTCGACGGTGGTGAACCGCTTGCCGCACTCCGGGCAGGACCGCCGCCGGCGGATCAACTGGCCGTCGTCGGCCTCCCGCGAGTCGACGACCCGGGAGTCAGGGTGCCGGCAGTACGGACACCGCATCGCCCGACCTCCTCCATCGACCGCGGGTCCGCCGACCCGCCCTCGGGCACGCGTCATCACGGCGGAACCATCGTCCGATGGTGTCGCCGTGCCGACGGTACGGGAGTGCGTTCGGTAGTCGAACCCAACCTGTAGGCGACTTACGCCCGTGTGACTACTACATCTAGGGGTCGACCGTATGCCGCCGATGATCCGAGGTCAAGTTGGCGGGCGTGTCCGGCGCGTCACCTGCACCACCTCCGTCCGGGCGACCAGAGAGCCCAACGCCACGCCGCCGAGGGGGTTACCGGCCGCCCGGCCGGGAGGTGCCGACGAACCGCCGGGATCGAACAGCCGTGCGACCCGACGTACCATTTATCAGAACACGAGTACGAACTGATCGGATTTTCACCCCGACACGCTGAACGAGGTCGTACAGATGTTTGAAAATGACTGATCTCACCTATACGGTCATCAACAACCGGCTTCGGCGCTCCCCCGTCGATCCGGACACGACATCACACGCGCCACGAGCCGCCGAGGCACCCAGCGCCGACCAGGGAGGACGGACGTGACCGAGGACCGGGCCAGCCGGCCGAAGACCCCGCAGCAGATCACCGAGGCGGGTCCGCCGGCCACCCGACGCCGCGGCGCCGCACGCAGCCGGGCCGGGCAGCCGGCCGTACGACCGGTCACCCCGGTGGTGAGCGCCTTCCCCGACCCGACGACGGTCGACCTGACCGCCCGCCAGCGGCGGATCCTGGAGTTCATCCGCACCTGGGTCGAGCGCCACGGCTACCCCCCGAGCGTCCGGGAGATCGGCGAGGCGGTTGGTCTCGTCTCACCGTCGAGCGTCGCCTACCAGCTCAAGGAGCTGGAGAAGAAGGGCTTTCTGCGCCGCGACCCCAACCGTCCCCGCGCGGTGGACGTCCGGGCACCCAGCGACGTGGACGACGAGATGACCCGGGCACAGCGCCCCGCCCCGGCGTACGTGCCGATGCTGGGCCGCATCGCCGCCGGTGGGCCGATCCTCGCCGAGCAGGCCGTGGAGGACATCTTCCCGCTGCCCCGCGAGCTCGTCGGCGAGGGCGAGGTCTTCATGCTCCAGGTCAAGGGCGACTCGATGCTCGACGCGGCCATCTGTGACGGCGACTGGGTGGTCGTCCGTCAGCAGCCGACCGCCGACTCCGGCGAGATCGTCGCCGCCATGCTCGACGGCGAGGCGACGGTGAAGACGTACCGGCGCCGCGACGGGCACGTCTGGCTCATGCCGCAGAACCCGGCCTTCGACCCGATCCCCGGCGACGATGCGACCATCATGGGCCGGGTCGTCGCGGTGCTCCGCCGAATCTGACGCTGTTCGGGGTGGCCGCCGGTCGAGCGGTCACCCCGGACGCGATCTCCGTGCGGCCGATTCAGTACCGGTCGCCCCGGTAGCCGCGGCCACCCCCGGGCACCTGGCCGTAGGAACCGCCCCGCTCGTCTCGGTGGCCGTCGTCGCGCCGCCGACCCGACCGCTGACCGCCCGCCTCCGGGTCCGGGCCGCGGCGCGGGGGTTCCGCCCGGCCGCCACCGCCAGCCGGCTGACCACCGCCGGCCGGGCCGCCTCCGTAGACGCCGCCGGCCGGACGACCACCGGCCGCCGGGCGACCACCGCCACCACGGGCGCCGTCGCCACCACGGCCACGGTCCGGCACACCGCCACGGTCCGGCACACCACCACGGTCCGGCACACCGCCACGGCCACCGCCGGCCGGAGCCGCACCACCGGCGCGACCGCCGCCGGCCGGGGGTACGCCACCTGCCCGGCCACCGCCCGACGGGGCACCGCCGCCACCGGGTCGGCCGCCGTACACACCACTGCCGCTACCGCCGGCCGGGCGGCCACCGCCGTAGACGCCTCCGCCGGCCGGCTTGCCCCCGTAGACCGCGCCACCGGCCGGAGCGGCACCACCGCGACCGCCACCGGGCGGGACCGCGGCACCACGACCACCGCCGGGCGGGACCGCGCCACCGCGAGGGCCACCGCCGGGTGCGCCGTAGACACCGGCGGAGGGCGCACCGCCGTAGACACCGGCGCGGGCCGCCCGGTCACCCGGAGGCAGGAAGCCCTCCGCGTCGTCGTCGGGCCCGCCGTCGCGGTCCGGACCGTCGTCGGAGTCTCGACCCGGCGGAGGGTTCCGCCGTGCCCGCAGGATGCCGACCACCCCGGCACCGACCAGCACCGCGCCGAGAGCGCCGACCGCACCGATCAGATAGGTGATGTCCTGGAGCGTGAGCGAGTCCATCCAGGACTGGCTCGCGGCCGACTTGGGCCCAGCCGCCGAGCCCGCGACGGGCTTCGCCCCCTCGGTGGACGGCTTGTAGGCCAGGATGTTGATGGGCTCCTCGTCCTCGAGCTGACCGCCGTCGGAGATGGTGAGGAACGACCTGCCGTCGGGCGTGTAGGAGATCGCCTCGCCGAACGGGTCCGCCAACGCGGTCACCCGGGGCTCGGCGGAGGTCAGCGCCTTCACCACGTCACCGTCGGAGACGTCGTACTCGAAGGCGTCGGCGTACGTGCGGAGCACCACGCGGGACCCGTCCGGGGAGCGGGCGGCGCCGGTGACAGCCGTCCGGCCGAGGGAGCCGAACGGGTTCTCCGTCTCGGTCTTCGGCAGGCTGACGTCGCCGACCTTCTTCATTGGCACGGGCTCGGTGTCGCCGGTGCGCAGCTTCGCACCCGGCGTGAAGATCTCCGCCTTGCCGGCGGTCACCTTGGTGATGATCAGAGGGGTGCCGTCGCCGTTGAGGAGCAGCGCCTCGGCGTCGCGCGGCTTGCCGTCCGGGTACGCGATGCGGTGCAGCTCCGGCTGTTCGCCGCCGCCCACCGGCATGCTCCACAGGGCGACCCGCTCGCGGCGGGTCTTGCTGGTGACGTTGTCGCCGGTGTCGGCGATCCACAGCGTCCTGCCGTCCGGGGAGAGCGCCAGGTCCTCGGTGTCGAGGGGTCCGCCGCCGGAGTAGCGGACCGGATCCTTGGTGATCTTGCACTTGGTGTCGAGGAAGAAGACGCGCTTGCGGCGCTCGTCGGTGGTGCCGTCGTTGATCACGACGTAGCCGGTCTTCGTCGCCACCAGGCCGGAGACCTCGCGGAGGCGCTCGTCGGCCACCGTGCACCGCTTCTGACCTGCGGCGAGAGCGAGCGCGGAGGTGGCGGAGGTGGGGGCTGCCAGGGCGACCCCGGCCCACGCCACGGTTGCCCCCAGCAGGCTGAGGGCAACCGTGACCGAGGAGAGTACGCGGCGCATCTTGCTAGTGTCGCATGTCCCGCGGGGCTCTCCCGGGCGCCGGGACGCCCTTACGAACGCTGGGCGAGAGCCTGCTCGGCCCCGGCCTCGAACGGCGCCAGCTCCGCGGCGAGGGCCTCGCCGACCCGGACGTGCAGCAGGGTGCCCTCGGGCAGGTGCGACGTGCTCAGCACCTCGCCCTGCCGGTGCAGCCGGGCGACCAGGTCACCCCGGTCGTACGGGAGCACGGCGCGGACCTCCACCGCCGGACGGGGCAGCCGCTCCTCGATGGCCTCGCGCAGCCCGTCGACGCCCCGCCCGGTGTGGGCCGACACGAAGACGGCGTCCGGCCAGAGTCGCTTCAACCGCAGCAGGGTCTCCTCGTCCGCGGCGTCGGTCTTGTTGACCACCAGCAGCTCGGGCAGACGGTCGGCGCCGACCTCCGCGAGGACCTCGTGGACCGCGCGGACCTGCTCCTCCGGGTCGGGGTGGGTGCCGTCGACCACGTGCACCACCAGGTCGGCCTCGGCGACCTCCTCCAGGGTCGAGCGGAACGCCTCGACGATCTGGTGCGGCAGGTGCCGGACGAAGCCGACGGTGTCGGACAGCGTGTAGAGGCGCCCGTCGGAGGTGGTGGCCTTGCGGGTGGTCGGGTCCAGCGTGGCGAACAGCGCGTTCTCCACCAGCACGCCGGCACCGGTCAGCCGGTTGAGCAGGCTGGACTTGCCGGCGTTGGTGTAGCCGGCGATCGCGACGGCCGGCACCGCGTTGCGGGAGCGCCGGGCGCGCTTGGTCTGGCGTACCGTCCGCATGCCCTTGATCTCCCGGCGCAGCCGGGCGATGCGGTGGCGGATCCGACGCCGGTCGGTCTCCAGCTTGGTCTCACCGGGACCGCGCAGACCCACGCCGCCGCCGGCACCGCCGCCGCGACCGCTACCACCGGTCTGCCGGGAGAGGGTCTCACCCCAACCGCGCAGCCGGGGCAGCAGGTACTCCAGCTGGGCCAGCTCGACCTGCGCCTTACCTTCCTTGCTCTTCGCGTGCTGGGCGAAGATGTCCAGGATCAGGGCGGTCCGGTCGACCACCTTGACCTTGGTGCGCTGCTCCAGGTTGCGCAGCTGCGACGGGGACAGCTCACCGTCGCAGATGACGGTGTCGGCGCCGGTGGCGAGCACCACCGAACCGAGGTCCTCGACCTTGCCCCGGCCGACGTAGGTGGCCGGGTCCGGGCGGTTGCGCCGCTGGATCAGCCCCTCGAGGACCTCGGAGCCGGCCGTCTCGGCGAGCGCGGCCAGCTCGGTGAGGGAGTTCTCCGCGTCGCTCTGGCTGCCCTCGGTCCACACCCCGACCAGGATGACGCGCTCCAGGCGCAGCTGCCGGTACTCGACCTCGGTGATGTCGGTGAGCTCGGTCGAGAGGCCGGGGACCCGCCGCAACGCCTGCCGCTCCGACAGCTCGAAGTCACCGGTTGTGGCGTCGAACTCGTCGTCCTCGTTGGGAACGTAGGTCTCCTGCTCTCGCAAACTCGATCTCCTGTCCGTTTGGTCACGTAGAACGCAATCCTGACATGTGTCAACGCACGATGCACCCGCTATATGCCCGTGGCCGTACCCGTCGGTAGCGGGGTCGGATGCCGGCCGGACCAGCGAGGCGAGTAGAAATGCGGGGCGAACCGTTCAGCGTCGACGGAGGAAAACACCGTGGCCATCACCCGTCTCCCGAGTGCCGGGTTCTCGATCACCATCCGGATCGCGGTGCCCGCGGACGCCTCCTCGATCGGACGCCTCACCACCTCCGTCGGCGAGGCCGGTGCGATCGTCACCGCGCTGGACGTGGTCGACTCCGACCCGACCCACGTGCTCGTCGACCTGACCTGTGACACCGCCGACTCCAGCCACGCCGACCAGGTGGTGGACGCGCTGACCGCGCTGGAGGGCGTGGACGTCCGCAAGGTCTCCGACCGGACGTTCCTGCTCCACCTGGGCGGCAAGATCGAGGTCACCCCGAAGGTCGCGCTGCGCAACCGCGACGAGCTGTCCCGCGCGTACACCCCGGGCGTGGCCCGGGTCTGCATGGCGATCGCGGAGAACCCGGCGGACGCCCGGCGGCTCACCATCAAGCGCAACACCGTCGCCGTGGTCAGCGACGGCTCCGCCGTGCTCGGCCTGGGCAACCTCGGACCGGCCGCGTCCCTGCCGGTGATGGAGGGCAAGGCCGCGCTGTTCAAGCGCTTCGGTGGGGTCGACGCGTGGCCGGTGGTGCTGGACACTCAGGACACCGACGAGATCGTGCAGATCGTGAAGGCCATCGCGCCCGCGTACGGCGGGATCAACCTGGAGGACATCGCCGCGCCGCGCTGCTTCGAGATCGAGGCCCGGCTGCGCGAGGCGCTGGACATCCCGGTCTTCCACGACGACCAGCACGGCACCGCCATCTGCGTGCTCGCCGCGCTGACCAACGCGCTGCGCGTCGTGGGCAAGCAGCTCGCGGACGTCCGGGTCGTGGTCTCCGGCGCGGGCGCGGCCGGCACCGCGATCATGAAGCTGCTGCTGCGCCAGGGCGTCGGCGACATCATCGCGTACGACCGGCAGGGCGCGCTGCACCGTGGGATGCCCGACCTCAACCCGGCCTGGCAGTGGCTGGCCGAGCACACCAACAAGGAGAGCTACTCCGGCGACCTGCCCGGTGCGATCCGGGGCGCGGACGTGTTCATCGGCGTGAGCGCGCCGAACCTGCTCACCGGCGACGACATCGCCGCGATGGCCAAGGACTCGATCGTCTTCGCGCTGGCGAACCCGGACCCGGAGGTCGACCCGCGGGAGGCGCGCAAGCACGCCGCCGTCGTCGCCACCGGCCGCTCCGACCAGCCGAACCAGATCAACAACGTGCTGGCGTTCCCCGGCGTGTTCCGGGGCATGCTCGACGCGCACGCCGAGGAGTTCACCGAGGAGATGGCGATCGCCGCCGCGCGGGCCATCGCCGACGTGGTGGGCGAGGAGAAGATCAACCCGACGGTGATCGTGCCGAGCGTCTTCGACTCCCGGGTCGCCCCGGCGGTCGCGGCGGCCGTCCGCGCCGCCGCACAGAACCCGTCGGTCACCCCGCCCCCCGCCGCCGACTCGGGCCCGGCCGACCTCCCCGAGATCGCCGCCGGCGCCAGCGCCACCCCGTAACCCCGGTCCACCCCTCCGCAGCTCGGTCCACCCCTCCGCAGCCCGCGATCTTGCACTTTGGGTCGCGACATTCGGCCCAGAAGCAGACATATCAACGACCGCAACTGCAAGATCGCGGGACTCGGGGGTCGGGGTCAGGCCGTCGTGGTGAGGGCTGCCGGGTCGATCTCGCCCGTGGCGACGAGGGCGGCGGGGCCGGCCAGCCAGCACGAGTCGTCGCCGATGGTGACCGAGAGGCGTCCGCCGGGCACGTCGACCGCCATCACGCCGCTGTCCCGGCCGGCGTCGCGGAGGGCGACCGCGGCCACCGCGCACGCCCCGGTGCCGCAGGACAGGGTCTCGGCGGAGCCGCGCTCGTACACCCGCATCAGCACGTGCCCGTCGGCGCCGTCGACCGGCTCGCCCGGTGCGGTGAACTCGACGTTGACCCCGGCGGGGAACACCCTCGCGTCGACGTCCGGCGCCCGGGTGAGGTCCAGCCCGGTCAACGGCAGCCCGGCGGGCAGCGCACACACCAGGTGCGGGTTGCCCACGTCGACGGCCGTACCGGGCAGGGTCAGGCCGCCCAGGGTGGCGGTGGCGCTGTCGTACAACCGGGGGCGGCGCATCTCGACGGCGACCGCGTCGGCCGTGACCACCGCGCGCACGACGCCGGCCCGGGTGGCCACCGGCAGCGGCGCGTCCCCGTCGGGCGTGGCCAGCCCGGTGGCGACCAGGTAGCGGACGAAGACGCGGGCGCCGTTGCCGCACATCTCGGCGAAGGAACCGTCGGCGTTCCAGTAGTCCATGAACCACTCGGCCTCGCCGGCCATCGCCACGGCCTCGGGATGCTTCGCCGCCCGGACCACCCGCAGCACGCCGTCACCGCCGAGGCCGCGCCGCCGGTCGCACAGCGCCGCCACCGTCCCCGGTGTCAGATCGAGCTGGTTGTCCGGATCGGGGAGGATGACGAAGTCGTTGCCGGTGCCGTGGCCCTTGGTGAACTGCACGCCTCCATCATCGCGCAGCGGCGGGCACCAGGCGCAGGGCGGTCTCGATCAGGTTCGGTGCGGCCGAGTCCAGCCAGTGGATCCGCGGGTCACGGCGGAACCAGGAGCGCTGCCGGCGCACGAACCGGCGGGTGGCGCGGACCGTCTCGTCGTGCGCCTCGGCCTCGGTCAGCTCGCCGGCCAGGAACCGCAGCACCTGCTGGTAGCCGAGGGCGCGGCTGGCCGTACGCCCCTCGGGCAGGCCCCGGCCGACCAGCTCACGGGTCTCGGCGACCATCCCGTCGGCCCACATCCGGTCGACCCGGAGTGCGATCCGCTCGTCCAGCAGCGCGGTGTCCAGGTCGACCCCGAGCTGGACCGAGGGGTAGTACGGCGTGGGTTGCGGCAGGGACGCGGTGAACGGCCGCCCGGTCAGCTCGACGACCTCCAAGGCGCGGACGATCCGTCGGCCGTTGCCGGGCAGGATGCTGGCCGCCGCCTCCGGGTCGGCCGCGCGCAGGCGCGCGTACAGGGGGGCGGGCCCGGCGGCGGCCAGTTCCGCCTCCAGCCGCTCGCGGACCGCCGGATCGGTGCCGGGGAACTCGAACCGCTCCAGCACGGCCCGCACGTACAGGCCGGAGCCGCCCACCAGCAGCGGCACCCGGCCCCGGGCCAGGATGTCGTCGACCGCCGCGCGGGCCAGCCGCTGGTACTCCGCGACGCTCGCCGGCTCGGTGACCTCCCAGATGTCCAGCAGGTGGTGCGGCACGCCCTCGCGCTCGGCCGGGGTGAGCTTGGCGGTGCCGATGTCCAGGCCCCGGTAGAGCTGCATCGAGTCGGCGTTCACCACCTCGCCGCCGAGGGCGTGGGCGAGGGCGATGCTCAGCGCCGACTTGCCCGCCGCGGTCGGCCCGACGACCGCCACGACGGTCATGCCCGCTCCCAGGACGCCACGAGGTAGGCGACCCCGTAGGGCGCCGAGTGGTGGCGCAGCTCGCCGCGCCAGTTGCCGCCCGCCGCGCGGACCGCGCCGGCCAGGACCTGCCACGGCGCGCGGCCGGCGACCCTCAGCTCCGCCGACAGCCCCGGGTCCAGGCCGAGCAGGGCCTCGGTGTCCCCCTCGGCCAGGGCCCGGGCGACCCCCTCGTCGTACGCGGGCGCGCGCGGGTCGTCGTAGCCGGGTGACTTCTCGCCCCGGCAGGCCGAGGAGTCCCCCAGCACCAGCAGGGCGGTACGCCGCTCGGGCCGTTCGGCCAGCTCCGTCCCGAGCGCGACGCACTCGGCCCGCGCCGCGTCGCCGGCGACCGCCTCGGCGAACCGGGGCAGATCGGTGCCGGTCCGGTTCACCAGCCACGCGCCGATGGTCAGGCTCAACGGAAGCCGCTCGGACCCCGCACAGTTGACCTTCCACAGCCGGACGGCCCGGTCCACCCCGAACGGTCGCAGCGTGCCGGAGTCGGCGGGGTCGAACCGGGCGGTCTCCGGGCCGCCGCCGAGCAGGACGATCTCGTCCGGTCCGGCGGCCAGCAGCCCGGCGACCGCCTCGTCGCAGGCCGTGCGCAGGTCGTCCAGCTCGGGTGCGGCCGCGCCGGCCACCTCCGGGACGAGCAGCGGCGGATGCGGGCAGACGGCGGCGGCGACCAGTGACACGAGGCAACCGTATCGGTCGCGCCGGCCGCCACGCCCCGGACCTCGCTCGGTGCCGCCACCGCCCGCCACCCGCCCGGGCGCTGGCCGGCTCAGCCGGCCTGGCCGCCCCAGCCGCCCTGGACCATGGTCTGGAAGCGCCACTGCCCGCCGGTGCGGACCAGCAGGTCGGCGTAGCGCACCCGCTGCCGTTCCCCGTCGACCGTGAACTCGGCGTCGGTGAAGACGACGACCAGGCTGCGGGTGAGGAAGTACGGCGTGCGCCGCGACTCCATCGTCAGGTCGCCGCCCCCGCCGCCGAGCACGCCACCCATCATCTCCAGGTACGCCGCCCGGTCGAGCTGGCGGGCCGAGCCCTCCCCGGCCACGTCGTCGGTGACCGTGTTGAGCGGGAACATCGCCAGGTCGGCGGTGCCCGTCACGTCGCCCGCCTCGGCCAGCGCGTCGTACCGGCGGAACCACTCGTCGAGCTCGGCCAGGTCGGCCGGGTCGGGCACGAAACCCCCGTCGACCGGGGGTGTGAGCTGCGTACGGGAACGGGTCATCTGCTTCTCCTCGTCGTGCCCTGCCGGGCCAGCGTCGTCGTACGCCGTACGGTACACCGTACGGCAAATTCCGACACACCCGTCCGGACGACCACCCGGAGGTGGTAGGACACCGTATGGTCACGGTCGGCGATAGGCGCTCGACGGGAACCGGGTCGGACCTGTGACAATGCCCGGAGAAACTTGGCTGCGCCGTGGCGGCGATCGAGGGGCTGCTCCTTCGACGCCGGGAGAACGAGGATGGGCACATGAGCGACTGGACTGCCTTCGGACGGGTGGACGCGGACGGCACCGTGTACGTGAAGACCGCCGAGGGCGAGCGGGTGGTCGGATCCTGGCAGGCAGGAGCACCGGAGGAGGGCCTGGCGCACTTCGCCCGCCGCTTCGCGGACCTGGTGACCGAGGTGGACCTGACCGAGGCCCGGCTCAACTCGGGCGCGGCGGACGCCGGCCACTCACTGAGCACGATCCGCCGGATCCGCGCCTCGCTCCCCGAGGCGCACGTGGTCGGCGACATCGACGCCCTGGCCGCGCGCCTCGACAAGCTCGCCGTCGTCGCCGAGGAGAAGGCCGGCGAGGCCAAGGCCGCCAAGGAGGCCGCCCGCGGAGAGGCGCTGGCCCGCAAGACGGCCCTGGTCGAGGAGGCCGAGAAGCTGGCCGCCGAGTCGACCGGCTGGAAGACCGCCGGCGACCGGCTCAAGGAGATCCTCGACGAGTGGAAGACCATCCGCGGGGTCGACAAGAAGACCGACGGTGAGCTGTGGAAGCGGTTCGCCGCCGCCCGGGACGGGTTCACCCGCCGCCGCGGCGCCCACTTCGCCTCCCTCGACACCCAGCGCAAGCAGGCGCAGGGAGTCAAGGAGGAGCTGGTCGCGGAGGCCGAGAAGCTGAAGGAGTCCACCGACTGGGCGGCCACCGCCAACCAGCTCAAGGACCTGATGAACCAGTGGAAGGCCGCGCCCCGCGCCTCGAAGGAGGCCGAGCAGAAGCTCTGGGAACGGTTCCGGGCCGCGCAGGACGAGTTCTTCACCCGGCGCAGCGAGGTCTTCTCCGCCCGGGACAACGAGCAGCGGGCCAACCTGGAGCGCAAGCAGGCGCTGCTGGCCGAGGCCGAGGCCCTCGACATCGACGGCGACCCGAAGGGCGCGCAGGCGAAGCTGCGGGAGATCCAGGCCCAGTGGCACGAGGCCGGCCGGGTGCCCCGCGAGGCGGCGACCGGGCTGGAGCGCCGGCTGCGCACGATCGACGAGAAGGTCCGCGAGGTGATGGACTCCGCGTGGCGGCGTACCACCAAGGAGGACAACCCCCTCCTGGCCCAGATGCGGGCCCAGGTCGCCGAGGCCGAGGAGCGGCTGGCCCGCGCCCAGGCCGCCGGTGACACCCGCCGCATCAAGGAGGCCGAGCAGGCCCTCGCCTCCAAGCGGCAGTTCCTCCAGCTCGCCGAGCGGGCCGGCTGACCCCGGACACGCACGGAAGACCCCGGCCCCCACGTGGGGGCCGGGGTCTTCCCTTTGCCCCATCCGCCGCGCCGCCGCGCCGCCGCGCCGCCGCGCCGCGCGCCGCCGCGCACCAAGATCATCGCGATGTCATTGATATCGCGGTATCACCGACACGCCGACACCCCGACATCAATGACATCGAGTCGATCATGACGGGAGCCGCGACCAGCAGGGGCGCCGCGTCCCCCGGCAAGGGGCGCAACACGCCGCGTCCTGACGGCCGACCCCACTCCTGCGGCGGCGGAGCGGCGGGAGTGGTTGACGCATCGACCTGAGCTGATCAGAATGGGCGGCAGAGCCAGGTAGGGCCCGGCGCGAGGGCGTCGACGGTGGACACCGCCGTCGGAAGTCGCCGGGGTCGATCCGCGAGTGACCCGTCCACGTGACGGCACCGGAGCACGCCTGTCCGCGTACTCCGGAAAGAGCGTGACCACCCACCTGGCCCTCCGCCCGCGCCGCCGTGAGCGGCGACGGGCGTCCGAAGTGGAGCATCCATGCCACGACCCACCGCCCTCGGCGGCGCGCTCACCGCGCTCGCCACCGCCGCGGCCGGCGTCCTCGTCGCCGCCGCCGTCAGCACCTCACCCGCCGTCGCCGCCCCCGCCGGAACCGGCACCGGCTATCTGAAGACGAGCGGTAACAAGATCGTCGACAGCACCGGCGCGACCGTCCGGATCACCGGCATCAACTGGTTCGGGATGGAGACCGACAACAAGACCTTCCACGGGCTCTGGTCGAGCAACCCGTGGCGGGGGCAGATCGACAAGATGGCGAGCCTCGGCTACAACACGCTGCGGGTGCCGTACTCCAACGACGCGCTGAAGCCGGGCGCCACCGCCAGCGGAATCAACGACTACGTCAACCCGGACCTGGTCGGGCTCTCGCCGTTGCAGATCCTCGACAAGGTCGTGGACTACGCGGGCAGCAAGGGGATGCGGATCATCCTCGACCGGCACCGGCCGACGTCCGCCGGGCAGTCCGCCCTCTGGTACACGGGCACCGTCTCCGAGGCGACCTGGATCAACGACTGGAAGATGCTCGCCCAGCGGTACGCGGGCAACACCACGGTCATCGGCGCCGACCTGCACAACGAGCCGCACGCCGACGGTACGAACCCGAACGCGACCGGCGCGTGCTGGGGCTGCGGCGACCCGGCCCGGGACTGGCGGCTCGCCGCCGAGCGGGCCGGCAACGCCATCCTGTCCGTGCAGCCGAACTGGCTGATCTTCGTGGAGGGGGTGAGCTGCCCCAGCGGCGGCCTCTCCAACGTCTGGGACAACGATCCCAGCAACGACGAGGACTGCGGCTGGTGGGGCGGGAACCTGTCGAAGGCCGGGCAGTTCCCGGTACGGCTGAACGTGGCGAACCGGCTGGTCTACTCCCCACACGACTACGCCACGAGCGTCTACGAGCAGACCTGGTTCAAGAGCCCGGACTTCCCGAACAACCTGCCGGCGATCTGGGACAAGTACTGGGGCTACCTGTACAAGCAGAACGTCGCCCCGATCATGCTGGGCGAGTTCGGCAGCACGCTGGCCGACCCGCGGGACAAGGTGTGGCTGGAGAAGCTGATGGCCTACACCGGCACCGGCGTCAACGGGATGTCCTTCACCTACTGGTCGTGGAACCCGAACTCCGGTGACACCGGCGGCATCGCACTCGACGACTGGACCAGCATCAACACGACCAAGCAGGCGATCCTCCAGCCGTACCTGATCCCGCCGGTCGGCGGCGGGGGCGGTGGGGTCACCCCCACACCGACGACGCCCGGCCCGACGCCGACCACGCCGGCGCCGACCGGCGGCTGCACCGCCACCTACAAGCAGGTCAACGCGTGGCAGGGCGGGTTCCAAGGCGAGCTGACCGTGAAGAACACCGGCACGGGCACGCTCAACCCCTGGTCGGTGACGTGGACCTGGCCGGCCGGAGTGACCCTGGCCAGCGGCTGGAACGCCACGGTGACGCAGTCCGGCACCACGGTCACCGCGGCGGCGCCGAGCTGGGCGCCGTCACTGGCCGCGGGCGCGTCGGTGACCGTCGGCTTCACCGCCAACGGCGCTGCCTCCACCCCCGGCTCGGTCAAGCTGAACGGCACCGCCTGCTGAGGGTGTAAGGAAGGGCCCCCCGTTAACGCCTGGTGTAGAGGAAGGGCCCCTTCTTAACAGGATGCGTTAAGAAGGGGCCCTTCCTTCGTGGGCTCAGTGGGCGACGGCGCAGCCGCCGGTCGTGGGCGCGGGCGCCGGGGCGGGCGCGCCGATCGTGGGCAGACCGAGCAACACCCCGGGGGTACGCGGGGAACGTCCCGCCTCGGCCGCGTCACCGGCCCGGGTGCGCCGGTGCGACAGCGGCTCGGAGTCGGCGTTGAGGTGGTGCGGAGCGGCGTACGTGACCGTGGTGTGCACGATGTCGCCGGGCCGGATCTGCCCGACGAGGGAACCCGCGTCGAAGTGGACCAGCCGGCCGTCGCGGGCGCGGCCGGACATCCGCCCGGTGCGCTCGTCCTTGCGGCCCTCGCCGACGGCGACCAGCACCTCGACGGTCTCCCCCACCAGCTTCCTGTTCTCCGCCCAGGTGATCTCCTCGACGCAGGCGATCAGCCGCTCGTACCGCTCCTGCACCACCTGCTTGGGCAGCTGGCCGTCCATCGTGGCGGCCGGGGTGCCGGGACGCTTGGAGTACTGGAAGGTGAACGCCGACGAGAACCGGGCCGCACGCACCACGTCGAGGGTGCGCTGGAAGTCGGCCTCGGTCTCGCCCGGGAAGCCGACGATGATGTCGGTGGTGATCGCCGCGTCCGGCATCGCCGCACGGACCTTCTCGATGATCCCCAGGTACCTCTCCGACCGGTACGAGCGGCGCATCGCCTTCAGCACGTCGTCGGAGCCGGACTGCAACGGCATGTGCAGCGAGTGGCAGACGTTCGGCGTCTCGGCCATCGCGGCGATCACGTCGTCGGTGAAGTCCTTCGGGTGCGGGCTGGTGAACCGGACCCGCTCCAGCCCGTCGATGTCGCCGCACGCGCGCAGCAGCTTGCCGAACGCGTACCGGTCGCCGAACTCGACGCCGTAGGAGTTGACGTTCTGCCCGAGCAGGGTCACCTCCAGAACGCCCTCGTCGACCAGCGCGCGGACCTCGGAGAGGATGTCGCCGGGGCGCCGGTCCTTCTCCTTGCCGCGCAGGGAGGGCACGATGCAGAACGTGCACGTGTTGTTGCAGCCGACGGAGATGGACACCCAGCCGGCGTACGTCGACTCGCGGCGGGTCGGCAGCGTCGACGGGAACACGTCGAGGGATTCGAGGATCTCGACCTCGGCGGCGGCGTTGTGCCGAGCGCGCTCCAGCAGCACCGGCAGCGACCCGATGTTGTGCGTGCCGAACACCACGTCGACCCAGGGCGCCTTGCGGACGATGTCGCCCCGGTCCTTCTGGGCCAGGCAGCCGCCGACGGCGATCTGCATGCCGGGGTGCTTGTCCTTGACGGGACGCAGATGACCCAGGTTGCCGTAGAGCCGGTTGTCGGCGTTCTCCCGGACCGCGCAGGTGTTGAAGACCACCACGTCGGGGTTGTCGTCGGCCTCGCGGGCGCGCACGTAGCCCGCCTGCTCCAGCAGGCCGGAGATGCGCTCGGAGTCGTGCACGTTCATCTGGCAGCCGTACGTGCGCACCTGGTAGGTGCGCGGGCTGCTCGCCGCTGCGGTAGTCATGACATGCACAGCGTATCCGGGCCGACCGGATGGACCGAGACGAGGAGGAGCCGTGTGCCGGAGCATCAAGACCCTGCGTGAGCCGTACACCCCCGAGGTGACCGACGCGGACGTCCAGGCCGCCGCGTTGCAGTACGTCCGGAAGATCTCCGGGTTCCGCGCGCCGGCCGCGCACAACGCCGAGGCGTTCGACGCCGCGGTGGCCGCGGTCGCCGCGGCCACCGCGACCCTGCTGGCCCAGCTGGAGGTACGCGGACAACGCGCCAGGTGAAAGGAAGGGCCCCCCGTTAACGCCTCCGGTAGAGCAGGGGCCCCTTCTTAACGCCGTCATCGGCGCCCCAGCCCTGCCCCTGTTCGGCGCCCCAGCGCCGCCCCCCTGTTAACAAGGGGCCCTTCCTATGCACCAGGCGTTAAGCGGGGGCCCTTCCTTGCACCTCAGGCGGCGGCTAGGGCGGGGAGCACCGAGTCGGGGGCCCAGCGGGAGCGGTGGCACTGCGACCAGCCCCGGCAGCGCGGGTCGGCGTCCGTGCAGAGCCGCTGGTTGCCGAGTACCTCGCCGTCGTCGGTCTCCCGCACGTCGAAGTGCACCGGCCGGATCGTGCCGTCCGGGGCGACCAGCAGGTGCCGGGTCGCGTCGAGCGTGTCGTCGCGGAGCAGACAGTTGCGGTCCAGCAGCCGGGCCAGCGACGCGACGCTGGCGTGCTCGGGTAGCGACTCGGGCACCCCGTAACAGTCGACGATCGTCGCGAACTCCCCCGGCGCCTGCCAGACGTCGCAGATCACCGCGTACGTCGGCAGTCGTGCCGGATCGGCCACGGCCAGGGGCATCACCACCCGGCCGAGCGCCTCGGCCAGTGCCGGGTAGACCTCCACCGGCCTCGCCTGGTCGATTCTCCAGTTCCACAGCTCGGTCATGCCGCCTCCTCGCTGTGCTCGTCCCACCGGCCTCCGAATCGGGCCTTACTGACGATGGTGGGGGGAATTTGACCGCACCCGGGGGCAAGTTACCGGTCTGTGACCATTCCGGGCAAAATTTCCTCGGGCGCCGTTGCTCCGAGTAGCGCGAAGATGACAGTTTATCGGGTATGGTGCCGCGACACGCCGCCGGACGACCCGACTCAGCGGAGCGCCACCCGGTGCTCGCCGGAAGGCAGCAGCTCGCCGATCACGGGGGCTCCCGGGATCTCGCCGGCCACCAGCAGACCGCCGGAGGTCTGCGCGTCGGCCAACAGGAGAACGTCCTCCTCGCCGGCCCCGCCGAAGTCGGTCCACGGGGAGACCCAGTCCAGGTTGCGGCGGCTGCCGCCGCTGACGTACCCGTCCCGGACCGCCTCCCGGGCACCCGTCAGGTAGGGCACCCGGGCGGTGTCGATCGCCACCGTCAGCCGGCTCGCCCGGGCCAGCTTGGACGCGTGCCCCAACAGGCCGAAGCCGGTCACGTCGGTGCCACAGCGAACCCCGGCGGCCACCGCGGCCCGGGCGGCGTCCCGGTTCAGGGTGGTCATCACGGCGACCGCCTCGGCGAAGCTCTCGCCGGTGGTCTTGTGCCGGGTGTTCAGCACCCCGACCCCCAGCGGCTTGGTCAGCGACAGCGGCAGGCCGGCCCGACCGGCGTCGAGGGTGATCAGCTCCTCGGGCCGGACCACCCCGGTGACGGCGAGACCGTACTTCGGGCCCTCGTCGTCGACGCTGTGACCGCCGGCCAGGTGGCAGCCGGCCTCGCGGGCGATGTCCTGCCCACCCCGCAGGACCTCCCGGGCCAGTTCCAGCGGGAGCACGTCGCGCGGCCAGCAGAGCAGGTTGAGCGCGACCAGGGGCGTGCCGCCCATCGCGTACACGTCGGAGAGGGCGTTGGTCGCGGCGATGCGGCCCCAGTCGTACGCGTCGTCGACGACCGGGGTGAAGAAGTCGGCGGTGGTGACCAGGCCGGTGCGCGCGTCCAGCCGGACCACCGCGGCGTCGTCGCCGTGGTCGAGGCCGACCAGCAGCTCGGCGGTGCCGGTGGCCGGGCCGAGGCCGGCGACCATCGCCTCCAGCTCGCCCGGAGGGATCTTGCAGGCGCAGCCACCACCGCGCGCGTACTCGGTCAGACGAACCGGTGTGGTCATCCCCACATGATCTCGGCGGGGTGTCGCCGCCGCCACCGGAGCGACCCGTTCGGCGGTCAGAATCGGACTCCGCACCCTGTTCGACGCTGGTGTTACCGCTCCGTGACCAACTGAGTTGCAATCCGCCACATCACCCCGCCTACAGTGGCCCAACCGGGGGTCGTCCGACCCCACTCCGGGCGACCACAGGGACGGTGTACGACGTGACGACGGGCGAACCGCTCATCGTGCTGGACGCGGTCAACAAGTACTTCGGGCCGCTGCACGTGCTGGACGACGTCTCGCTGTCGGTCGGGCGCGGCGAGGTGGTCGTGGTGATCGGCCCGTCCGGCTCCGGCAAGTCGACGCTCTGCCGCGCCATCAACCGGCTGGAACCGATCAACTCGGGCACCATCACCTTCGACGGGCGCCCGCTGCCGGCCGAGGGCAAGGACCTCGCCCGGCTGCGCAGCGAGGTCGGCATGGTCTTCCAGTCGTTCAACCTCTTCGCGCACAAGACCATCCTGGAGAACGTCACCCTGGGGCCGATCAAGGTCCGCAAGGAGAAGCCGGCCGCCGCCCGCGAGCGCGGTCTGGCCCTGCTGGACCGGGTCGGCATCGCCAACCAGGCCGACAAGTTCCCCGCGCAGCTCTCCGGCGGCCAGCAGCAGCGGGCCGCGATCGCCCGCGCGTTGGCCATGCAGCCCAAGGCGATGCTCTTCGACGAGCCGACCAGCGCGCTCGACCCGGAGATGGTCGGCGAGGTGCTGGACGTGATGACGTCACTGGCCCGCGAGGGCATGACGATGGTGGTGGTCACCCACGAGATGGGCTTCGCGCGGCACGCGGCGAACCGGGTCATCTTCATGGCCGACGGGCAGCTCGTCGAGGACGCCCCGCCGGCCGAGTTCTTCGCCAACCCGCGCAGCGAGCGGGCCAAGGACTTCCTCTCCAAGATCCTCACGCATTAGGCGTTCCGGAGCGCGCCGTCCCCCGGCGGGCACCACTCGAAGAAGGAGAAGAGTATGCGTATCACGCGCGTAGCGGCGCTTGCGGCGGCCGCCACCCTGGCGTTCGGCCTGACCGCCTGTGGCGGCGACGACGCCGGAGAGGGCACCGGCGCCGGCAGCAAGTCCTTCGCCGCCGGCAGCACCATGGAGCGCCTCAACAAGGCGCAGGCGATCAAGATCGGCACGAAGTTCGACCAGCCCGGCTTCGGCCAGAAGGGCCTCTCGGGCGACCCGGAGGGCTTCGACGTCGAGGTCGCGAAGATCATCGTCAAGGAGCTCGGCATCCCCGAGGACAAGATCGAGTGGGTCGAGGCTCCCTCGAAGGTCCGCGAGGACGTGATCGTGAACGGCACCGTCGACCTGGTCGCGGCGACCTACACGATCAACGACAAGCGCAAGGAGCGCATCGCCTTCGCCGGTCCGTACTACGAGGCCGGTCAGAACATCATGGTGAAGAAGGACGACACCAGCATCACGGGGCCGGACTCCTTCAAGGACGGCGCCAAGAAGGTCTGCTCGGTCACCGGCTCCACCCCGGCCGAGAAGATCAAGGAGTACGTGAAGGACGTCGCCACGCAGGTGGTGCTCTTCGACACCTACGACAAGTGCCGCGACGCCCTCAAGGGTGGCCAGGTCGACGCCGTCACCACGGACAACGTGATCCTGCTCGGCTACATCGCCAAGGACGAGGCCTCGTTCAAGCTGGCCGGTGACAACTTCACCAAGGAGCCGTACGGCATCGGGGTGAAGAAGGAGGACACCGCCTTCCGCGACTTCGTCAACGACACGCTGGAGAAGGCGTTCGCCGACGGCAGCTGGAAGAAGGCCTGGGACGAGACCGCCGGCAAGTTCGGTGCCGAGCTCGGCGCTGCGCCGGCCATCAACCGCTACTGATTCCTGCTGATCTGGAGGGTGGGGAGGACGACCGACCCGTGAGTGTGCTCATCGACCGGTTCGACGTTTTCGCGGGTGGCTTCTGGCTCACCCTCCAGATCTGCGTACTCGCCGCGATCGGCGCCCTGATCCTGGGCGCCGTCGTGGCGGTACTGCGGATCTCCCCGATCCCGCCGCTGCGCGCGGTCGGTACCGGCTACGTCAACGTTTTCCGCAACATGCCGCTGACCGTGGTGATGTTCTTCGCCGCCTTCGGCCTGCCGGCGCTCGGCTCCAACGCAGACTTCCTCCGCATCCCGGTGATCGACTCGCTGTTCACCCGGCTCGGCACCGACCTGCCGTACTTCCGGTTCGCGCTGATCGCCCTCGTGCTCTACACCGCGGCGTTCGTCTGCGAGGCGCTGCGCTCCGGGGTCAACGCGGTACCCGCCGGCCAGGCGGAGGCGGCCCGCTCGCTGGGCCTGACCTTCGGGCAGAACCTGCGCTACGTGGTGCTGCCGCAGTCCTGGAAGGCATCGATCGTGCCGCTCGGGTCGGTCATCATCGCCATGATCAAGAATTCCGCGCTGGTCGGGTTCTTCGGAGTGGTCGGCGACCTGTCGGCCACGGCCGACCAGTTGACCTCGGCCGAGGGCTACGCCTTCATCCCGGTCGCCATCGGCATCTCGATCGGATACCTGATCATGACCGTGCCCCTCGGTGCCCTCCTCGACCGGATCGAGAAGCGTCAGGCGGTGGCTCGATGAGTCAGCAGAGCGTCCTCTACGACGTCCCGGGTCCCCGGCAGCGCCGGATCACCCTGATCAGCAGCGTGGTCGCCACGGTGGTCCTGCTGATCGGCGCCTACTTCCTGATCTACCGGCCGCTCGACGAGAACGGCCAGTTCTCGATGGAGCTCTGGGGTCCGCTGATCGACCCCTCCCACGAGAACTTCTCCCTCGTGTGGCAGCGGATCGGCACCGGGTTCCGCAACACGCTCACTGCGGCCGCGCTGGCCATCGTGTCCTCGCTGGTGGTCGGCACCCTGCTGGCGTTGCTGCGGATCCAGCTCAAGAGCCTCGCCCAGCGCCGCTTCACCGGCTTCGCCACCCCGCTGGCGTACCTGCTGCGCGGGTTGAGCGCTGTCCTGTCGGCGGTCACCCGGGTCTGCGTCGAGGTCTTCCGGGGCCTGCCCGTGGTGATCACGATCTTCTTCGTGGGACGCGGCTTCCCCGAGTTCGGCATCACCATGGACACGCTCTGGTACCTGGTCATCGGCCTGACCATCTACAACTCCGTGGTCATCGGTGAGATCCTCCGCTCCGGCATGGAGGGCCTTCCCGGGGGGCAGCGGGAGGCGGCGGCCGCGATCGGGCTCTCCCCGCTGCAGACCACCTGGATGATCCTGCTGCCGCAGGCGTTCCGCATCATGCTCCCGGCGCTGATCAGCCAGCTCGTGGTGGTGCTCAAGGACACCTCGCTCGGCTTCATCATCAGCTACGAGGAGACCCTGACGATCGCCGAGCAAATCATCGGTTCGTTGGACAACCCGATCCAGGTGTACTTCGTCATCGCGGTGCTGTTCATCGTCATCAACTACTCGCTGTCGAAGCTCGCGCAGTACGTGCAGCACCGCCTCGCCCGGGGCCGGAAGACCGCCGGCACGCCGGCGCAGAACCCGCCTCCTGCCGCCCTCACTGCGCAGGCGGAGAGCACGGGCTCCATCTGAGCTTCGGCCTCCATGCGCGGAAGGGCCGGCCCGAACTGATCGGGCCGGCCCTTCCGCGTCACCGGCGTCAGCGGGCGATCTCGGTGACCCGGGACTCGCGGACCACGGTCACCCGGATCTGACCCGGGTACGTCAGCTCCTCCTCGATCTGCTTGGCCACGTCCCGGGCGAGCACGGCCGCGCCGATGTCGTCGACGTCGTCCGGCTTGACCATCACCCGGATCTCCCGGCCCGCCTGCATCGCGAAGACCTTGTCCACGCCGAGCTTGCCGGCGGCGATCTCCTCGATCCGCTCCAGGCGCTTGACGTACGCCTCCAGGCTCTCCCGGCGCGCGCCCGGCCGACCGCCGGAACAGGCGTCGGACGCCTGCGTGAGGACGGCCTCGATCGTCTGTGGCGGCACCTCGTTGTGGTGCGCCTCGATGGCGTGGACGACGTCCTCGCTCTCGCCGTACTTGCGGGCCAGGTCCGCGCCGATGATGGCGTGGCTGCCCTCCACCTCGTGGGTGAGCGCCTTGCCGATGTCGTGCAGGAACGCCGAACGCTTGATCGTCGGCACGTCCAGGCGCAGCTCGGCGGCCATGACGCCGGCGATGTGCGCGGTCTCCACGAGGTGCTTGAGCACGTTCTGCCCGTACGACGTCCGGTAGCGCAGCCGGCCCAGGTAGGTCACCAGTTCCGGGTGGATCTCGGTGATGCCCACCTCGACCAGGGCGTCCTCGGCGGCCCGCTGGCAGAGCTGGTCCACCTCCTGGCGGGCCAGGTCGTACACCTCCTCGATCCGGTGCGGGTGGATCCGCCCGTCGAGGACCAGCTTCTCCAGGGTGAGCCGGCCGACCTCCCGGCGGACCGGGTCGAAGCAGGAGAGCAGCACCGCCTCGGGGGTGTCGTCGATGATGAGGTTGACCCCGGTGACCGACTCGAAGGCCCGGATGTTGCGGCCCTCTCGGCCGATGATCCGCCCCTTCATCTCGTCGCCGGGCAGGTGCAGGACGCTGACCACGCTCTCCGCGGTCTGCTCGCTGGCCACCCGCTGGATCGCGTCGACGACGATGTGCCGGGCCCGCTGCTCACCGGTGTTGCGCGCGTCGGACTCGATGTCCCGGACCAGCAGCGCGGCCTCCCGCTTCGCCTGCGTCTCGATCGCCTCGATCAGCTCGGCCCGGGCCGCGTCGGCGGTCAACCCGGCCACCCGCTCCAGTTCCCGACGACGCCGCTCCTCGGCCTCGGCCAGCTCCGCCTCCCGCTGGGCGATCGCCGACTCGCGCGCGGCGAGGGCGGCGCTGGCCGCGCTGAGCTGCCGTTCCCGCTCGGCGAGCCGCTCCACCTCCTCGGTGTGCAGGCGTTCCCGCTCGTCCATCCGGGCCGCCCGCCGCTCCACCTCGGCGGCCTGCTCGCGGGTCGTGGCGGCGAGCACCGCCATCTCCCGCTCACCGCTGCGCCGGGCGGCGGTCCGCAGTTGCTCGGCGTCGATCTCGGCCTGCTTGTGGGCCCGCTCCAGGATCGTGTCGGCCTCGGTCCGGGCGTCGTCGAGCACCCGCCGCGCCTCGGCCCGGGCCGACTTCGCCTCCGCCTTGGCGGCGGCGGCCTCGGTGCGGGCGGCGGCGGCCGCCGACTTCGCCACGTCGATGGTGCTGTTGACCTCGTCGGCTGCGGTACGCAGGGCGGCCAGGGACTGCTCCTGGCGATCCTTCTCGGCGATGAAGGCCGGGTCCTCGGGCCTCGGAGCGCTGGTGAGGCGCCGCAGCGTCCGCACGCCCACCAGCACGGCGCCGACCACCACCACGGCCAGCAGCAGGACAACCACGAGGAGGAGCAGGTCGAAGCCGTTCACGCCGCCCCTCCACCCGGGCGCGGTGCGGATGGGCGGAGGAATCGGGACGGGCCGCTGGAGGAGCCGCGACGCTCCAGGATCCTGCGGGAGTGGTGGTCGCCCGCGTCAGCGGCTCGGGACATCCGCGTGCCGGGCTCGCCGGCCTGCCCGCTCATGCCGGTCCCCCGGTGGACCTGTGCCGCCTCGCCATGGCGTGCCTCCCCTGAACGTCACGCCGCAGGACGTGCCGGTGGGCACACTCCTGCGGCTCTGGACGCCCGACCGGAGCGGCTGGCCGTGGGTAGCTTTCTCCGCCGGCGGTGCCCGCGGGCATCGTCGGCGACCGGGTGCAGTTGTCGCCTCGACTCCGGACCGGCCAGGCCGGAGTCGACACCGAAGGCCGCTGAATCGGCCAAAGTGATGCGGTTCCGTTACGCGTTCTATGTTGTGCGCTTAGCCTGCGCTGGTCGGGCAATGTGAGCCTGTATGGCGAGGCTAGGTCTCCAGGGGTGCTCCGGTCAAGGACTCATGATCAAACCCCCCGAACGGAGAGAATTCGTGAGGTGACTCACCGCTGATCGGGGACCGGACACCAGGGGACAAAGGTGGGCCGGAGACGGGGCGGTCGGCGTGCCCGGGGCCCCTCGCCGCCCGGCCGAGGCGGCGGCCCGTCACGCTCAGTCGACCGGGCGACCGGGCCGGTCGAGGTCCCCCTCGGCGTCGGCCAGGGCGTCGGCGTCGATCTGGTCGGCGAACTCGGCCGCCTCGGCGCTCTGCGCGGCCAGGGCGTCCTTCACCGCCCGGATCGCCACACCCGGCGGGTAGCCCTTGCGGGCCAGCATGGCGACCAGCCGGCGGAACACCGCATCGGGCTCACCCCGGGCCGAGCGGAGCTTCCGGTCGACCAGCGCGCGGGCCGTCTCGGCCTCCGTCTCCTCGTCCAGCTCACCGAGTGCCTCGCTGGCCACCTCACCGTCGACGCCGCGCTGCCGCAGCTCGTTGGCGAGCGCCCGACGGGCCAGACCCCGGCCGGCGTGCCGGCTGGAGACCCAGGCCTTCGCGAAGGCCGCGTCGTCGATGATGCCGACCTCGTCGTAGCGGTCGAGCACCTCGGCCGACACCTCGTCGGAGATGCCCTTCCTGGCGAGCGCGCCGGCCAGCTCGGCCCGGGTACGCGGGCGCACGGCGAGCTGCCGGAGACAGATCTCGCGGGCCACCTCGGCCTCGTCCCGGGGTGGGGACGGCGTCGCCTCCGGCTCGGTGTCCGCGCCGCGGGCACGCCGGCCCGGACGAGGCCGGGGCGTGGTGTCGCCGTCACCCGACCGGGGCGGGCTGGCATCCCAGCCGCGCCCCGTGCGGGCACGTCGTCCTGCCATCGGTCAGCGGCCGGTCAGAAGTCGACCGGCGGCAGCTCCGGGCCACCGGCGGCGTCGCCCACGCCCTGCCCGACGCCGAGCTTCTCCAGGATCTTCTTCTCGATCTCGGCGGCCACGTCCGGGTTCTCCCGGAGGAACTCGCGGGCCTTCTCCTTGCCCTGGCCGAGCTGGTCGCCGTCGTACGTGTACCAGGCGCCGGACTTGCGGATGATCGCCTGCTCCACGCCGACGTCGATCAGCGAGCCCTCGCGGGAGATGCCCTTGCCGTACATGATGTCGAACTCGGCCTGCTTGAACGGCGCGGCGACCTTGTTCTTCACGACCTTGACCCGGGTGCGGTTACCGACCACGTCGGTGCCGTCCTTGAGGCTCTCGATGCGCCGCACGTCGAGCCGGACCGAGGCGTAGAACTTCAGCGCCCGGCCACCGGTCGTGGTCTCCGGGCTGCCGAACATCACGCCGATCTTCTCGCGGAGCTGGTTGATGAAGATCGCCGTGGTGCCGGTGTTGTTGAGCACACCGGTGATCTTCCGCAGCGCCTGGCTCATCAGTCGGGCCTGGAGACCCACGTGGCTGTCGCCCATCTCGCCCTCGATCTCGGCGCGCGGCACCAGGGCCGCCACCGAGTCGATGACGATGATGTCGAGCGCGCCGGAGCGGACCAGCATGTCCACGATCTCCAGCGCCTGCTCGCCGGTGTCCGGCTGGGAGACCAGCAGGGCGTCGGTGTCGACGCCGAGGGCCTTCGCGTACTCCGGGTCGAGCGCGTGCTCGGCGTCGACGAACGCGGCGATGCCGCCGGCCCGCTGGGCGTTGGCCACCGCGTGCAGCGCGACCGTCGTCTTACCGCTGGACTCCGGACCGTAGATCTCGACGACCCGGCCCCGGGGGAGACCACCCACACCGAGCGCCACGTCGAGCGCGATGGAACCGGTGGTGATGACCGAGGTCTGGACGACCGGCCGCTCGCCCAGCCGCATCACCGAACCCTTGCCGAACTGCTTGTCGATCTGAGCGAGAGCAAGGTCGAGTGCCTTCTCCCGATCGGGCCCTGCGGCCATGTTTGCCACCCCTGCCTTCGCCGGCGTCTTTCCTGAGCTTCGCGTCACGCGGACACGCTAGGCGCTGGGTCCGACAGAAAACCAGCGGCCATGCCGCGAGCTGTGGACAAGCACCCCGCTGTGGACAATAGCCGAACAGGTGTACGAGTCGGCAAGCGACACGCGGAAGCGACGAAACGACTGCTCACCGTAGTCGCGCGGGCACCCGGTCGGGGTAGGCGGCGACGACGGCCCGCCACACCACGTGCGTCTGCTCCCCCGCGGCGAACGCCTGCTCGATGGTCCGCCCGCCGAGCTGGGACAGCACCTGGTCGCGGGCGATGCTGGCCGCGTACCCGGGGCCGAACGCCTCCTCCAGCCGCGCCCAGAAGTCGGTCAGCCGCACGTGATCAGTCCTCCTCGTCGGGTGCCCCCACCGGCACCGGACGCAACGCTAGCGCCACCAGGGGCACGACCGCGATCGCCGCCAGCAGGGTGAGCACCGCATAGCCGGGCCCCCGCATGACAAACCCGCTCAGCGCGGCGGCTCCCGCGCCGGCCAGCCCCATCGTCAGGTCGGAGAAGCCCTGCACACTCGGGCGGACCGCCGCCGGCACCGACTCCGACAGCAGGGTGGAACCGGCCACCATGGTGCCCGACCAGCCCAGCCCGAGCAGGACCAGGCCGACCGAGAGCAGGACCGTGTCGTGCCCGGCGGTGCCGGCGACCGCGCACGCCGCGAGCAGCAGCCCGACGCCGCCGAGGATGACCGCGCGCCGGCCCGCCCGGTCGGTGAGCCACCCCACCACCGGGCTGAGGGCGTACATGCCGGCGATGTGCAGGCTCAACACGATGCCGACCACCCGCAGCACGTCGGCGTCGCCGTGCGAGTCGCCGAGGTGCACCGGCGTCATCGACATCACCGCCACCATCACCACGTGGCCCACCGCCACCGCCGCGATGCCCAACCGGGCGGCCGGACGGCCGCGTACCACCTGCCAGGCCGCCCGCATCCCGGCGCCGCGCCGGGCCGTCGGGGCCGGGGTGGTCACGGCCTCCGCCGGCGGGGTCAGGTCCGGCGGAGCGGCGGCGGCCGGCATCGGGGCCTCGGCCGCCGCCAGCCGGCGCGCGGTGAGCAGCGGGTCGGGTCGCAGCAGGACCAGGAGTACGACGGCGGCGAGCACGAACGCGGCGGCGCTGAAGGCGAACGGGCCGGCCAGCGGCGGCAGGCCCCAGCCGGAGGTGGTGTGGTCGGCGAGCGCGGCGAAGTTCGGCGCGGCCACCGCCCCGATGGTCGTGGCCCAGACGATCAGGGACAGTTGTCGGCCCCGCCGGGCCGGCTCGGCGAGGTCGACCGCGGTGTAGCGGGCCTGGAGGTTGGCCGCCGTCCCGCCACCGAAGAAGAGCATGCCGAGGAAGAGCAGCGGCACGGAACGGGTCACCGTGGCGACCACCACCAGCACGGCGCCGACCGCTCCGGCCAGGTAGGCCACCGCCAGCCCCGGCCGGCGGCCGTGCCCGTTCATGATCCGGGTGACCGGGACGGCCAGCAGCGCCCCGCCCACGACGGCGGCGCTCTGCGCCAACCCGGCGACCGCGGTGCCGGCGACCCGGGCGGCGAGCAGCGCCCCCACCGCGATGCCGATGGTCACCCCGATCCCGCCGATGATCTGGGTGACGAACAGCAGGCGCAGCGTCCGTCGCTGGATCGGGGCGACGTCGGACGCGTCGCGGACCGGCGCGGTCAGGTCGGTGGCCATCGGCGGGCTCCCGGAGCGGTAAGGGGTGAACGGCGCACCCATCCTTGCGCATCCACCCTGCTCCCCGGGACCCGGTTTCGCTAGAGGCCCAGGCCCCGGCCGATGATCTCCTTCATGATCTCGGTGGTGCCGCCGTAGATCGTCTGCACGCGGCCGTCCAGCCACGCCTTCGCCACCGGGTACTCCAGCATGAAGCCGTAGCCGCCGTGCAACTGCACGCAGCGGTCCGCGACGCGGTTCTGCAGCTCGGTGGTCCACCACTTCGCCTTCGCCGCGTCGGTGACCGACAGCCGCCCCGCGTTGAACTCGGCGACGCAGTGGTTGACGAACGTCCGGGCGATGGTGACCTCGGTGTCCAGCTCGGCCAGCAGGAACCGGTTGTGCTGGAACTTCCCGATCGGCCGGCCGAACGCCTCCCGGGAACGGGCGTAGTCCAGGGTGACCGCGAGCAGCTTCTCCGCCGCCGCCACCGCCGAGACCGCGATGCTGAGCCGTTCCCGGGGCAGGTTCCCCATCAGGTGGTAGAAGCCGTGATTCTCGGTGCCGATCAGGTTTTCCGCCGGCACCCGACAGTCGTCGAAGAACAGCTCCGCCGTGTCGTTGGCCTTCAGACCCACCTTGGCCAGCCGCCGACCCCGGGTGAAACCGGGAGTGCCCGCCTCCACCGCCACCAGGCTCACCCCGTGCGCGCCCTGGTCCGCCGTCCGGGCCACCACCAGTACCAGGTCCGCCATCTCACCGTTGGTGATGAACGTCTTCTGGCCGTTGAGGACCAGCGAGTCCCCGTCCCGTACGGCGGTGGTGCGGATCCCGGCCAGGTCCGAGCCGGCGCCCGGTTCGCTCATCGCGATCGCGGTCACCAGGTCACCGGAGCAGAAGCCGGGCAGCCACCGCTTGCGCTGGTCGTCGCTGGTCAGCTCGGTGAGGTACGGGGCCACGACGTCGTTGTGCAGCCCGAACCCGAGGCCGGAGCAGCCCGCGGAGACGATTTCCTCGACCAGCACCGCGTTGAACCGGAAGTCCTGCTGGCCGCCGCCGCCGTACTCGGGATCGACGTCCATGCCCAGCAGCCCGGCCCGGCCGGCCTTGCGCCACACCTCGCGGTCGACGATCCCCTCGGCCTCCCAGCGCTCGTGGTGCGGCACCGCCTCGCGGGCCAGGAACTCGCGGCACAGGTCACGGAACTCGGCGTGGTCACGCTCGTAGAGATGCTGCTCCATGGCGGCAAGTGTGGCACCGCTCACCGCCCCTGCCCAGGGGCGTGACGGTCAGGCGAGGCCGCGGGCGGCCACGGTCAGGTCGGCGACCAGTCCGTCGTACGCCGCGTCCTGGTCGTCGGCGCGCAGCACCGCGGACGGGTGGATGGTGGCCAGCAGGCGGGCCTCCAGGGCGTCCGCCACCGTCCCGGCGTTGTCCACCGGCACCCGGGCGAAGTCCTCCGGATGCTGGGCCGAGGCCGGCCAGGGCAGCAGCTCGCCGCGCTGCCGGGTGACTCGGAAGGTCGGGCCGAGCAGCGCCTTCGCCGCGGTCGCCCCGAGCACCACCACGATCTCCGGACGGAGCCGGGCGAACTCGGCGACCAGCCAGGGACGGCAGGCGGTGATGTGCACCCGGTCCGGGGTCTGGTGGATGCGCCGCTTGCCCCGCAGCTCGAAGCGGAAGTGCTTGACGGCGTTGGTCAGGTAGATGTGCCCCGGGTCCAGGCCGGCGTCGTCGACCGCCCTGCGCAGCAGCCGCCCGGCGGGACCGACGAAGGGAAGCCCCTTCTGGTCCTCCATGTCGCCGGGCTGCTCCCCCACCAGCACCACCCGCGCGCTCTCGTCGCCCCGGCCGAAGACCGTCTGCGAGGCGTCCCGGTACAGCTCGCACCCTCGGCAGCCGGTGGCCGCCGCGCGCAGCTCGTCGAGCGTGTCGGCCTGCGGCGGGATGAACTGCTGCGCACCGGGGGCGGTGTCGGTCTCGGCCATGACGACCGTTCTACCCCGTTCCGGCCCACTCACGCCGGCCCGCCACGCCCGCCGGGTCAGGTGGAGAAGCTCGCGGCGGCGCCCGGCCGGACGGCGCGGGCGACCGCGTCCGCCAGCGGAGCCAGGTCGGCGTCGTCGAGCGTGCTGACGGTGAGTCGGACCGCCGGCTCGGCGCCGATCCGGTAGAGCCCGCCCGGGGCGACCGCCCACCCGGCGTCCCGCAGGGCGGTGACCACGCTGGTCTCGTCGAGCACCGGCACCCAGACGTTGATGCCGCTGCGCCCCCGGGCCGGGACGCCCCGGTCGGCCAGCTCGGCGAGCAGCCCGGCGCGGCGGCGCTCGTAGCTCTCCCCTGCCCGCCTCACCCGCTCGGCCACGGCCGGGTCGGACCAGAGGGTGAGCACGAGACGTTGCAGCACGGTGGACACCCAGCCGGCGCCGACCCGCAGCCGGCCGGCCACCCGGGCGACGGTCGCCTCGTCGCCGGCTACCACCGCGAGCCGCAGGTCGGGCCCGAACGGCTTGCTCACCGACCGGACGAAGGCCCACGCCGGAGTCGCCCCGGCGAGCGGACGCAACGGTACGCGGGCCAGCTCCGCGGCGTGGTCGTCCTCGATGACCAGAAGGTCCTCCCGGCCGGCGAGCAGCGTCCGCAGCCGCCCGGCCCGCTCGGCGGAGAGCGCGGCGCCGGTCGGGTTCTGGGCACGGCTGGTCACGACCAGCGCCCGTGCGCCGAGGGTCAGCGCGGCGGCCACGCCGGCCTCGGTCGGGCCTTCGTCGTCCACCGGGACACCGATCGGCCGCAGCCCGAGCGCGGCCACCAGGTCGAGCAGGTTGGCCCAGCCCGGGTCCTCCACCGCGACCGCGTCCCCCGGCCGCAGGTGGGCGGCGAGCAGACGCTCGATGCCGTCCAACGCCCCTCCGGTGACGGTGATGTCGTCGGCCGGGACGCCGTCGGCGGCCAGCCGCTCCCGGGCGGCCTCGGCGAACGCGGGCAGGACCGTGCGGCCCGCGTACCCGGTGGGGGGTCCGACCTGCGCCGCGAGCGCCGCCAGGTGCGGACCGAGCGGCGGCAGCAGCCGGGGGTCGGGTTGGCCGAGCGACAGGTCGCGGACCCCGGGCGGGGTCGGCCGCAGCAGAGCGGACCGGCGGCCCGCCACCGGCGGACGGGGGCGCACCCGGGTGCCGTGCCGGCCGGCGGTGACGACCAGGCCGCGCTGGCGCAGCTCCTGGTAGGCGCGTGCCACGGTGGCCGGGCTGACCGCCAGGTCGGCCGCGAGGACGCGGACCGCCGGCAGGGCGGCGCCGGGGGACAGCGCGCCGGAGCGGACGCCGGATTCCACGCTGGCCGAAATCGCGGCCGACGTCGCGCCGGTGATCTGATAATGTGCTGCCACAGTTGAGAGATTGTACTAGAACAAAGGCGGCTTGTCGCATGTACCCTCCGACTCCCCGCACCACCGCCACCCGCACGCGCGACCGGATGAGCTACGACGCCGACGCGGCCCACGCCGTGCTCGACGAGGCGTACCACTGTGTGCTGACCTTCACCGTCGACGGCGAGCCGCGGGCACTGCCCACCCTGCACGTGCGCGTCGGCGACACCCTCTACCTGCACGGCTCCACCGGCAGCCGGCCACTGCTCGCCGCCCGGGGCGACGGGCTGCCGGTCTGCGTGGCGGTCACCCTGCTCGACGGCCTGGTCTACGCGCGCTCGCAGTTCCACCACAGCGCCAACTACCGCTCGGTGGTCGCACACGGCACGGCCCATCTGGTCACCGACGAGCGGGAGAAGGCCGCCGCGATGACCGCGCTGGTGGAGAAGGTGGGCGCCGGGCGCAGCGCGGAGAGCCGGCCGCCGAGCCGACGCGAGCTGGCCGAGACCGCCGTGCTGGCGCTGCCGCTGCGGGAGGTGTCCACCCGGTCCCGCACCGGCGGGGTCAGCGAGGAGCCGGCCGACCTCGACCTGCCCCACTGGGCCGGGGTGGTACCGCTGCGCCTGACGGCCGGGGCGGCCGAGCCGGCCGACGGGGTCGTCGCGCCCGTTCCGGCGTACCTCCGACCGGCCCGCTCCCCCTGGCGGGATCCGGCGGTGCTGCGCGGGGAGCACGTGGTGCTGGAGCCGCTGGACCTCACCCACACCGAGGAGCTGTACGCGGCCCTCGACGACCCGGAGGTGTGGCGGCACGTGGGCAGCTCTCGCCCCCGCTCGGCCGACGACATGGCCGGGTACGTCCGCACCGCGCTCGACGCCCACCGGCGGGGTGTCCGGGTGCCGTGGGTGCAACGGTGCGCGGCGACCGGGGCGGTGGTCGGCACCACCTCCTACTACGAGCCGGACGAGGAGCTGCGGTCGCTGGAGATCGGCTTCACCCAGATCGGTCGGGACTGGTGGCGCACCGGGATCAACACCGAGGCGAAGCTGCTGCTGCTCACCCGGGCCTTCGAGGACCTGGGCGCGGTTCGGGTCACCTGGCAGACGAGCACGCAGAACGAGCGCTCGCAGCGGGCCATCGAGCGTCTCGGCGCCACCCGCGAGGGCACCCTGCGCGCCAACCGGCGCCGGGCGGACGGCTCCTGGCGGGAGTCGGCGCTCTACTCGATGCTCGCCGACGAGTGGCCGAACGCACAGGCCAGGCTGCGGGAAAGGCTTCGCCCGACGGCACCCGTGGCGTGATGATGGCGGGCGTGCTGGGCATCACCGACATCTGGACGTACGTCCTGGGCACCGTGGCGATCATTCTGTTACCCGGACCCAACTCGCTCTTCGTGCTCTCCACCGCCGCGCGGCGGGGCGTGGGTGCCGGGTACCGGGCCGCGGGCGGGGTGTTCGTCGGCGACGGAGTGCTGATGTTCCTCTCCGCCGCCGGAGTGGCGTCGCTGCTGAAGGCGTACCCGCCGCTCTTCCTGGTGATCAAGTACGCGGGCGCCGCGTACCTGGGCTATGTCGGGTTGACGATGCTCCGCGGGGCCTGGCGGCGCTGGCGGACGCGCAACGACCCGACCGCGCCGCGGCTCATCGACGCCGCGGAGCCGGCGGCGATGCGCAGTCCGTTCCGCAAGGCGCTGGTGATCAGCCTGCTCAACCCGAAGGCGATCCTGTTCTTCATCTCGTTCTTCATCCAGTTCGTCGACCCGGGCTACGCGTGGCCGGCGCTGTCGTTCCTGCTGCTCGGGCTGATCGCCCAGGTCACCAGCGCGCTCTACCTGACCATGCTGATCTTCGCGGGCACGTTCCTGGCGGCGCAGTTCCGCCAGCGCCGCCGCCTCGCCGCCGGCGCCACCACCGGCGTGGCGGCCCTCTTCCTGGGCTTCAGCGTCAAGCTCGCCACCGCCAGCGTCTGACCTCACCGGCGCACGGTCAGGTGCCGTCGCCTCCGCCTCCGCCTCCGCCACCGCCGCCACCGATCCCGGCACCGCCGGCGACGCCGCCCAGGCCGTAACCCGGCGCGATGGGCTGGTCCGGGCGGCGGCTGACGTGCGCCGACTCGGTGATGGTCGCAGACCAGTCGGCGTGGGCCGCCGCGGCGGCGTGCCGGTTGATCGCCTCGCGCAACCAGCCGTCGACGGTGGCCACCCAGTCCCGCTGTTCCGCGCCGGTGTGCCACACCCGGAACCGGCTGATGCTCTGGTGGGTGATCCCGGCCAGCGACAACCGCCGGTCCATCCACAGGATCACCTCCAGGCCCGCCGCGCTGGCCACGAAGGTCACCTCCATCTCCGTGATCGGCCCGGCGTAGATGGGCGCCGCCCAGAAGCCCAACCGCTGGTGCACCGGCAGGATCTGCTCCACACCGGGCAGCCGGCTGTCCACGAGACCGGCCTGACGCATGCTGAAGCCGAGAGTGTCCAGCGCGGCGAGGACGTGCGCCTGCGTGGGGAGGGGATGGACGAAGACCGGCACCATGGCGCCCTGGTCCATTGACGGGTCGATCGCCACCTCGGTCCGCAGCCCCGTCCGCATGCTGAGCAACGGCACCCCGCCGAAGATCGTCACCGGGGTCTCCCAGGGCAGCGGGAACTCGAACGGGATCGTGCGGGCCCGCCGGGCGCGCAGCACGAAGCCCTCGGCGACCTGCGCCTGGTGGAACTGCACCAGACGCTTGGGCGCCTCCGGGTCGTCCGGTTCGGCGGTGGCGACCAGGCCGAGCCGGACGTGCCGCACCGGTACGTCCGTGGACCCGGCCGTGACGGTCACCCGGCCGGGCAGGCGGAGGCCGGGCCGGGTGCTCGCGTTGGCCAGGGCGGTACGCACCGTCAGGCCCGTCCTGCCCGACTCCGGTGACACGCCTGTCAGCCGCACCGCGCTCCCCGTTCCGGCGGACGCGGCACCGCCCGGGTGCCGCGGCGGGACCGTCCGGTCCCGCCGCGGCTTACCCCTGAAGGACCCCGCGCAACCACCGGGATCGGCGCGCCAGGTCAGCGCAGGCGGCGCCCGCGCGGCACCGGGTCGGTCTCGTCGTCGAACTCGCCGATGACCTCCTCCAGCAGGTCCTCCAGCGCGACGAATCCGATCGGCCGGGTCGGCCCGCCGCCGTTGCGCACCAGCGCCAACTGCGACTGCCGGGCCCGCATCGCCGCCACCGCCTCGCTGACGGTCGCCGCCGCCGGCAGGGTGAAGGCGTTCGTCATCAGGTCACCGGCGGTGGCCGTCGGCCGGGTGGCCGTGGCCCGCACCGCCTCCCGTACGTGCACCAGGCCACAGACGTCACCGGCGGCGTCCAGCACCGCCAGGCGGGAGCGTCCGCTGTCCCGGCTGACCTGCTCGATCCGGCCGGCGTCGTCGTCGCAGCGGACCGTCACCATCCGGCTGAACGGCTCCATCACCTGCGCGACCGTGGTGCCCTGCAGCTCCAGCATGCTGGTCAGCAGCCTGTGCTGCTCCGCGCCGAGCGTCCCGTGCTCGCGGGACTGCTCCAGCAGGATGCGCAGCTCGTCGGGGCCGTGCACCTGGGCCAACTGGTCCTGCGGGTTCACCTTGAGCAGCCGCAGGATGCCGTTGGCCAGGGCGTTCAGCACGGACAGCACCGGGCGGGCGAGCCGGGCGAACGCCCGGAACGGCAGCGCCAGCAGCAACGCGGAACGTTCGGCGTCGGTGATCGCCCACGACTTCGGGGCCATCTCGCCGACCACCAGGTGCAGGAACGTGACGAGGCCGAGAGCGAACACCAGCGCGATCGCGTGGCTCGCCGCGTCGGGCAGGCCCACCCCGTGCAGCAGCGGACTGAGCAGGTGCTCGATCGCCGGCTCGGCGAGCGCGCCGAGACCCAGCGTGCAGAGGGTGATGCCGAGCTGCGCCCCGGCCAGCATCAGGGACAGCTCCCGGACGCCGTCCAGGGCCGCCTTCGCCGCCCGGCCACCGCCGGCCGCCGCGTGCTCCAGCCGGTAGCGCTTGCTGGCGATCAGCGCGAACTCGGCCGCCACGAAGAACCCGTTCAGGGCCAGCAGGATCACCGACGTGAACAGCGCGATCCCCGGGCTCATGACCGCTCCTCGCCGTTCGGGCCGGCGCCCACGCCGGCGAGCCGGAGCCGCACCGAGTCGGCCACGTGCCGGTCGACCGCGAGCACCTCGACCAGGGCCCGGGAGCCGGCGGGCACGTCGTCCCCGTCGACCGGCAGGTTGATCTCCAGCCGGTCACCGACCTCGGGAACCCGACCCAGCTCACGCATGACCAGGCCGGAGAGAGTGTCGTACTCCGGGGCCTCGGGCAGCGCGATGCCGGTGCTGTCGGCGACCTCGTCGATCCGCCAGCGGGCCGGCACCACCCAGGAACCGTCGTCCTGGCGGGTCGGGGTCCGCTCGGGCGGGTCGTCCTCGTCGCGGATCGGGCCGACCAGTTCCTCGGCGATGTCCTCCAGCGTGATGACGCCGGCGAAGCCGCCGTACTCGTCGACCACGCAGGCGAGCTGCCGGTGTCCGGACCGCAGCCGGTCCAGCACCGTCGGCAGCGGCAGCGTCTCGGGCACCAGCAGCGGCGGTACGGCCACGTCGCTCACCGGGGTGGTCGCGCGACGTTCCAGGGGCACCCCCAGCACGTCGGCGATACCCACGACGCCGACCAGGTCGTCGACGCCCTCGGTGCCGCGTACGGGGAAGCGGGAGCGGCCGGTGTTTAGCAGCTCGACGACCCGGCTGACCGGCTCGTGCGCGCGTACGGTGTGCACGTCGACCCGGGGCACCATGACCTCCCCGGCGGTCAGCTCGCGGAAGTCGAGCCCCCGGTCCAGCAGGGTGGACATCTCGGCGGTGAGGTGCCCCTCCTCCCGGGACTCGGCGATGATCTGCTCCAGGTCCTCCGGGGTGGCACCGCTGGGCAGTTCCTCGATCGGCTCGATGCCGACCCGGCGGAGCAGCCGGACGGCGGCGCGGTCGAAGAGCGTGATGACCGGGCCGGCCACCCGCAGGTACATCAGGGTGGAACGGCTCAGCGCCCGGGCCAGCGATTCGGCGCGGGCGATGGCCAGGTTCTTCGGCGCCAGCTCGCCCAGGACCATCTGGACGACGGTGGCGATGAGCAGGGCCAGCACCACCGCCAGGGGCAGGCTGACCGCGGTGGAGACCCCGGCCACGTCGAACAGGTCGGCCAGACCGGCGCCCAGGTACGGCTGGGCGACGTAACCGACCAGCAGGGCGGTGACGGTGATGCCGAGCTGGGCGCCGGACAGCATGAACGACAGCCGGCCGGTCACCTCCAGGGCCCGGGCCGCGGCCTTGTCCCCGTCGTCGGCGAGCTGCTTGAGCTTGCCGCGGTCCACGGCGACGTAACCGAACTCCTGGGCCACGAAGTAGCCGGTGGCGGCGGTGAGAACGATGATGAGCAGGAGGCCAACGACGATCAACACGGGTCGCTCAGGGCTCCCGGGGTCGTCGGGGTCGAGGGAAGCCGGGCCGGGCCCGGCTTGCTACTGCTGCCCTCCTGGGCAGACGAGTCGATCATGCCGCCATTTTATCCAAGAACGCTGAACGTCCGCTGAAGGTGTAAGGAAGGGCCCCCTCTTAACGCCTCGTGTAGAGGAGGGGGCCCTTCTTAACAACGCGTCAGCTCTGGGTGATCTTCACGTCGTCGACGGCCGCCTCGACCAGGCTGGCGCCGCTGGCGTCCGCCGCGTCGATGACGATCCGTACCGTCTGTCCCCGCAGGGCCGAGATGTCCGCACCGGCGGTCTGCCACGCGGCCGCCCGGTCGGTCGCCGCCCCCGTCGCGTTCAGGACCGTCACGGTACTTCCGCCGACGACCCGTACGCGCAGGTAGTCCGCGCTGCTGGAGTTGTTGAGGTGGGCGAGGTACCAGGAGAGGGAGAGGTTCAGCGACCCGGTCGAGGGCAGCGTGATCGCCGGGGACTGGATCGTGCTCACCCCGCCGTCGAGGTCGTATGCCCCGGCGCTGCTGCCGGCCAGCGGCCCGGTGACGAGGTCGAAGCTGCCGCTGACGGTGGTGCCGAGCTGGGTTGCGACGCCGGAGCTGGTGGCCGCCGGGTCGCCGCGCTCCCACCGTCCGAGGGTCGCGGTGTCGGTGCCGGCCGGGTTGGTCGTCCAGCCGGTCGCGGTCTCGAAGGTGTCGCTGTAGATCGTCGTACCCGGTGGGGTCGAAGCTCCTGCGAGGGTCCACACCGTGTACGCGATCGCGTCGGCGTTGCGGTCCAACGCCGTGTCGTTGATGTTGACGCTGGTGTCGCAGGAGCGGTGGTAGCAGGGATCGAACGCCTGTCCCGCCGTACCTCCCCACAGCGACGCCTGGGCGCTGGTCTTGGTGCCCTCCGCGCCGGTGAACGTGCCGCCGGCCGGGATGCCGACGCGGATGAACGGCCCGTAGTCGCTGCGGCCGTCGAAGTCGGTGCCCCGGGTCGGCACCCCGATCGAGGTGAAGTACGCCTGGATGGTCTGCTCGATCTGGGCGGAGCCGGCCGGGCCGGGGCCGGAGCCCACGCCGTCGGAGTTGTCGCCGTCGTACACGAAGTAGCCGGCGTTGGGCGAGCCGACCATGTCGAAGTTGAGGTACTGCTTGATCTTCGAGCGCTCGGCCGTCGGCAGGTTGTTCACGTAGTACGTCGATCCGCGCAGACCCAGCTCCTCCGCGCCCCACCAGCCGAAGCGCAGGTGCTTCGTGGGGGTGAAGCCGCTGCGCGCCACGGCGAGCGCCACCTCCAGGATGGCCGCCGACCCGGACCCGTTGTCGTTGATGCCCGGTCCGGAGGCGACGCTGTCCAGGTGGGCCCCGCTCATCACCACGGCGTTCGGGTCGCCTCCGGGCCAGTCGGCGATCAGGTTGTAGCCGGTGGCGCCGTTGTAGGTGAACGACTGCACGGTCGTGGTGAAGCCCACCGCGTCCAGTTGGCCCTTCACGTAGTTGACCGACGCCAGGTACCCCGGCCGACCGTGGGCCCGGTTGCCGCCGTTGGCGGTGGCGATGGACTGGAACTGGGTCAGGTGCGCCTTGACGTTCGCCAGCGGGATGTCCGGGGCGGCGAGGGCCGCCGGCGAGGCGACGGCGCGCGCCGGTGCGGTGGGGGCGGCGGCGGCCGAGGAGGCGGTCAGGGCCGTCGCGGCCGCGGCGGCCAGCACGGCCAGCCAGGCGGAGCGAGGGGTACGGGGTCTCATGGGTCCTCCGGGGTACGGGCGGGGTCCCCGGTCGCGCCGGTCCGGCGGCAACCGCGGTGACATCCATTGATCGACGAATGTCACTGCGAAGGGTGCATCCGAAGCCCACCCCGGGCAAGACGCAAGACGGCAGAATCGCCGCCCATCCGGAATTGGGACGGGTCCTCCCCGACTGTTAAGAAGGGACCCTTCCTCTACCGGAGGCGTTAAGCGGGGGCCCTTCCTTACCGCAACTCGTCGGGGTCGAGGAGGGTCTCGTCGACGGCGCCGGAGCGGTAGGCGGCGCGGCCGATCATCTGGGCCGCGACCGGGGCCGTCGCCAACTGGAAGAGCGCGACCAGCCCGATCATGCCGAGGTCACCGGAGGTCCGCAGGCGCAGCGCCAAGCCCGCCACCAGCAGCAGCACCCCGAGCGTCTGCGGCTTCGTCGCGGCGTGCATGCGGCTCAGCGTGTCCGGGAAGCGCAGGACCCCGATGCCGGCGGCGAGGCTGAGCATCGCACCGGCCACCAGGCACCCGGCGCCGAGCCAGTCGGCCGCCGTGGCGAACATCAGGACCCGTCCCGGGCGGCGAACCGGACCAACGCCACCGATCCGACGAAGCCGAGCAGGGAGAGCGCCACCAGCACGGGCAGCGTGGTGGAGTGCCGGTTCACGGCGGCCTCCGCGCCGACCGCGCCGACCATGGTGGCCAGCAGCATGTCCGCGGCCACCACCCGGTCGAGCAGGGACGGGCCACGATAGAGCCGGGCCAGCGCGAGCAGCGCGGTCACCGAGAACAGGCCGGTCAGGACGACGGCGAGGACGATGGTCACGTCAGGTTCCCTTCTCGATGGTGGCGCTCTCCACGAGGCGTACCTCGGCGGCGGAGCCGAACGCGCGGACCAGCCGCCGCTCGACGGCGTGGATGCGGTCCCGGCTGTCGACCAGGTCGGAGGGGTCGCGCACGTCCAGCACGTGTACGTAGATCACTCCGGCGTCCCGGTCCACCTCGACGACCAGCGTGCCCGGCACCAGCGACAGCACCTCGGCGGTGAGCGCAAGGTTCAGGTCGGTGCGCACCCGCATCCGCACCGCGATGATCGCCCCCCGGGGCCGGTAGCCGGGTCGCACGGCGATCCGGGCCACGTTCGCGCTGGCGGTGACCAGCTCTCCGGCGAAGCGGAGCAGGAGGACCAGCACGGCCCGGGGTCGTACCCGCCCGCCGAAGGTCACCGGGGGCAGCGGGAAGAACAGCAGCACCGCACCGGCGACCAGCACGCCGCCCACCAGGTTGCCCCACGAGACGTCACCCCAGAGCAGGTTCCACAGCAGCACCAACCAGCCGACGGCCACGAGCCGGTCACGCCCCCGCCCGATCCGGCCACGCGGCTCACTCCTCGCGCTCACGGAACCCTCCCTGTTCGCGACTGCGGGGCTCGCAGGACCGGCTCACTCCTCGCGCTCACGGAACCCTCCCTGTTCGCGACTGCGGGGCTCGCAGGACCGGCTCACTCCTCGCGCTCACGGAACCCTCCCTGTTCGCGACTGCGGGGCTCGCAGGACCGGCTCACTCCTCGCGCTCACGGCGTCGCCCCGGGAAGGACCGAGCGGACGTACGGGCCACGGTCGCGCAGGTCAGCGGCCGCGTCGGCGGTCACCTCGAACAGCGGTCCGGCCACCACGGTCAGCGCCAGACCGAGCACCACCAGGGCGATCGTCGCGCCGACCATCAGCGCCGGCAGCCGTACGGCCGGCTCGGCGGTGGCCAGCCGCGGCGCCCGCCAGAAGGCGATGTTCCACACCCGGGACGCGACGTAGAGGGTGAGCAGGCTGGTGAGCGCCCCGGCCGCGACGAGCGCCCCGGGCAGCGGGCCACCGGCGGCGACGCCGGCCTGGAGGAGGCCGAGCTTGCCGAGGAACCCGGAGAACGGCGGCACTCCGGCGAGGTTCATCGCGGGTACGAAGAAGAGCACGCCGAGCAGCGGTGCCACCCGGGCCAACCCGCCGAGGCGGCGCAGGTCGGTGCTGCCGGCCCGTTCCTCGACCAGACCGGCGACGAGGAAGAGCGTGGTCTGGATGGTGATGTGGTGCACCACGTAGAAGATCGCGCCGGAGAGACCGGCGACGGTGCCCACCGCCACCCCGAAGATCATGTAGCCGATGTGGCTGACCAGGGTGAACGAGAAGAGCCGCTTCATGTCGGACTGGGCGACCGCGCCCAGGATGCCCACCACCATGGTCAGCCCGGCCGCCACGAGCAGGAATCCGTTGACCCGCCCGTCCGGGAAGAGCAGCGTCTCGGTCCGGATGATCGCGTACACGCCGACCTTGGTGAGCAGGCCGGCGAAGACCGCCGTCACCGGGGCCGGCGCGGTCGGGTAGCTGTCCGGCAACCACGCCGACAGCGGGAACACCGCCGCCTTGATCGCGAAGGCCAGCAGCAGCATGAGCTGGAGGACCAGCCGTACGCCGGCGGGCAGCGCGTCGAGTCGCTGGGCGAGCTGGGCCATGTTGAGCGTGCCGGTGGCCGCGTACACCAGACCGACCGCGGTCAGGAACGTCATCGACGACAGGATGCTGACCACCACGTACGTCGAGCCGGTGCGGATCCGCGTCTCCGTGCCGCCGAGGGTGATCAGCACGAAGCTCGCGGCGAGCAGGATCTCGAAGCCGACGAAGAGGTTGAACAGGTCGCCGGCGAGGAAGGCGCTGGTCACGCCGGCGGTCAGCACCAGGTAGGTCGGGTGGTAGATGGTCACCGGCGAGCTCTCGCCGGTGTCGCTCTGGCCCTGTCCGATGGAGTAGAAGAGCACGCAGAGGGTCACCGCCGACGAGACCACGAGCATCAACGCCGCCAGTTGGTCGGCGACCAGCACGATGCCGACCGGTGCCGGCCACCCGCCGACCTGCACCACCACCGGCCCGTGCCGGTACGCCTGCACGAGCAGCGCCACCGCCACGGCGAGGGTGGTGGTCAGGCAGACGACGCTGACCGCGCGTTGCAGGTTCGGCCACCGCGCCAGCAGCAGGGTCAGCGCGGCACCCAGCAGGGGCACCACCACCGGCAGCGGCAGAAGCTGACTCACCGGGGCCCCTCCTCGCGTCCGGGTCGCCGGCGGCGCGCGGGTCCGGGGTCGACCTGCTCGGGGTCCGCGTCCGGGCCCTCGCCGCCGAAGTCGGCGGTGGTCACCTCGTTGCGTTCGGCCTGGCGTACCACCTGTCGGTCCTCCAGGTCGTCGGGCACCTCGTCGTCGCCCGTGAGGTACCAGGCGCGGTAGCTCACCGCCAGCAGGAACGCGGTCAGCCCGAACGTGATCACGATGGCGGTGAGCACCATCGCCTGCGGCAGTGAGTCGCTCAGCTCCCCGGTCGGGGCGGTACCCACCAGGGGTGCCGCCCCGGGCCGACCGCCCAGCAGGATGAGCAGGTTGACCCCGTTGCCGAGCAGGATGACGCCGAGCAGGATCCGGCTCAGGCTGCGCTCCAGCAGCAAGGTCACCCCGCAGCCGACCAGGACGCCGACGGCGACGACCAGCGCCAGGGCCGGTCCCGCGCCGCCGCCCGTCACGGGACCACCCGTGTCCGCGACCGGAACGGCTCATTGCTCGCACTCATGGGGATTCTCCGGTCCGGTGCATCGGCAGGGCCTCGCCCGAACGTCCGGCGGCCTCGATGTGCCGGTCCACCTCGGCGCCGAGGCTGCGCAGGATGTCCAGCGCCAGCCCGACCACCACCAGGTAGACCCCGACGTCGAAGATCAGCGACGTGACCACGTAGAAGTCGCCGATCAGGGGCAGCGACACGTCGACCTTGGCGCTGGAGAGAACCGGCGCGCCGAGGGCCAGCCCCACGACCCCGGTGCCGACCGAGATCGCCAGGCCGGCGCCGAGGACGGTGCCCGCGCCGACCGGGGCGGCCTCGGCCAGCTCGTACCGGCCACCGGCGAGGTAGCGCACGGCCAGCGCGAGGCTCGCCACCAGGCCGCCGGCGAAGCCGCCGCCGGGTGCGTTGTGCCCGGAGAAGAGCAGGAAGAGGGAGAAGACCACCACGGTGTGGAAGAGCAGCCGGGTGACCACCTCCAGCACGATCGAGCGGCGCCGCTCCTCCAGACTCGCCCCGCCGCGCAGCCAGACCGGCCGACCGGGCCGGTTCCCTCGGCTCGACGGCTCCGGCCGGCGGGGCCGGGGGCCGGTCCGGGAGCGCTGGAAGATCAGGCTGGCCACGCCGGTCGCGGCCACCACCAGCACGGCCAGCTCCCCCATCGTGTCCCAGGCCCGGATGTCGACCAGGGTCACGTTGACCACGTTGCGGCCGTACCCCTGCTCGACCGCCAACTCCGGGAACGCGCCGGAGATGGCGGGCGCCGACCGGGAGGCCGCAGCGGTCAGCGCCAGCCCGGCGGTGACGACCCCGACCGCGACGCCGATTCCCCGGCGTACCCAGCGGCTGCGTCGCAGCGGGCGGGCCGAGAAGCGGTCCGGGAGCCGCCGCAGCACGAGCACGAACACCGCGATCGTGGCCGTCTCCACGAGGAACTGCGTCAGCGCGAGGTCCGGTGCCCCGTACAGCACGAAGAGCATCGCGGTGCCGTACCCGGTCGTCCCGACCAGCAGCATCGCGGTGAGCCGCCGTCGGGCGCCCACCGCGAGGAACGCCGCGACGGAGACCACCGCCACCACCACGACCTGCAACGGGGTGTCCCACGGGACGACCCGCTGCCGCCAGGGCTCGGTGGCCAGCAGCGCCGCGCCGGTCACCACCGCGAGGGTGACCAGGATGGTGCCGAGGTACTGCGGGAGCGAACCCCGCTGGGTGGCGCCGGTCACCTCGACGGCGACCCGGTCGAAGCGGCGGGTCAGCCACTCGTACCCCTGGTTGCCGCTCATCGGCGCGCGGAGCCGGGCCAGCGCCGGGGCCAGCGGGCCGCGTAGCGCGAACAGCGCCCCTCCGCCGGCCACGGCGAGGGCGGAGAGACCCAGCGCGGGGCTGAGGCCGTGCCACAGCGCCAGGTGGTAGTCCACCGCGCCGAAGATCTTCGCGTACGGGCTGAGCAGGCCGTCCAGGACCCCGGCGACGGGACCGGCGACCAGCCCGGCCCCGGCCAGCACGGCCGGCGGTGTGAGCATTGCCGGGGCGACCCGCCCGACGTCGGTGAGTGTCACCCCGGGGCGGGTGGCGAACGCGCCCCAGACGAAGCGCGCGCTGTAGGCGACGGTCAACGCGGTACCCGCCACCAGACCGGTGAGGACCACCGGGCGGTCGGTGAACGCGGCGAAGACCGCTTCCTTCGCCACGAAACCGACCAGGGGCGGCAGCCCGGCCATCGACGCGGCCGCGACCAGCGAGACGGCGGCCAGCAGCGGGGCCCGCCGGCCCAGCCCGGACAGCTCGCGCAGGTCCCGGGTGCCGGCTCCGTGGTCCACGATGCCCACGACGAGGAAGAGCGCCGCCTTGAACAGGGCGTGCGCCAGCAGCATCCCCACGCCGGCCAGCGCGGCGTCCGCGGTACCCGCACCGAGCACCACGGCGAGCAGGCCGAGCTGGCTGACGGTGCCGTACGCCAGCAGCAGCTTGAGGTCGGTCTGCCGCAACGCCGCCCAGCCACCGACCAGCAGGCCGGCCAGGCCGGCGACCGTCACCACCGGCCGCCACGGTCCCACCGCCGCCAGCGCCGGCGCGAGCAGCCCGAGCAGGTACACGCCCGCCTTGACCATGGCCGCGGCGTGCAGGTACGCGCTGACCGGAGTGGGCGCCGCCATCGCCACCGGCAGCCAGGACTGGAACGGCAGCACCGCCGACTTGGACAACGCGCCGGCCAGGATCAGCACCACCGCCGTGACCAGGTAGGCACCCCCGGGCAGGGGCCGTTCCGCGATGGCCGACCAGCGGTAGGTGCCGGCGTGTTCGCCGAGCATGATGAATCCGACCAGCATGGCCAGCCCGCCGAAGGTGGTGACGATCAGCGCCTGGGCGGCCGCCCAGCGGCTGGAGCGTCGCTCGGTGCTGTGGCCGATCAGCAGGTACGAGAAGATGGTCGTGAGTTCCCAGCAGACGTAGAGCAGCAGCAGGTCGTCGGCGAGGACGAGGCCGAGCATCGCACCGGCGAACGCCACCAGCACCGCGACGAAGCGGCCCAGCCCGAGCGAGCCGGGGCGGAAGTAGCGGGCGCTGTAGACCAGCACCAGGGCGCCGACACCGCCGACGAGCAGGGTCATCAGCCAGGACAGCGTCGTCATGCGGAACGCGAGGTCGAGGCCGAGCTGCCGGATCCACGGGTACGTCTCGACGACCGCCCCGCCGTCGCGTACGGCCGGTGTGCGGGCCACGGCCCAGGCGAACGCGGCGGCCGGGGCGAGGGCGAGCGGATAGCAGGCACGCGGCCCCCACCACCGGACGAACAGCGGCGCGACGAGGGCCGCCACGAGGTGGAGGATCAGCAGTACGAGCACCCGCACTCCCGGTCGAGTTGCAGCGGCGCGCGCCGGAGACGGGCGGGCCGCGCCGCGCGAGCCGTCCGGTGGTGACGGCACCTAGGTGCGATCAGACGCCAGTTCGCCGTCCGCCGAAGGCGTTTTGCCGTAATTGGCGGAAGACGTCGCGTGTTCGGTCAGGAGACGGCGGCGTCGGCGGGCAGCGTGGCCTCGCGGGTCGACCACTCGCGGCGCGACTCGACCAGCAGGTCGGGCCGGCCCAACTGCAGGACGACCCGGTTGACCACGCGCTGGGCCGCCGCGAGCGAGCGCACCGAGAGCAGGCGGCCCCGGCTCTCGCGCCGCAGGACGAAGAAGTGCACCGCGGCACGCACCTGCCCCCGGTCGGCGGCGCTGGCCTGCGCGGTGGAGACGACGAGCTCGCGCAGGGCGTGGGCGAGCCCCTCGGCGAGGGCGAGGTCCGCACCGGTGAGGCCGGTGCGGAGCGCGGCGAGATGACCATCGACCTTGCGGATGAGCACGTCGGTGCCGGGCTCGACACTCCGTCTCTCGACCGTCATCCGATCCCCTCCACCCGCCACGTTGCGAGTGAAGTTACTTTATGTTGTGCGGCAGAAGCAAGCAGTTAAGTGGGACGTACCGCGTTCGTTGCCACATCCATCACTTAAGCGCCGGACCTGGACAGAATCAGCGTTCGCCCGTCGGTGAGTGTCACACCGGCGAGGCAGGATGGAGGGCGTGACGGATGTGATGGCGGGTTTCGGTGCGGCCACCCGCGAGTGGTTCACCGCCGCCTTCGCCGCGCCCACCGCGGCGCAGACCGGGGCGTGGAGTTCGATCGCCGCCGGCCACAACGCCCTGGTGGTGGCACCGACCGGTTCCGGCAAGACACTCGCCGCCTTCCTCTGGTCGCTCGACCGGCTGGCCCGGGAGCCGGCGCCGACCGACCCCCGGCGCCGCTGCCGGGTCCTCTACGTCAGCCCTCTCAAGGCCCTCGCCGTCGACGTGGAGCGCAACCTGCGCACCCCGCTGACCGGCATCCGGCAGGCGGCCACCCGGCTGGGCGTCGCCCCACCGGAGATCACCGTCGGCATGCGTACCGGCGACACCCCCGCCGACGAGCGGCGAGCCTTCGCCCGCACCCCGCCGGACATCCTCATCACCACCCCCGAGTCACTGTTCCTGCTGCTCACCTCCGCGGCTCGGGACTCGCTGCGGGGCATCGAGACCGTGATCATCGACGAGGTGCACGCGGTCGCCGGCACCAAGCGCGGTGCACACCTCGCGCTCTCCCTGGAGCGTCTCGACGAGCTGCTGCCCACCCCGGCACAGCGGATCGGTCTCTCCGCGACGGTTCGGCCGGTCGACGCATGCGCCCGGTTCCTGGGCGGCGCCCGGCCGGTCGACGTGGTGGCCCCGCCCACCGCCAAGGCGATCGAGGTCAGCGTCCAGGTCCCGGTGGAGGACATGACCCGCCTCGACGAGCAGGAGCCGCCGGAGGACGACCTCGGGGGGTTGGGCTCCCGCCGGGCGTCGATCTGGCCCGCCGTCGAGGAGCGGGTCTTCTCGCTGATCCGGGCGCACCGCTCGACGATCGTCTTCACCAACTCGCGACGCTCGGCCGAACGCCTCTGCGCCCGGCTCAACGAGCTGGCCGCCGAGGAGATCGAGGCGGCTGCCGGTCCGGGCGGCACCGAGAGCGGCCGGGACGGACCCGCGAGCGCGGCTCGGGGCGTACCCGGGGAGGCGTCGGAGCGGGACGGCGCGGCACGGGGTGCGGACGCCTGGGGTGGGCCGGTCGGGCCGGTCCGGGCCGGCCGGACGCCCGCCGACCTGATGGCGCAGGCGGGCGCGGCGGCCGGCGCGCCACCGGTGATCGCCCGCGCCCACCACGGCAGCGTCTCCCGGGAGGAGCGCAAGCACATCGAGGAGGCGCTGAAGTCCGGGCAGCTACCCGCCGTGGTCGCCACCTCCAGCCTGGAGCTGGGCATCGACATGGGCGCCGTCGACCTCGTGGTGCAGATCGAGGCTCCGCCCAGCGTGGCCGCCGGCCTGCAACGGGTCGGTCGGGCCGGGCACCAGGTCGGCGCGGTGTCCCGGGGCGTGGTCTTCCCCAAGCACCGGGGCGACCTGCTCTCCTGCACGGTGGTGGCGGAGCGGATGAGCTGCGGCGCCATCGAGGAGCTGCACTACCCGCGCAACCCGCTCGACGTGCTGGCCCAGCAGATCGTCGCCATGGTCGCGCTGGAGCCGTGGCGGATCGGCGACCTGGCCGTGCTCGTCCGGCGGGCCGCGCCCTTCGCCGAGCTGCCCGACTCGGCGCTGCACGCGGTGCTCGACATGCTCTCCGGGCGCTACCCGTCCACCGCCTTCGCCGAGCTGCGGCCCCGGCTCGTGTGGGACCGGGCCACCGACACCCTCACCGGCCGTCCGGGCGCGCAACGGCTGGCGGTCACCAGCGGCGGCACGATCCCCGACCGGGGGCTCTTCGGGGTCTTCCTGGCCGGCGCGGAGCGTGCCGCCCGGGTCGGCGAGCTGGACGAGGAGATGGTCTACGAGTCCCGGGTGGGTGACGTCTTCCTGCTCGGCTCCTCCTCCTGGCGCATCGAGGAGATCACCCCGGACCGGGTGCTGGTCTCCCCCGCGCCCGGCCAGGCGGCGAAGATGCCCTTCTGGAAGGGCGACCAGCTCGGCCGGCCGGTGGAGCTGGGGCGGGCCATCGGCGCCCGGGTGCGTGCCCTGCTGCGGCAGAGTGACGCCGACGCGGTCGCCGCCCTGCGCGCGGGCGGGCTCGACGACTGGGCCGCCGGCAACCTGATGGCGTATCTGCGCGAGCAGAAGGCCGCCACCCGGTCGCTCCCCGACGACCGCACCGTCGTCGTGGAGCGGTTCCGCGACGAGCTGGGCGACTGGCGGCTCGCCGTGCACAGCGTCCTCGGAGCCCGGGTCAACGGGCCGTGGGCTCTGGCGATCGGCCGCCGGCTCGCCGAGCGGTACGGGGTGGACGCCCAGGTCATGCCCTCCGACGACGGGATCGTGGTGCGGCTGCCCGACACCGCCGACGAGCCGCCCGGCGCGGACGTGGTGGTCTTCGAGCCCGACGAGATCGCCCAGCTGGTGGAGGAGTCCGTCGGCACGTCCGCGCTGTTCGCGTCCCGGTTCCGGGAGTGCGCCGCCCGGTCGCTGCTGCTGCCCCGCCGCGACCCGCGTCGCCGCCAGCCGCTGTGGCAGCAGCGCCAGCGCGCCGCACAGCTGCTCGACGTGGCTCGGGAGTACGCCGACTTCCCGGTCACCCTGGAGGCCGCCCGGGAGTGCCTCCAGGACGTCTTCGACCAGCCCGCCCTGGCCACGCTGATGCGTGACCTGGCCGCCCGCAAGGTGCGCCTGGTCGAGGTGGAGAGCGAGCGTCCGTCGCCGTTCGCCCGGTCCCTGCTGTTCGGCTATGTGGGCGCGTTCCTCTACGAGGGGGACGCTCCCCTCGCCGAGCGACGTGCCGCCGCCCTCGCACTGGACTCGGCCCTGCTCGGCGAGCTGCTCGGCCGGGTCGACCTGCGGGAGTTGCTGGACCCGGCGGTGCTCGCCGAGACCGAGCGGCAGCTGCGCTGGCGCACCGACCAGCGCCGGCCCCGCGACGCCGAGGACGTGGTGGAGCTGCTGCGGGTGGTCGGCGATCTCAGCGCCGACGAGCTGGCCGAGCGCGGCGCCCCCGTCGAGTGGCTGACCGGTCTGGAGTCCGCCCGTCGGGTCCTGCGCCTCCGGATCGCCGGCCAGGACCGGTGGGTCGTCGTGGAGGACGCCGCCCGGCTGCGGGACGCGCTCGGGGTGGCCATGCCGGTCGGGATCGCCGAGGCGTACCTGGCACCGGTGGCGGATCCCCTCGGCGACCTGGTCGCCCGGTACGCCCGCACCCACGGCCCGTTCGCCGCCGCCACCTGCGCGGCGCGCTTCGGACTCGGCGTGTTCGTCGTGGAGCAGGCGCTGCGCCGGCTCGCCGCCACCGGCCGGGTCGTCTCCGGCGAGTTCGCTCCGGACACCGTGGGCACCCAGTGGTGCGACGCCGAGGTGCTGCGCCTGCTGCGCCGGCGGTCCCTGGCCGCTCTGCGCCGGGAGATCGAGCCGGTGCCGCCGCGCGCGCTGGCCGCGTTCCTGCCCCGGTGGCAGCAGGTCGGCTCCTCGGCGCGGGGCGTGGAGGCCGTCGCCGCGGCCGTCGAGCAGTTGCAGGGCGCGGCGGTGCCGGCGTCCGCACTCGAACGTCTCGTGCTGCCCGGCCGGGTCGCCGACTACTCCCCCGCCCAGCTCGACGAGCTGTGCGCCAGCGGCGAGGTGTTCTGGGCCGGTTCCGGGGCGATCTCCGGCGGTGACGGCTGGGTCACCCTGGCGTACGCGGACACCGCCCCGCTGCTGCTGCCCCCGACCGACGACGCGTTGACCCTCACCCCGTTGCACGAGGCGGTGCTGGAGGCGCTGGCCGAGGGGCAGGCGCTGTTCTTCCGGCCGCTCGCCGACCGGGTCGGCTCGACCGACGACGCCGCGCTGACCAGCGCCATCTGGGACCTGGTGTGGGCCGGGCACCTCACCAACGACACCCTCGCGCCGCTGCGTGCCGTGCTGGGCGGCGGCGGGGCGCACCGGTCCCGCCCGACCGCTCCGCGTACCCGCTACCGGCGGCCCGGCCGGGTGGCCCTGCCCAGTCGCGGCGGCCCCCCGACGGTCGCCGGTCGCTGGTCACGCCTTCCGGAGCGGGACACCGACCCCACCCGGCGGGCCGCGGCGCTCGCCGACGTGCTGCTCGAACGGCACGGTGTGGTGACCCGCGGCGCGGTCATGGCCGAACAGGTCACCGGCGGCTTCGCCGCGGTCTACCCGGTGCTGTCCGCTCTGGAGGAACGCGGTGCCGCCCGCCGGGGCTACTTCGTGGAGGGTCTGGGAGCGGCCCAGTTCGCGGTGCCCGGAGCGGTCGACCGGATCCGGGCCCTCGCCGAGCCCGCCGACGGCGGGCGGGGCCGGGGCGGGCCCACGCTGGTGCTCGCCGCCACCGACCCGGCCAACCCGTACGGGGCGGCACTGCCCTGGCCGGAGCGGGTCGTCGACTCCGGCGACGGCGCGGCACCGGCGACCGGGCACCGGGCGGGCCGCAAGGCCGGCGCCCTGGTGGTGCTGGTCGCCGGTGACCTGGTGCTGTACGTCGAACGGGGCGGCCGGACGATCCTCTCCTTCACCGACGACACCGACGCCCTGGCCGCGGCCGGCAAGGCCCTCGCCGACGCCGTCCACTCCGGAGCGTTGGGCGCGATGTCGGTCGAGCGGGCCGACGGCGAGGCGGTGCACTCGTCGCCGCTGCGCGACGCGTTGACCGCCGCCGGCTTCCGGGCCACGCCGCGCGGGCTGCGCCTGCGCGGCTGACCAACGTGTCCACCTGCGGCTACCATCCGGCTCGGGCGGAGGGAACGACGGTGCACGGGATCACGACTCGGGCGATGCGGGCGGGCGACCGGGACACGGTCGATGCGCTGCACGAACGTGAGTGGGGTGGTCCGTACGTCATCGCCCACGACACGCGCTACGACCTGCGCACGCTGCCGACGTTGGTCGCGGTGGCCGGTGACGGCACGGTGGCCGGTGCGCTCGCGTACCACTCCGACGGTGACGGCCTGGAGGTGGTCAGCATCGTCGCCGCGGCGCGCGGTGGCGGCGCGGGCACCGCGCTGCTGGCCGCCGCGGCGGAGGTGGCCCGGGCCGAGGGCCGGGACCGGCTGTGGCTCATCACCACGAACGACAACCTACGGGCGCTGCGTTTCTACCAGCGGCGCGGCCTGCGGCTGGTCGGCGTGGATCCCGGGGCCGTCGACCGCGCCCGGCGGCTCAAGCCCGGCATCCCGCAGGTGGGCGAGGACGGGATCCCGCTGCACGACGAGCTGGTCCTGGAGCGGCGCCTGCGCGACTAGCGTGTGCCGCATGGCGCCGACATCCTGGATCTCGCTGACCACCGACTACGGTCTGGCCGACGGTTTCGTGGCCGCCTGCCACGGGATGATCGCCCGGCTCGCGCCGACCGCCCGGGTGATCGACGTGACCCACCTGGTTCCGGCGGCCGACGTACGCCGGGGCGCGACCGTGCTCGCGCAGACCGTGCCGTACCTGCCCGCCGGGGTGCACGTCGCGGTCGTCGACCCGGGCGTGGGCACCGAGCGGCGGGGGATCGTCCTCGACACCCCGGACGGGCTGCTGGTCGGACCGGACAACGGCCTGCTCCTCGACGCGGCGGCGGCGCTGGGCGGGATCCGGGTGGCGGTCGAGCTGACCAATCCGGAGTGGTTCGCCCCACGCGTGTCCGCCACGTTCCACGGGCGGGACGTGTTCGCACCGGTGGCCGCCCGGCTGGCGCTGGGCGCGCCGCTGACCGGGGCGGGCCCGACCGTGGACCCGGACGGCCTGGTGCGGGCGCCGGCACCGGTGGTCCGGCCGGCGGCGGACGGGTTCACCGCCGAGGTGCTCACCGTGGACCACTTCGGCAACGTGCAGCTCGCCGCCCCGGCCACGCTGCTGGAGCCGCTGCCGCACCGGGTGCGGGTCGCCGACCGGGCGGCGGTACGCGGGCGGACGTTCGGCGACGCCGCACCGGGTGCTCTGGTGGTGCACCCCGACTCGGCCGGACTGGTGGCGGTGGCGGTGAACCGGGGTCGGGCGGTGGACGTGCTGGGTGTGTCGCCCGGCGATCTGCTGCGCGTGGTGGCGGGCTGATTCCCCTTCGGACCAAGGGCTGAAACGGACGGCTCCCGGACCCGCGTACCTGGATGGACTGTGGAATGCTGCCGGGGTGGGTGAGCGATGGGTTCCGGTGCCCTGTCCCTGCTGCGGCGCGCGGACCGGGGGCGGCACGTGCCCGGTGTGCTTCTGGACCGATGACGGCCAGGGCGACACCGATGCCGACGTGGTGCGCGGCGGGCCGAACGGGGACCTCAGTCTGACGCACGCCCGGCTCAACTTCGCCGTCTACGGCGCGAGCCACCCCCGCTACCAGGACATGGTCCGCCCGGCCCGCCCCGACGAGCGCGTCTGACGCGGTCAGCAGAGCGGCACCGTGCCGCCGTACACCGCCGAGATGTACGCGTGGCTGACGAACTGTCCGGTGGCGAGCCGGTTCCAGCGGTTGGTCGTCCGGTACGGCCCGGCAACCGTCTGGCCGATCACGTAGCACTGGATCGGGACGTGCGCGTACCGGGCGGCGAGCCCGCGGGTCGCGTACCCGGTGCTGGCGCCGGCACGGATGTTGAGCGGACCGTCGCCGACCACGCCACGCGGGCCCGCGCCGGTCCACAGGTACGCCACGTCGACCCAGGCATTGTCGGTGAGCCGCAACCCGTCCCAGAACGTGCCGTCGGCGAGGTCGATGCCCGCCGGGTTGAGCACGGTCCGGCCGAACTGGTCCCTCCCGCCGTTGTAGCCGTACTGGTAGGCCGCCTGCGCCTGGGGCCGCCCCTGCGGCAGGTCCTTCCAGTTCTCCCGGACGGCGCTGATGTTCCAGTAGTCGTCCCGGGTGTTCCAGGGGCCGACGTCCCAGACCGGGGCGTACTCGCACCGGCTGCCGGTGGTGGTGCAGACCCGGACCGTGTAGTCGCCGGTGGCGCGCGGCGCCAGAGCGCGCCGGGACGGTAGCGACACGAAGTGGTCGCGCGGCACGACGGTGTGCCCGTTGGCCGTCACCTCGCCGACCAGACCGATCCGGGTGGCGTACACCCGGTACACCAGGCCGGGCGTGGCGCCGGAGACGGCGGCGGGTGCGACGGCGGCGCGGTCGGCGGTGAGGCGTACGGCGCGTACCTGCGCGGTTGCCCCGGAGGCGGCGGTGAGCACCACGCGGAGCTGGACCCGGCTGACCGGCCCGTCGAAGACGGCGCCGGCCGTGGCCGTCCGCCACTCGGTCCAGCCGGTGGCGCGCCAGCCGCGCACCTGGGCCTCCACGGTGGCCCCGCCCGGCACGCGGGCCGTGACCTCGGCGCGAACCCGGGTGGCCGGCCGGGCGAGACGGTACGGGGCGGCGACGAACAGCCCCTCGGCCACCGCGCTGTGCGGGCTGCGCCCCGCGGGCGTCGGCGCGGGCCGGAGGTCGGCCAGATGGAGCCCGGCGCGGGTGTGGCGGACGTTGACGTCGTCGGAGCCGACGACGGACAGGTCGGTGGCCCACCGGTCGACGCCAGCGGGCGCGGCCGAGGCGGGCGCGGCGAGCGGGAGCAGGGCGAGGGAGAGAATGGCGGCGAGGATGGCGGGTCGGGCAGGTCGTCGGGTACGACTCATGGGCATTCTCCTCAGAACTCCCTGATAGTGCCGTTGTCAGGAGATCCAGAGGAACCGCGGTACAAATAGCGACACATGCGAATATGGCTCGCAGGAGGGAGAATGGAGAGGTGCCCGAAGGCGACACCGTCTGGAACACCGCCCGCGTCCTGCACCGGGCGCTCGCCGGCGCACGGCTCACCGGCAGCGACTTCCGGGTGCCCCAGCTCGCCGGCGCCGACCTCGCCGGCTGGACGGTGCGCGAGTCGGCCAGCCGGGGCAAGCACCTGCTCCTGCGCTTCGCCGACCCGGAAACGGACGAACACCGCACCCTGCACTCGCACCTGCGGATGGACGGAGCCTGGCGGGCGTACGCCCCGGGTGAGCGCTGGGCCGCCCGCCCGGCGCACCTGATCCGCGCGGTCCTGCGCAGCACGACGGCGGTCGCCGTCGGCTACCACCTGCACGACCTCGCCCTGGTGCCGACCGCCGAGGAGCACACCCTCGTCGGCCACCTGGGGCCGGACCTGCTCGGCCCGGACTGGGACGCGGACGAGGCGGTGCGCCGGCTCGCCGCCCACCCCGACACCACCATCGGCGAGGCGCTGCTCGACCAGCGCAACCTGGCGGGGGTCGGCAACCTGTACAAGTGCGAGGTGCTGTTCCTGCGCGGCGTCTCGCCGTGGACGCCGGTCGGCGCGGTCCCGGACCTCGCCGGCACGGTCGCCCTCGCGCAGAGGCTGCTGGCCGCCAACCGGGGCCGCTGGACGCAGAGCAGCACCGGCTCCCTGCACCGGGGTCAGACCAGTTACGTGTACGGCCGTCGGGCGCAGCCCTGCCGTCGCTGCGGGACCGCGATCCGCAAGGAGGAACTGGGCGAGCGGGTCACCTACTGGTGCCCGGTCTGCCAACCGGACCACCCGGCCGCCCCACCGGGCTGACCCCGCCTATCCGGCACCGAGAGTGACGACCTGTCCGACCCAATACTGGGCACCTCCCGGACATGATCCACTCGACATCAGTGACATCGGGGTGTCCGGGGCATCGCGATACCCCGATGTCAGTGATGTCGAGTGGATCTTGGTTCTTGGAGCGGGTCCTGAGCGGCACCGGTCCCGCCCGGAACGCGTCGAGCGCGCGAGCGGCGGCGTGTCGCCGTGGACACTCCGGAGGAACGGATCGACCCCACAGATCCGGACGATTGGGTACTTCCTCCACGTCGGCATCCCGGTACATGCTGCGCTTGAGTGCTCACGCATCGTCAGCGCGACCGGGGCCACCACGCCGGAGTGGCGGTCACCGCGCCCCGACCTCGGGGAGAGCCATGGACATGTTCCGCAGACTGCGGGTGACCCGGCCGAACCAGGCAGCCCGTGCCGCCCCCGAGACCGCCGACGGTCACGTGCCCCCCACGGCCGTACCCGCCGCCCGCCGTGGCGAGGAGTCGCCGGACCCCGATGCGACGGCGGCCCCGACCACGACCAGTCTCGACCCGACGGCCCTGCCGCGCTGCTTCGGCACGGTGCCGAACTTCGCCCACAGCCCGCTGCCGGTCGTCGACACCGACGGGCGGATGGTCCCGGGCACCGGTCTGCGCACGTTCGTCGACCCGCTGCCCACCCTGGGCGCCGCCGTCCCGGCCGGCACCGGACCGGCCGCCACGCTGCCGGTGGCGGTGCCGGACACCGTCACCTACCCGGGGTGCGACTACTACGAGATCGGCCTCCAGGAGTACGCGCAACGCCTGCACCGGGACCTGCCGGCGACCCGGCTGCGCGGCTACCGGCAACTCAACCTGGGCACCGACACCACCGGACACAACACCGTGACCCCGCCGGAGCGCCCGTGGCACCTCGGGCCGGTGATCGTGGCCCGGCGTGGGCGGCCGGTCCGGGTGAAGTTCATCAACCAACTTCCCACCGGCCGGGCCGGAGACCTCTTCCTACCCGTGGACACCACCCTCGGCGGCGCCGGCGTCGGTCCGCTCGACGGCCCGGCGCCCTACCCGCAGAACCGGGCGGTGCTGCACCTGGCCGGCGCGGAGACCGGCTGGATCAGCGCCGGCAACCCGTGGCAGTGGATCACTCCGGCGGGTGAGATCACCCCGTACCCGACCGGCGCCGGGCTGAGCCACGTGCCGGACATGCCGCAACCCGGCGCCGGGGCGACGACGTTCTACTACCCGAACGACCAGAGCGGCCGGCTGCTGTGGTTCCACGACAACACCGCCGGCCTGTCCCGCCTGACCGTCTACTCCGGACAGGTGGCGCTCTACCTGCTCACCGACCCGGTCGAGGACGAGCTGGTCGCCGACGGGGTGCTGCCGGCCGCGCAGATCCCGCTGGTGTTCGAGGACAAGACGTTCGTACCGGACGACAGCCAGCTCGCCGTTGAGGACCCCACCTGGGACCGGGACCGGTGGGGTGCCCGGGGCAGCCTCTGGCACCCGCACGTCTACCAGCCTCGGCAGAACCCGTACCGGGACGGCGGCACCAACCCGACCGGACGCTGGGACTACGGGCCGTGGTCGCGTACCGCCGCCGACGCCGCCGACGCCGCCGTGGACGGCGGCGGCACCGGACGGGCGGACCTCCCGGGGCCGATGCCGAACCCGCACCACGACCCGGTGACCGCGCCGGACGAGCCGCCGACGACGCCCGGCGTGCCGCACCCGTCCGCGGTGCCGGAGACCTTCGGCGACACCGTGGTGGTCAACGGGGTCGCCTACCCGTGGCTGTCGGTCGCGCCCCGGACGTACCGGTTCCGGATCCTCAACGCCTGCACCGACCGCAGCCTCAACCTCCAGCTCTACCGGGCCCGCTCCGCCGGGGACGACCGGAGCGTGAGCGAGGTGCCCATGGTGGACGCCGTGCGCGCGCCGGACCGGCCGGCGGGGTGGCCGACGGACGGGCGCGACGGCGGCGTGCCCGACCCGGCCGCCGTCGGACCGGACTTCGTGCAGATCGGCAACGAGGCCGGGCTCCTGCCCGCCCCCGCGGTGATCGCCAGTCGGCCGGTGACCTACCGGTACGACCGCCGCGACCCGACGGTGCTCAACGTGGACGGGCACGCCCTGCTGGTCTCTCCCGGGGAGCAGGCCGACGTGCTGGTCGACTTCTCCACCGTCGCCCCCGGTGCCACGCTGATCCTCTACAACGACGCGCCGGCCCCGCTGCCCGACTTCGACCCCCGGTACGACCACCACACCCACGCCCCGGACCTCACCGCCGAGGGCGGCACACCGCCCAGCCGGCCGGGGTACGGGCCGAACACCCGCACCCTGCTCCAGTTCCGGGTGACCGGCGAGCCGTCCCCGCCGTACGACCTGGCCCGTCTGCGGGAACGGCTGCCCGGCGCGTACGCGGCCAGCCAACGCCCGCCGATCGTGCCGCAGCCGGCGTACGACACGGCCTTCGGCACCCGGACCGCTCGGGAGACCGTCGTCCCGGTGCACGCCACCACGGTCACGTTCGTCCCGGCCGGCGGCAGCACGCCGGTCATCCTGCCGCTCGCGGTCAAGACGGTGCAGCAGGTCTTCGAACCGGACCACGGCCGGCTGGCCGGACGGCTCGGCGTCGGTTACCCGAACCCCGGGCCACTCGCGCCGACCGCCCTGCCGCTCGGCCCGACGGACCCGGCCACCGAGGTGGTGCACGTCAGCGACCCGGCGCTGCCGGTGGGCGTTCCCGCGGACGGGACACAGGTGTGGCGCATCCGGGGCGACGGCCGGCGGACCCAGCCGGTCCGGCTGGACGGCTGCGACGTGCAACTGGTCAACCGGGTCGGGTGGGACGGCACACTGCGCCGGCCGCACCCGAACGAGCTGGGCTGGAAGCAGGTGGTCCGGGTCAACCCCCGGGAGGACGTCGTCGTGGCCCTCCGGCCCGTCGCGCCCGCTCTGCCGTTCAAGATCGGCGACAGCGTACGGATGCTGGACCCGGCGCGGCGCGTCGGCGCCATGACCGGCTCGACACCGGTCAGCCCGTTCGACGGCCGGCCCGCGCAGGTGATGAACCAGCTCGTGAACCTGGGCTGGGAGTACCGCTGGCACACCCAGCTCGCCGGCTACCGGGACCTGGGGATGAGCCGCCCCCTGGTGCTGCGGGTCGCCCCGAAGGCACCCACCGGCCTGACCGCCACCCCGGCGCCCGGATCCGCCACCGCACTGCCGGCGATCGCGCTGACCTGGACCGGCAACGGCAGCCGCCCGCCGGCCACCAGCCACCTCCTCCAGCGGGCCACCGACGCCACCTTCACCACCGGCCTGACGTCGATCACCGTGGCGGCGAACGCGACCCGGTGGACCGACGCCAGCGTCATCCCGGGCGTCACCTACCACTACCGCATCCGTGCCGAGAACGCGGTCAGCTGCTCCACCTGGTCCAACAGCGTCCCCGCCGCGGTGCACCTGACCGCGCCGACCGGCCTCGGCGCGGTGGTGCCCCCGGCGGCGCCACTGCGGGTGGCGCTGCGCTGGACCAACCGGTCGTTCGCCACCGGCATCGACGTGCAGCGGGCCACCAATCCGACCTTCAGCAGCGGCCCCGGAACCACCGCGATCGGGGTCGGCGACAACCACCTGGACGCCGCCGTCGCACCGGACACCACGTACTACTACCGGGTGCGGACGACGTACCTCGGCGCCGCCTCACCCTGGTCGACGGTCGCACAGGTGACCACGCCGCCGCGGCCGGCCCCACCCACCGCGCTCACGGTCGTCTCCAGCGCGCCGGGGCCGGACACCGCGACGGTGAATCTCGGCTGGGCGGCGAGCACACCGGCCGGGCCGGGCGCGGGTTTCGTCGTGCAACGCGCGCTGGACCCGACGTTCACCCGCGAACTGGCCACCTTCATGGTGACCGGGCGCGGCTTCACCAACACCGGTCTGGCCCGGGGGGTCACCTACCACTACCGCATCCGGTCGTTCAACGTCGTCGGCACCTCGGCGTTCACCGGCCCGATCCCGGTGACGACGCCCGCGTGACCCGCGGGAAGAGGCCGGCGTGGCGTCAGGGCGTGCGCAGGGGTGCGCCGACGGCGCGCAGCTCGGCCAGCGCCGACGAGACGCCGTGCAGCAGGTCGGTCGCCTCGACCAGGCGGGCCGCCGCGGCGTGCTCGGTGCCCGGGCGTGCGTCCTCCGCCACGTAGCCGGCGGCGGCCACCACCAGCCGCTCGTACGCGGCGACGCCGCTCTCCAGTTGCGCGGTCAGCGCCGCGTGCGCCTCGGCCAGCGGCGGTCGGGCGTCGACCGGGGCGAGTCGCAGCGCGCGCTCCACGCTGGCCACCCGCGCCGCGAGGTCCCGCAGGGAGCGGTCCGCGGCGGCGGCCTCCGACACGACCGGTCCGGCCAGGCCGGTGAGCCGGCTGGTCAGGCCGGCGAGGGTGAGGGAGGCCCGGTCCAGCCGGGTCCACGGCTCGGCGGCGGAGGTGCCACGCAGTGCCACCCGGGAACGGACGCGGCGGACCTCGGCGAGCACGCCGGGGCCGACGGGCAGCCGCTCCACGGCGGCGACCAGGCGGGCCCGGGAACGGGCGGCCGCCTCGGCCGGGTCGAGCGCGGGCGGTGCGGGCTGGGCAGCCAGCGCCCGCAGGTCGAGCCAGCGCCAGGCGGTGAGCACCAACGCGCCGCCCGCCCCGGCGGCCCAGGCCGCGTCCGGCAGGCCCAGGCCGGCGTACGGGGTCAGCACGGCCGCCGCCCCCGCGAGCCCGCCGGACGTGACGCTCCACCGCCGCGCGGACCGGCGCAGCCGGCCCAACCGGCGGAAGTACCGCGTGCGCTCGTCTGCCACCTGTGCCTCCTCGACCGGGCCGCTCAACCGGCGGCCGTGCTGTCTCCGGTGCCCCGGTCCCGGGCCATGCTGGCCCGGATCTCGTCGAGCTTCGCGGCGGCCGCCGGGTCGGCGACCGGCCCGGTCGGCCGCACGGCGGGGCGTTCCTTCGTGCCGCCGAGCTGCTCGCCGGCCATGCTCGACCGGATCTGTTCCAGCCGGGCGGAGCCGGCCGAGTCCAGTGTCGCCTTCTGGATCTCCAGCATCCGGCCTTCGGCGGAGTTGCCGGCCAGCTCGGCTCGGCCCATCGCGTTGGCGTAGCGCCGCTCGATGCGGTCGCGCACCTCGTCCAGGCTGGGGGTGTTGCCCGGGGCGGTCAGCGCCGACATCGACTCCAACGAGGCGGCCACGCTCTCCTGCATCCGGGCCTGCTCCAGCTGGCTGAGCAGGCGGGTGCGCTCGGCGAGCTTCTGCTGGAGGATCATCGAGTTGTTCTCGACCGCCTTGCGGGCCTGCGCGGCGGCGCCGAGCGCCTGGTCGTGCAGCGTCTTCAGGTCCTCGGTGGCCTGCTCGGCGGAGACGAGCTGGGTGGCGAGCGTCTGGGCCGACTGCTCGTACCTGGTGGCCTCGGCCTCGTCGCCGCGGGCGCGGGCCTGGTCGGCCAGGACGAGGGCCTGGCGGGCGTTGCCCTGGAGTCGCTCGACCTCGGTCATCTGCCGGGAGAGCTTCATCTCCAGCTGCCGCTGGTTGCCGATCACCGCGGCTGCCTGCTGGACGAGCGCCTGGTGCTGGCGCTGCGCCTCCTCGATGGCCTGCTGGATCTGCACCTTGGGATCGGCATGCTCGTCGATCTTGGCACCGAACAGCGCCATCAGGTAGTTCCAACCCTTGACGAACGGGTTCGCCATTTCCGCGGTATCCCCTCAGTAGCGTCACTCCGCCTGGGCCGGCCCGCTGGCGACCGGCCGCCGGCGCGGCAGTGGCTCCATCGTCCCAGCCGGATGCCACCCGAGCATCCGTACGCGGCGAGCGGGGCGTGAGCCGACACCGACTGCGATCAACCCTACGCGGCGTAGGAGACAGCGGCCATGCGACGGAGAGCGGATCCGGGATGTCACCGACCCCGGGCTCAGGGTCGACCGGGGGCCCGGAGGGCGGCGGGGCTCAGGCGGCGCAGACCACGTCGCGGTCGCCGGGGCGGACCCGGGTGCTGCGCAGCGTCGCCTTGAGCGGGGAGTCCTGGCGGACCTGGACGGAGACGGTGCCGTCGGAGGTGACCTGGCGTACGCCGCGGTTGGTGGCCTTGCGCACGGCGGCGGCGACGGGGGTCGGCTCGACCTGCTCGTCGGCCACCGGGACCAGCACGCCCGGCATCTGCTCGGCCAGCGCCACGGTGTCGCTCACCTCGCGGAGAAGCTCGGAGAGACGGGCGCCGAGGGCGTCGCAGATGGCGGCGAGGAGCTCGCTCGACGGCTCCTTCTGGCCCCGCTCGATCTCGGACAGGTAGCCGAGGCTGACGTTGGCGGCGGAGGAGACCTCGCGCAGGGTGCGGTGCTGCCCCTGCCGGCGTGCCCGCAGCGCGTCACCGATCACCCGGCGTAGCAGGACCATCGCACCTCCCCTGGGGGACACCTCGTCACCACGGCAATCCGATCCGGCACGGTCAACCGCGCCGAACCCGACCGCCGGAGCCTTCCCGCAACCGTACCCGGTGGCGGCCCGGCCGACATCCCGCCCCGCCTGTCGAATCCGCGGACGGGCCCACGATCGCCCGTCCTCAGGCCGCGCTGCCGGCCCGGGCGGCGTCCCGGTCGGCCGCGTGGACCCGCTCGGCGAGCAGCCGCAGCGCCTCGATCACCGCGGCGGAGCGGATGTGGTCCCGCCCGCCGTCCAGGTCGAACCGCCGCACGTCGGTGCCGAGCGGGCCGGCCACCGCCGCGTACACCAGGCCGACCGGCTTGCCGTCCTGCGGTTCCGGGCCGGCCACACCGGTGGTGGCCAGGCCCCAGTCGGCCCCGCAGCGCCGGCGCCCGCCCTCGGCGAGCGCCACGGCGACGTCCGGGTCGATCGGGCCGCGCTCGTCGAGCAGATCCTCCGGTACGCCCGCCAGGTGCGCCTTCAGCTCGGTGGCGTAGACCACCAGCCCACCCCGGTAGACGCCGCTCACCCCGGCGATCTCGACGATCGAGGCGGCCAGCAGTCCGCCGGTCAGCGACTCGATGGTGGCCAGGGTCTCCTGCCGCTCGGCGAGGGCGTGCACGACGCCCGCCGCCGGGGATCCCACCGGCCGGACCCCGTCCGCGTCGGTCTCCGTGTCCATGCCGATCCTCTTCCCTACCCGAGGCTCCTGACACATCCTGCCCCGCACGCCCGATCCCTCGCCGTGCGGGAGGTTGCCCGGAAGGGGGTCACCGGGTGGGGCGGCGGAGGCGGAGGGCCTGGGCGACGTAGTCGAACCCGGTGATCAGCGTCACGGCGACCGCGACGGCCATGATCCACGGGCCGACGGCGGCCAGGGCGGCCGGCATCGGCCAGAGGTACCACGTGATGGCGAGGATCTGGAGCGCAGTCTTGATCTTGCCGCCCCGGCTGGCCGCGATGACACCGTGCCGGATCACCCAGAACCGCAGAGCGGTGATGCCCAGCTCACGGGCCAGGATGACCGCCGTCACCCACCAGGGCAGCCGGTCGTACCAGGACAGCAGCAGCAGCGCGGCCCCGGTGAGCGCCTTGTCGGCGATCGGGTCGGCGACCTTGCCGACCGAGGTGACCAGCCCGAACCGGCGGGCGATCCAGCCGTCGACCAGGTCCGTCGCCGAGGCCACCGCGAAGATCAGGCAGGCGGCGATCCGCCAGCCCGCGTGGGTCATCTCGGAGATGACCACCGAGGCCGCGAAGATCGGCACCAGCACCAGCCGCAGGAGGGTGAGCGCGTTGGCCGCGTTGAGCACGGGCACGCGGGCGACCACCGTCGGTGCCGTGGACTCCGTCGCTCCGGTCACCGCCGCGTCCCGCTCCGGTCGCCGTGGCGCACCTGACCCCTCACCACGTGACTCCCTCGCTCGATCCGGGCCCGCCGTCACCGTACCGCGCCGGGCGCGGCCGAGATCATCTCATCCGGCACCGCCACCAGGTCCACCCCTTCGGTCGCGGTGACCGTGGCCCGGACCAGGTCGCCCGGGCGCAGGGCGGCCAGGTCGACCCCTCCGTCGGCCGGGGCGACCAGGGTCGTCGAGCCGTCGACCTCGGGCGCCTGGTGGGCCGCCCGCCCCTCGACCACCCCGTCGTCGACCGAGTCGACGAGCACCTCGACCGTGGAGCCGAGTCGCTCCTCGGCGCGCTGCGAGCACAGCTCGTCGGCGAGTGCGCTGAGCTTGTCGTACCGGCGCTTGATGGTGGCCGCGGAGACCTTGCCGGTCAGCCCGGCGGCCTCGGTGCCGTCCTCGTCGCTGTAGTCGAACATGCCGATCGCGTCGAGCCGCGCCTCGGTCAGGAACCGCACCAGTTCCTCCACGTCGGCACGCGTCTCCCCGGGAAAGCCGACGATGAAGTTGCTGCGTGCACCCGCCTCCGGCGCCAGGGCGCGGGCACCGGCCAGCAGCTCCAGGAACCGGTCGGTGGAGCCGAAACGACGCATCCGGCGCAGCACCGGCTCGCTGGAGTGCTGGAACGACAGGTCGAAGTACGCGGCGACGCCCGGCGTGGTGGCGATCGCCTCGACCAGGCCGGGCCGGGTCTCGGCGGGCTGGAGGTAACTCGCGCGCACCCGCACGATGCCGTCGATGGCGGCGAGCTGCGGCAGCAGCTTCTCCAGCGCGCGGGGGTCGCCCAGGTCCTTGCCGTAGGAGGTGGAGTTCTCGCTGACCAGCACCAGCTCCCGGACGCCGGTCTTGGCGAGCCACTCGGCCTCCGCGAGCAGCTCGTCGGGCGTACGCGAGACGAAGGCGCCGCGGAAGGCGGGGATGGCGCAGAACGCGCAGCGTCGGTCGCAGCCGCTGGCGAGCTTGAGCGACGCGACCGGCCCGGTGTCGAGCCGGTGCCGCAGCACCTGCCGCAGGTGGGCCGGCGTGTGCTCGTCGGTCTCCACGGTGGCCCGCTTCCCGGTGCCGTGGCCGGGCAGCGACACCGCGGCGTCCCGGCGCTTGACCGGGGTCAGCGGCAGCAGCTCGCGACGGTCGCGCGGGGTGTGCGCGTCGATCGTCTCGCCGGCGACGACCGCGTCCAGCCGGGCCGCGATGTCCGGGTAGTCGTCGAAGCTCAGCACCGCCTGCGCCTCGGGAAGGTTGTCGGCCAGTTCCCGCCCGTACCGCTCGGCCATGCACCCGGCCGCCACGACCTTCGCCCCGGTGTCGGCGGCGGCGAGCAGCGTCTGGATGGAGTCCTGCTTGGCCTTCTCCACGAAGCCGCAGGTGTTGACGACCACCACGTCGGCGCCCTCGCCGTCGGTGGTCACCTGCCAGCCGTCGGCGTGCAGCCGGGCGGCCAGCTCCTCCGAGTCGACCTCGTTGCGGGCACAGCCCAGGGTCAGCAGGGCGACACGGCGGCCGTCAGAGGCAGGGGAGGTGGCAGACACCATCCGAGGGTACCGGGCGCGCCGGCGTGGCCCGGCGACGGCGGGCCACGGACATCGGCCGGCTCACATCCCACCCCCGTTCGCGCCGGCCCCGGTGGCAGGTCAGAGCGCCGCGGCGCCCACCCGGACCAGCCGGTCCAGGAGGAAGACCTCCGTACCGGCCAGGCCGGTGGAGCAGAAGACCGACACCTGGTCCGCGTCGGTCCTGCCCGGGACCGCCCCGGCGAGCACCGCGCCCAGGTCGTGCAGCCGTCGGGCGTACGGCTCGACGGCGGCGAGCATCGGCGGGGCGTACGCGGCGGCCTGGGCGGGTGAATCGGTGACCAGCAGGTCCGCCCGGTCCAGCAGGTCGGTGCCGAACTCGTGCCGGTCGGTCTGCTTGAAGCCGACGGCGTTGACATGAGTGCCCGGGGCCAGGTCGGCCGCGTCGAGCACCGGGGTGACGCTGGTGGTGGCGAGGACCACGATGTCGGCGCCGGCGACCGCCTCGCGGGCGGAGTCCACCGGTTCGGCCGGTACGCCGAGCTCGGCACGGACCCGCTCGGCGAACGCCGCCCGCCGGGCAGCAGAACGGCTCTGCACCCTGATCTGTCGCAGCGGGCGCACCGCGGCGGCGGCCCAGACCTGGGTCCACGCCTGCCGGCCGGAGCCGATCACGGCGAGGGTGGTCGCGTCGGGGCGGGCGAGGGCGTCGACCGCCGCCCCGCCCAGTCCCCCGGTCCGCCGGGAGCCCAGTTCCTCGCCGACGGCGACGGCCCGTACCGCCCCGGTGCGCGCGTCGTGCAGCACCACGAGCTGCTCCGGCTCCGGCAGCCCGAGGGTGTCGTACGAGCGGAAGCCGTACCAGTCGCCACGGAGATGACCGGCGGTCAGCACCATCCGCCCACCGTCCAGCGGGGCGGACGCCCGGGGCGGGGCGACGAGCCGGCCGTCGTACGCGGCGAGCAGCGCCTCCCGCATCGCCGTCACGGTGGTGGTGGCGTCGAGGACGTCGGCGACCTCCCGGTCGGTGACAAGCATGGTCATCGGTTCAGCATGCAACCTGAAGCTGACGTCAACTCAACATGCGGTGTGCGAGATCACCGTCCTACTGCCGGGCCGGGTGCTAGCGTCGGCGGCAGCGGCTCCGGCCGCCCGGACGAGCGGTGGGCGTACCCGGCACGACAAGACGCCCCGAGACCGAAACCGTCGTCCCGGCCCGCGTCCGGGACCGTCTCCCGCCGAGGTGCCGCCGTGGCCTGGATCGTGCTCGTGATCTCCGGACTTCTCGAGACCGCCTGGGCGATCGCCCTGGACCGCAGCGCCGGCTTCAGCCGACCCCTGCCGACGGTCGTCTTCGTGGTCACCCTGATCCTCAGCATGCTCGGCCTGGCGTACGCGCTGCGCGAGATCCCGGTCGGCACCGGCTACGTCGTGTGGGTCGGCATCGGCGCGGTGGGCACCGCCCTGGTCGGGATGCTGGCGCTCAACGAGTCGGCCAGCCTCCCCCGCATCGTCTGCCTGCTGCTGGTGGTGGCCGGCGTGGTCGGCCTGAAGATCTACCACTGAACCGCACCGCGCAGATCGCCCGACGGTCGGAAGGCCGCCGCGTGGAGTGGCTGAGGCGTGACGACCAGCCACAGTGGGTAGAGATCGGGTGGCACCCCAGGCTCTCACCACCGGAGGCAGTCATGGCCAACATGCACAGCAGCGCCCGTCCCCGTACCAACGCCGCCCGCATCTGCACGATCGTGAGCTTCGTCTTCGCGGTCCTCGCGCTGCTGCTCAACCCGATCATCTTCGGCCTCGTCGGCCTGGTGCTGGGCATCGTCGGCGCGGTCCTCGGTGACAAGCCGCTCGGCTGGTACGCGGCGATCGCCAACGTGGCCGCCATCGTGATCAACCTGGTGATCCTGGCGGCGATCCTCAACAACTGACCTCCGCCACCCCGCACGTACGGGCCCGCCGGTTCACCGGCGGGCCCGCGGTGTGTCCGGGGTCGCCGGCCGAGGGGTCCGGCGTCACTCGTCCGCGCCGCGCAGACCGACCAGGACCTCCTCCAGCTCGTCCGGCTTCACCAGCACGTCGCGCGCCTTGGAGCCCTCGGACGGGCCGACCACGCCCCGGGTCTCCATCAGGTCCATCAGGCGGCCCGCCTTGGCGAAGCCGACCCGCAGCTTGCGCTGGAGCATCGACGTCGAGCCGAACTGCGAGGTGACCACCAGCTCGACCGCCTGCACCAGCAGGTCCAGGTCGTCGCCGATGTCCTCGTCGATCTTCTTCTTGCTGTCCTGCGCGGGGGCGAGCACGTCCGGGCGGAACTCCGGCTCCCGCTGGTCCTTGCAGAACTTCACCACGTCGGCGATCTCGCGCTCGGTCACCCAGGCGCCCTGGATGCGGATGGGCTTGGACGCGCCCATCGGCAGGAAGAGACCGTCACCCCGGCCGAGCAGCTTCTCGGCGCCCGGCTGGTCCAGGATGACCCGCGAGTCGGCCAACGACGAGGTGGCGAACGCCAGCCGGGACGGCACGTTGGCCTTGATGAGGCCGGTGACCACGTCGACCGAGGGCCGCTGGGTGGCGAGCACCAGGTGGATGCCGGCGGCCCGGGCGAGCTGGGTGATCCGGACGACCGAGTCCTCCACGTCGCGCGGCGCCACCATCATCAGGTCGGCCAGCTCGTCCACGATCACCAGCAGGTACGGGTACGGACGCATCTCCCGCTCGCTGCCGGGCGGGGCCTTGATCTCGCCGTTGCGCACCTTGCGGTTGAAGTCGTCGATGTGCCGGACCCCGTTGGCCGCGAGGTCGTCGTAGCGCATGTCCATCTCGCGGACGACCCACTCCAGCGAGTCGGCCGCCTTCTTGGCGTTGGTCACGATCGGGGTGACCAGGTGCGGGATGCCCTCGTAGCCGGTCATCTCGACCCGCTTCGGGTCGATCAGCAGCAGCCGCACCTCGTCCGGCGTGGCCCGGGTCAGGATCGACACCAGCAGCGTGTTCAGGCAGGACGACTTGCCCGCGCCGGTGGCGCCGGCGATCAGGATGTGCGGCATCTTCGCGAGGTTGGCCACCACGTAGCCGCCCTCGATGTCCTTGCCCAGTGCCACCACCATCGGGTGGTGGTCGCTGGTCGCCGCCCGCGACCGCAGCACGTCGCCGAGGGAGACGTTCTCCGGGTCGGTGTTCGGAATCTCCACGCCGACCGCGCTCTTGCCCGGGATCGGGCTCAGGATGCGGACGTCCGGGGACTTCACCGCGTACGCGATGTTGCGCGACAGCTGGGTGATCCGCTCGACCTTGACGCCCGACCCCAGCTCGACCTCGTACCGGGTCACGGTGGGCCCCCGGGTGAAGCCGGTGACGGCGGCGTCCACGTCGAACTGGTCGAAGACGCCGGTCAGCGCCGCGATCACCTCGTCGTTGGCCTTGCTCCGGGTCTTCGCGGCCGGACCGCTGCCGAGCAGGTTCGCCGGCGGCAGCGTGTAGTCGCCGGCCAGGCCGGTCAGGGCCAACTGCTCGGCGCGGGTGGGCGGCGTCGAGTGCTCCGGCGGCTCGACCGGCCGGCGGCTCGCCGGCACCTTCGCCGGCGGCTTCCGGGGCAGCACGACGGTGTCCTGGAGGTCCACGCCCTCCACGTCGTCGAAGTCGTCCGGGTCCAGCGGGGGCGGCATCCGCTTCGCCGGCTTCCGGCGGGCGGGCTTCGCGGGCTCCTCGTCGGCCTCGTCCTCGGTGGCGGGCGGGGCGCCGACCACGGCACCGGCCAACAGGCCGAGCCGCTCGGGAATCTTGTTGATCGGCGTCGCGGTGACGACGAGCAGACCGAAGACGAGCAGCAGGATCAGCAGCGGCACCGCCACCCAGGCGGTGACCGCGCGTTCCAGCACGCTGCCGACGCCCGCGCCGACCAGGCCGCCGGCGAAGTCGCGCTGGACGTCGTCGACCGGGGCCTGTCCGATGTGCAGCATCGCGGCGGTGGCCACCAGCATCGATCCCCAGCCGACCAGGCCGCGTCCGCGATGGTCCGGGTCGGCCGGCTGCCGCATCAGCCGCCACGCGCCGATCATCAGCAGGACCGGCACCACGATGGCGATCGCCCCGAGGAACAGCCGGACCGTGTCCGCGAGCCGTGCCCCCATCGGGCCGGCGGCGGAGAACCAGATGCCCGCCGCGCTGAGCAGCGCGAGCCCGAAGACGAGGAGGCCGGCACCGTCGCGGCGGTGCTCGGGGTCGAGGTCCCGGGCGGAGGCGGCCTGGCGGCCGGCGGCGCGGACCGTCCAGCCCACCCCGTGCGCCAGGCCCATCCACAGGGCACCGACGGCCCGTCCGACGTAGACCGCCGGCCCCGGCCGGGCGGTCGTCCGGCGCCGGGCCGGCGCACGGGTCTTCTTCGCCGGCTGGCGGGCACGACTGTTCGTGGTGCCGCGCGGCGACGCGCCGCGCCGCCGGCTCGCCTGAGAGGTACGGCCCGCCATAGCATCAACTTAACGGCGGGACCCGGCAGATCGCCGCTTTTCCGGGTCGTGTCCGCGCGTCGCCGTGTGGATCCGCCATCCGTCGTGATATTCGCCGCAGAAGGGATGCCCCCATGGCGTCGCCGGGTACCGGGGACGGTCGGGCCGACCCCCTGGCCGGGCACCCGGACGAGTTGCGGCCCCTGACCGGCGCTCTCGTCGCCGCGGTGCTGGCCTCCCGGGGGTACGCGGTGCAGACCGATCCGGCCGGTGACCTCGTCGGGCGCTGGGCCGACAGTCTCATCTGGTTCCTGCGCCCGGGCACCGCGGGCGAGCTCCTCCAGGTCCGTACGGTGGCCGCGCCGTCGTTCGGCATCGAGTACGTCCCCGCGCTGCACGCCTTCTGCAACGCCTGGAACCACGACCACCTGTGGCCGAAGGCGTTCGTGCACGTCGAGGACGACGGGCGGGCCCGGATCTGCGGCGAGGTCATCACCGACCTGGAACACGGGGTGACGCCGCACCAGCTCGACCGGCTCCTCCGCTGTGGCATCGCCACCGGCTGCCAGCTCGCCGCCGAGGTCGCCGGGCTGCCGGGCGGGGTGGTGACGTGAGCGGGGACCTCACCGGCCGGGGGCTGGACCCGTTCGGGTGGCCGGGCCGGCTGCCCGGCCGGCGGCGTACCGGCGACGACGTCCGCGCCCTGGCCGACGCGCTCACCGACGCCCGGGACTCCCCCGACGGCGAGGCACGCAGCGCGGAGCTGGAACGGATCGCCGCGCACGCCGACGCGACCGGCGACGACCGGTCGGCCGTGGCGGCCCGGTTCGCGCTGATCGAGGCGTACCTGCTGCACGGGGAACGCTGGCGGCTGGTCGAGTTGGTCCGCCGGTGCGCGGCCGCGCTCGACCGCCGGCCCGACCTGCTGCCGGAGGCCGACCGGCGGCTGCTTCTGCGCTACCAGCGGTACGCGGTGGAGGCGCTGCTGGGCACGCCACGGGTGGGTCTGGACCAGGCCCGCGCACTGCTGGACGACCTGACCGCGCGGTCTGGCGCGCCGCCCGGCGCGGATGCACCGGCGACGGGCGACGGCCCGGCAGCCGGCGACGACGACGCGGGCCACGCCGAGGTGGTCGCCGAGTTGCGCTGCCGCATCGCCGACCACCTCGGCGACGAACCGGCCGCCCGGCGGTGGTACGCACACTGGGTGGCCGCCGAGCCCGGCCCGGCCGGCGGCTGCCCCGGCTGCGCCCCGGCCCGCCGGGCGGACCTGCTCGCCGGGTGGGGCGACTGGCGGGCGGCGCTGGACGAGCTGCGGGAGGTGCTCGACGGCCGGGTGAACTGCACCGACCAGCCGGAACGTGCCCTCGCCGCCGCTCTGCTGCCGTGGCTGCGCGCGGGTGAGCCGGAACGGGCCGCCGCGGCGCACGTGCGGGCGTACCGGCGGCACCGGCGCGAGCCGTCCGCCTTCGGCGCTCTCGCCGCGCACCTGCGGTGGTGCGCGCTGGCCGGACACCCCGGCCGGGGACTGGACATCCTCGCCGAGCAGTTGCCCCGGCTGGACCGGCCGACCGACGACCTGGCCGCGATGGAGTTCGCCGCCGCCGGGGCCCTGGTCTGCGCGGTGGCCGGCGAGGTGGGACTGGGCGGGCGTCGGGTGCCCCGCCCGGCGTACGGGGACCGGCCGGCCGCCGAGGTCGACGTCGCCACGCTGGGCGCGAGCCTGCTGGACCTGGCCACGGGCCTGGCCGGCAGCTTCGACGCACGCAACGGCACCGGCCACCAGTCCGGGCGGATCGCCGCCTGGCTCACCGAGCGGGCCCTCGCCGCGCCGGTCCCGCTGCCGCCGGAGGAGGACCCGGCCGACGCGGAGCACGCCCACGCCGGGCCGGGCGACGCACCGGCGGACGACGACCTGGCACCGCTCACCCTCGGGCTGATCACCGCCGCGCTGGACCGGCGGGGGGACCACTACGCGGTGGACGCGGCCGGCACCGTGGTCGGCCGGTGGGGTGCGGCGCTGATCCAGTTCCGCACCGCCGGGGAGCATGGCGACGTCCTCCAGGCGCGGTGCGTCGCGAGCCGCCGGCTCCCGACCGTTCGGCTGACCGAGGCGTACGCCTTCTGCAACGCGTGGAACCACGACCGGCTGCTGCCGAAGGCGTACGTGCACGACCTGGGTGCTCAGCTGGTGCTGGCCGGCGACGTCAGCACCGACCTGGGGCGCGGGGTGGCCCCGGCGCAGCTCACCGTGCTGATCGACGCGGCGGTCCGGACCGGGGTCGCGTACGCCGACGCGGTGGCCGCCCTGCCCTGAACCGCGCGGCGACGGTGCGGTCCGGAAGTCGCTCGACCGGCCGCCCGACCGGCTGGTGGACTACCCGCATGACGACCTCGTCTTACGACCGTGCCCTGCTCCTCCACGACCTGCACCGCCCCGGCTCCCCGCTCGTGCTCCCCAACGCGTGGGACGTGGCCAGCGCCCGGATCGTCGCCGCCTGCGGCGCGGCTGCCGTCGCCACCACCAGCGCCGGGGTCGCGTGGAGCCTGGGTCGGCCGGACGGCGACGCGCTGGACCGGGAGTCGGCGGTGGCGGCGGTCGCCCGGATCGCCGCCGCGGTCACCGTCCCGGTCACCGCCGACATCGAGAGCGGGTTCGGCGCCGATCCGGCCGGGGTCGCCGAGACGGTGGCCGCGGTGCTCGCCGCCGGGGCGGTCGGCGTCAACGTCGAGGACGCCCGGTCGGGCGCGGCGGAGCCGCTGCGGGCCGTCGACGACCAATGCGCGCGACTACGGGCGGCCCGGGAGACGGCCGACGCGGCCGGGGTGCGACTGTTCGTCAACGCCCGCGTCGACGTGTACCTGCGCGCGGTGGGCGCTCCCGAGGACCGGCTGGCCGAGACGCTGCGCCGGGCTGCGGCGTACCGGGCCGCGGGCGCGGACGGGATCTTCGTACCGGGGGTCGCGGACCCGGCGACCATCGGTGCGCTGGTGGCGGGAATCGACGCGCCGGTCAACGTGCTCGCCGGCCCCGGTTCCCCGCCGGTCGGAGTCCTGGCCGAGCTGGGGGTGGCCCGGGTCAGCCTCGGCTCGAACCTGGCCGAGGCCGCGTACGGTCTGGCGCGGCGGGCGGCGACGGAGGCCCTCACGCGGGGCTCGTACGACTCGCTCGCCGATCCCCTGCCCTACGGTGAGCTGAACGCGCTGTCGGCCTGAGCCGCGGACGCCGGCGGCCCGGTGGTGCGGGGCCCGCCGGCGTCCGGCACGGCTACGGGGTGCCCTGGTTGCCGGTGGTGACCAGGGTGAGGTCGTTGACCTCCAGGATCTCGGCGAGCGGCTGGAAGAAGGTCACACCGCCGCGGGTGCAGTCCCCGGAGCCGCCGGAGGTGACGCCCTGCGCCTGGTCCCCGGAGATCCAGGACCCGCCGGAGTCGCCGGGCTCGGCGCAGGCGTTGGTCCGGACCAGGCCGGTGACGGTCCCCTCGGGGTAGCGCACCGTCGCGTTGCGGGCCTGCACGATCCCGCAGCGGGCGCCGGTGGTGGAGCCGGACCGGCAGATCGAGGCGCCCACCGGCACCTCCTGCGCACCGGCCACCGGAACCGTCCCGCCGTTGAAGTCGTTCACCACCGGCTGTGGCGTCCAGGCGTTGTTGGTCTCGACGAAGGCCCAGTCGTCGCCGGGGAAGGAGGACGCCCGGAAGACGCCCTGGCCGACCCCGTTCGCCCCGGCCGTCCGGGAACCCTCCTGGCCGCAGTGACCGGCGGTGACGAAGCCGCCGACCACCGAGAAGCCGACCGAGCAGCGGCCCGAGCCGTCGATCGTGAACGCGTCGCCGCCCCGTACGTCGAACAGCAGCCGCGGCGACTCCGTCGAGGCGTCCACCCGGACCGCCTGCCGGGGTACGCCGGTCCGGTCGACCAGCCGCCATGCGGCGTCCTGCGCGCCGGGCTGCGCGAGCACCACGAGGGAGTTGTCGGCGACGTCGACGTACCAGCCGGCCACCGCCTCGGACGCCGACCCGCCGGCCCGGTCCAGTCGGGTCTTCCACGCGTCGAGCTGGCCGACACCCCGTTGCACCACCTTCGGCACCGCGCCGGCGGCACGGACCCGGGCCGCGTCGGCCCGGTCGGCGACCGCGACGTTGAGCGTCGTGCCGTCCGCGCCCAGCCAGCTCCCGCCGTAGTCCGCGCCCAGCTCCGTCCGCAGGTCGGCGACCACCCCGGTCGCCCACCGCTCGGTCTTCAGCCGCGCCGCCACCTGCCCGGCGCTCAGCGAGAGGTCGCGACGCATCGCGTCGACCACCTCCGGCGCGACGCCCCCGGCCGCCGGCTGGGCCGACCCGCCCGGCGGGGTCGTGCCCTCACCGGCGAACGACGGCAGGGTCACCGCCGCCGCGGCGCCCACCGTCACGACCATCACGCCGATGGCTGTCATCCGTCTGCGGTCCATCCGCCACGCTCCTCCCGGCCGGCGCGGTCACGCCTGCCGGCCGGGAGTACGGACACCGCACCCGAAAGGTTGAATCGACCCTCGACGATCGCACGACACCGGCCCGCGTCCCCGGAGGGAGGCGGGCCGGTGGACGAGCGGAGGTCAGACCTCCACGACGGTGGGGACGATCATGGGCCGACGCCGGTACGCGTCGTTGACCCACCGACCCACCGTGCGCCGGACGATCTGCTGGAGCTGGTGCGGGTCGGTGATCCCGTCCGCGGCGGCCCGGTTCAGCGCCTCGGTGACCAGCGGGATCACCGGGCTGAACGCCTCCGGGTCCTCGGAGAAGCCCTTCGCCGACAGGGTCGGACCGCCCACCACCTTGCCGGTGACCGAGTCCACCACCACGGTGGTGGCGATGAAGCCACCGTCGCCGAGGATCCGCCGCTCGGTGAGCAGCGACTCGCTCACGTCACCGACGGCCAGGCCGTCCACGTAGACGTACCGGCTCTTCACGTGGCCGACCAGGCTGGCGCGGCCCTCCACGAGGTCGACCACGTCGCCGTCCTCGCAGAGCACCACCCGGTCCGGCGCGACGCCGGACTCGATGCCGAGCCGGGCGTGCGCCCGCAGGTGCCGCCACTCGCCGTGCACCGGCATGAGGTTGCTGGGACGGACCACGTTGAGCAGGTAGAGCAGCTCACCGGCCGGGGCGTGCCCGGACACGTGCACCTTGGCGACGTCCTTGTGCACGACGACCGCGCCGGCCCGGGCCAACCGGTTGATCACCCGGTAGACGGAGGTCTCGTTCCCCGGCACCAGCGAGGACGCCAGCACCACGGTGTCGCCCGGCGCGATGGTGATGTGCCGGTGGTCCCCGCTGGCCATCCGGCCGAGGGCGCTCATCGGCTCGCCCTGCGAGCCGGTGGACATCAGCACGATCTGCTCGGGTGGGAGGTTGGTGGCCTCCTCGATGCCGATGACCAGCCCGGCCGGGATGTTCAGCAGGCCCAGGTCCCGCGCGATGCCCATGTTGCGGACCATGGACCGGCCGATCAGGGCGACCTTGCGGCCGTGCTCGGCCGCGGAGTCGAAGACCTGCTGCACCCGGTGCACGTGCGAGGCGAACGAGGCGACGATGATCCGCCCCGTGGCCTTCGCGAAGATCGAGTCCAGCACGGGGCCGATCTCCCGCTCCGGGGTGACGAAGCCGGGGATCTCCGCGTTGGTGGAGTCCGACAGCAGCAGGTCCACGCCCTCGGCACCGAGCCGGGCGAACCCGGCCAGGTCGGTGATCCGCCCGTCCAGCGGGAGCTGGTCCATCTTGAAGTCGCCGGTGTGCAGCACCAGGCCGGCCGGCGTACGGATGGCCACCGCCAGGGCGTCCGGGATCGAGTGGTTGACCGCGAAGAACTCGCACTCGAACGGCCCGAGCCGCTCCCGACCCCCCTCACGCACGGTCAGCGTGTACGGCTGGATCCGTCGCTCGGCGAGCTTCGCCTCGACCAGGGCCAGGGTGAACTGCGAGCCGACCAGCGGGATGTCCGGCTTGTGGGCGAGCAGGTACGGCACCGCGCCGATGTGGTCCTCGTGACCGTGGGTGAGCACGATCGCCTGTACGTCGCCGAGCCGGTCCAGGATCGGGGCGAAGTCCGGCAGGATCAGGTCGACGCCGGGCTGCTCGACGTCCGGGAAGAGCACCCCGCAGTCGACGATGAGCAGCTTGCCGTCGTACTCGAAGACGGTCATGTTCCGACCGATGGCGCCGAGCCCGCCGAGCGGGATGATCCGCAGCCCACCTTCCGGCAGCGGCGGGGGCATGTCCGCCTCGATGTGCGCCTCGGTCACGCGTCCACCTCATTCTGCGACGCCGTTACCCGGCGTCCGTCGTGTCGTTCGATCATTGGGGCAGTTCCAGGCCCGCTGCCGCGCAGTCGGCGCGGAGCTGGGCGATTTCGTCTTCTCCCGCGTCCACCAGCGGCGGGCGGACCGGGCCGGCCGGCAGCCCGGAGGCCGCCAGGCCCGCCTTCACCAGGATCACGCCCTGGGTCCGGAAGATACCGGTGTACAGGGGCAGCAGCCGCCGGTGCAGGCTGAGCGCGGTCGCGGTGTCCCCCGCGTCGTACGCCTCGATCATCCGCTTCGTGAGCGCGCCGGTGAAGTGGGTCGACGTGCCGACCACACCCACCGAGCCGACGGCCAGCGCCGGCAGGGTCAGCGAGTCCTCGCCGCTGTAGAAGGCGAGGTCGGTGCGACTGGTCACCCAGCTGGTGGCGGTCAGGTCGCCCTTGGCGTCCTTCACCGCCACGATCCTCTCGTGCGCGGCCAGGCGGACCAGCGTCTCCGTGTCGATCGCCACACCCGCGCGGTGCGGGATGTCGTAGAGCATGATCGGCAGGCCGCTGGCGTCGGCGACGGCGGTGAAGTGACGCAGCAGGCCGCTCTGCGGCGGCTTGTTGTAGTACGGCGTCACCACGAGCAACCCGTGCGCGCCGGCCTTCTCCGCCCCGGCGGCCAGCTCGATGGTGTGCCGGGTGTCGTTGGTGCCCACCCCGGCCACCACCTGCGCCCGGTCGCCCACGGCCTCCACGACGGCGCGGATCAGGCGCTCCTTCTCCGCGTCGGTGGTGGTCGGCGACTCGCCGGTGGTGCCGTTGACCACCAGCGCGTCGTTGCCCTGCTCGTCGACCAGGTAGGCCGCCAGCTGCGCGGCGCCGTCGAGGTCGAGCGAGCCGTCGGCGGTGAACGGGGTCACCATTGCCGTCAGCAACCGCCCGAAGGGGCGGGACACCGCCCGGGCGCGAGTGTCAGGGTGGTCGTGCGTCATGCCACCAACCTAGCGGACGACCAGCGACCCCCTGGCGGGGAAGGGCTCAGGACTGCTCGGCGTGCGGGCTCGCCGCCACCTCGGTGCCGTCGGGCAGGGTCGAGACGACGAAGTCGGCGAAGACGTTCGGCGCGACCCGCTGGAGCTGGCGCAGGCACTCCACGGCCAGCTCGCGGATCTCCACGTCGGCGTGCTCGGTGGCGCGCATGGCGATGAAGTGCCGCCAGGCGCGGTAGTTGCCGGTGACCACGATCCGGGTCTCGGTGGCGTTGGGCAGCACGGCGCGCGCCGCCTGCCGGGCCTGCTTGCGGCGCAGCGTCGGGTTGGGCTCGTCGGCGAAGCGCTGCTCCAGGCCCTCCAGCAGCTCGGTGTACGCCCGCACGCTGGCTTCGGCGGCCTCGACGAACTTCTTGTGCAGCTCCGGGTCCTCGGCGATCACGGTCGGCTCGACCATGGCGGCGTCCCGCTCGGGCACGTACCGCTGCGACAGCTGCGAGTACGAGAAGTGCCGGTGCCGGATCAGCTCGTGCGTGAACGACCGGGACACCCCGGTGAAGTAGAAGCTCACCGAGCCGTGCTCCAGCACGCTGAGGTGGCCGACCTCCAGGATGTGCGCGAGGTAGCCGGCGTTGGTGGCGGTGGCCGGGTTGGGCTTCTTCCAGCTCTGGTAGCAGGCCCGGCCGGCGAACTCGGCGAGGGCCTGACCACCCTCGGCGTCGGTCGACCAGGGCACGTCGTCCGGCGCCTCGAACTGGGTCCACGCGACGAGCTTCACCTGGGGCTGCACCATGTCCGGCATGTCTCGGACTGTAGTGGCGGGCCCCCGCCCGACCCAAGCCAGGCTCGCCGGCTGCAACGTCGATCACGCGTCGGCGCGACGAGGGGTCAGACGTAGAGGGAGGTGAACGGGGCCCACGGCAGGTTGCGCAGCACCGAGAAGGCGAACCACACGGCCAGGAAACCGCCGAGCACCTTCGGGCTGAGCCGCAGCTCGGGCAGGCGCCAGCCGAACGCCTGCTTCCCGGCCCAGGCCACGAAGAGGTAGGCCAGGAACGGCACGGTGAAGACGAACAGGAAGTGGTGCCGCGCGGCCGCCGGCAGGTCGGCGTGCAGCAGGTACCACAACGCGCGGGTGCCGCCACAGCCCGGGCAGTCCAGGCCGGTGGTCAGCTTGAGCAGACAGGTCGGTGCGGCGTCCGGCGCGGACCGGGTCGGATCGCTGACCAGCGTGTACGCGATGCCGAGACCGACGCAGCCGACGGCGGCCAGGGGCACCGCCCAGCGGGGTGCCCGGTCGTAGAGCCGGACCACGAAGCGGGTCAGCCGGTCCTGTTCGGGCGCGGGATACGGGTAGGCCGTCGGCACCGGGCCCGCCGGCCAGCCGGCCGGAGTACCGGGGTCGGACCCGTCGGCGGCGTCGGCGGACGGAGGCGGCTGGAGGGCCGGTCGGTCAACGCGCGTCACACCGCTCACCGTACACCGGCGACACCAGCCAGGGCGGCGGCCAGCGGCGCGGCCAGATCGCCGGCCGCGGGCGGCGCCACGGCGTCCAGACCGAGCCAGCCGGCGAGCCGGTGCAGCTCGGCGGCGAGCGCCACGGCGGTCTCGCCCGGGTCGACGCCCGGCTCGACCCACGCCGCCGGCACGAGCAGCACGCCGGCCCGGCGGTCGGCCTTGAGGTCGACCCGGGCGGTGAACCGCTCGCCCTGCAGGAACGGCAGCACGTAGTAGCCGTACACGCGCTGTGGCGCGGGCACGTAGATCTCGATCCGGTAGCTGAAGCCGAAGAGCCGCTCGGTGCGCGCCCGTTCCCAGACCAGTGGGTCGAACGGGCTGACCAGGGTGTTGGCCCGGACCCAACGGGGCAACCGGGCCCCGGCGTGCAGCCAGGCCGGTTGCCGCCAGCCCTGCACGGTGACCGGCAGCAGCTCGCCGGCCTCGGCCAGCTCGGCGATCGCCGCCCGTGCCCCGGCCACCGGCAACCGGAAGTAGTCCCGCAGCTCGGGCTCCGCCGCCACCCCGAGCGATCGGGCGGCCACGGCGACCAGCGTGCGGTACGCCTCGGCGTCGCTCGGCGTCGGCGCGGCCAGCACGGCGGCGGGCAGCACCCGCTCGGGCAGGTCGTAGCGGCGGGCGAAGGAGGTGGTGCGCTCGGCGGCGCTCACCTCGCCGGCCCAGAACAGGAACTCCAGGGCCTGTTTGACCGTCGACCAGTTCCAGCCCCAGTGGCCGGTCTCCCGGGGGGCGTCGTGCTCGATCTCGGCGGCGGTCAGCGGGCCCCGGGCGGCCACCTCGTCGCGGACCCAGGCGACCAGGCCGGGCTGCTCCTGGGCGATCCGCCGCATGTTGCCCCAGGCCTCCGCGTGGGCCTTGGCCATCCGCCAGCGCAGCGCCGCGTGCAGGTCGACCGGCACCAGCGACGCCTCGTGCCCCCAGTACTCGAAGAGGTCGCGGGGTCGCCGGTAGGCGGCGGCGTCCAGCAGGCCGGTCGGGTACGGACCCAGCCGGCTGTACAGCGGCAGGTAGTGCGCGCGTTGCAGCACGTTGACCGAGTCCATCTGGATCAACCCGACCCGGTCGAGCACCCGGCGCAGGTGCCGGCGGGTGGGCACGCCGGCGGGCGGCGGGTCGGTGAAGCCCTGGGCGGCCAGCGCGATCCGCCGGGCCTGGGCGAGCGAGAGCGATTCCGGTGCGGCCATCGCCCGGCACCCTATTTGAGGCGTACGACATCGGAGCGGCAGCTGGACCGATCCCCCGACGGGGCATAGAACAGACACATGCTCACGATCCGCCGCGAAGAGCCCGAGGACGCGGAGGCGGTCGCGCGGGTGCACGTCCACGGCTGGCAGGCCGGATACGCGGGGATCATCCCCGACGAGGTGCTGCGTCGGCTCAACGTGGTCGCCTGGGCGCAGCGCCGCCGCGACCTCGGCACCGCCGACCCGGAACACCCGTTCACCACGCTGCTCGTCGAGCACGACGGCACCGTCGTCGGCTTCACGACGTTCGGGCCGTACCGCAACGACCAGGACCGGAGCGACCTCGACCCGACGTACGGCGAGGTGGTCGCGATGTACGTCGAGCCGGCGCACTGGGGCGACGGCACAGCGCGCGCCCTGCTCGCCGCCGCCCAGGACGGGCTGGCCGCCCGGGGCCTGGACGAGTACCGGCTGTGGGTCCTGGAGGACAACCGACGGGCCCGCCGCTTCTACGAGCGGGCCGGCCTGTCAGCGGACGGCGTCCGGTCGACCTACTCCGTGCCGCTCTCCGGCGGGCGTCCCCCGGTCGGCCTCGCCGAGCTGCGGTACACCGGGCGGCTCGAGCGTTGACCCCACGGCCGTCCAGCCGTGGCGCAGCGGCAGGAACGCCAGCACCGCGAGGCTGATCCACACGTAGGTGTTGCTGCCGAGGAACCCGTCCAACCCGGTGAAGTCCTTCTCCCAGGCCCACACGATCCGACTGATCAGGAGCGCGTACGCGACGACCGCGGCGGCCAGCAGAGTCCGTCGCCGGCGGCCGCCGGCGGACGCCGCCACCGCGTTGTCGACCAGCAGGATCAGCGCCGGCAGCAGCCACACCAGGTGGTGCACCCAGGTCACCGGACTGACCAGGCACATCACCGCACCGGTCAGCGCCAGCCCGGCCGCCTCGTCGCCGGCCGCGGCGGCCCGCCGGGACCGCCACACCCACACCGCGAGAGTGGCCGCCACCAGCACCAGCCAGGCCAGCGTGCTGGGCTCCTGGGGGTCGAGCCGGGCCACCACCCCCTGCAGCGACTGGTTGGAGACGAAGGCCAGCTCACCCACCCGGCTGGTGTTCCACAGCGCCTCCGTCCAGAACTCGCGGGAGGCGTCCGGGAAGAGGGCGCCGGCCAGCAGGGTGGCACCGGTCGCGGCGCCCATCGCGGTGAACGCGGCCCGCCACCGGCGGGTGACCAGCAGGTAGACGATGAAGATGCCGGGGGTCAGCTTGATCGCGGTGGCCAGGCCGATGCCCACCCCGGCCCAGCGGTTGCCGCGCGGGAGCAGCCGCAGCAAATCGACCGCGACCAGGAAGAGCAGCAGCATGTTGACCTGGCCGAAGTTGACCGTCTCGCGCATCGGCTCGTACGCGGCAGCGAGGCAGAGCGCCACCGCCAGGGCGTACCAGCGGGTCCAGCCGGCCCGGCGCGAGATCGGGTCGATCATCCAGTGGAACACCAGGACGGTGACCACCACGGTGGCGGTCACGCTCACCACGATCGCCGCCGCCCACGGCAGGTACGCCATCGGCAGCATGGCCAGGGCCGCGAAGGGCGGGTAGGTGAAGCCGTACTGGGTGAACGGGCGCAGGTAGTCGTAGATCTCGCCGCCGTCGTGCACCCACCAGGTCAGCGCGCCGTAGTAGACCTGGAGGTCGAAGAAGCCGTGCCGCACCGCCGCCACCGACAGGAAGAGGGCCACCGCGAGGGCGAGACCCACCACGCTCACGACCTGCCCGGCCGTGCGTGCGGCACCCTGCGTCACCGTCGCCTCCCTCGCCCTGCGTAGGCTTCCGTGCCATGGCTCTCGGGTACGTCCGCCCGGCGCGTCCGGAAGACGCCGGCGAGATCGCACGCATCCAGCTCGCGACCTGGCGGGTCGCGTACCGCCGGATCCTGCCCCGGCACGTGCTCGACAACCTGGACGAGGCGTGGCTCGCCCGGCGGTGGAGTGCCGCGGTGCAGGAGCCGCCCTCCGGCACCCACCGGGTGCTGGTCGCCGTCGAACAGGCCGAGCAATCCTATCTGGTGGGGTTCGCGGCCTCCGGTCCGGCCGACGCGGAGGCGCTCGCTCCCGGTGAGCCGGCCGAGACGCTGGGATCGGACGTGGTGGCGGTGACCGACCTGCTGGTCGAGCCGCGCTGGGGCCGGCGCGGCCACGGCAGCCGGCTCCTCGCCGCCTGCGTCGACCTGTGGCGGTCCGACGGCTTCGCGCGTGCGGTGGCCTGGGCCTTCGACGCCGACGCGGCGACCCGGACGTTCCTCACCAGCACCGGCTGGGAGCTGGACGGCGCCGGCCGCGCGCTGGACGTGGACGACATGCTGGTCCCCCAGGTGCGGCTGCACGTCGCCGTTCCCACCGAGCCCGTCGCCCCGCCGGACTCCACCGTCCCGGCCGAACCCGTCGCACCCGCCGAGCCGGCCTGACCCGGATCCCCGGGAAGTGTCGGGGGACTCGCCTACGGTGGGTCCATGACCGTGACGACGGCAACCGGCACGGCGGCTCCCACCGGGCTGGAGGAGCACCGCGTCGAGCTCACCGGCTACTGCTACCGCATGCTGGGTTCGATCTTCGACGCCGAGGACGCGGTGCAGGAGACCCTGCTGCGCGCCTGGCGCGGGTGGGACGGCTTCACCGGCCGGTCGAGCGTGCGCACCTGGCTCTACCGCATCGCCACCAACGTCTGTCTGGACCTGCTGCGCGGGCGCGGGCGGCGCGCTCTGCCGATGGACCTCGGTCCGGCGTCCCCACCCGTCGCGTCGTCGCTGGGCTCGCCCGAGCCGGGATGGCTGGAGCCCGCACCGGACGCGGCGGTGCTGCCCGGCCGGGACGACCCGGCGGAGGTCGCGGTGGCCCGGGAGTCGGTACGGCTGGCGTTCGTCGCCGCGCTCCAGCGCCTCCCGCCCCGGCAGCGTGCCGTGCTGATCCTGCGCGACGTCCTGCGGTGGCGGGCCGACGAGGTGGCGGAGCTGCTCGACGGATCGGTCGCGGCGGTCAACAGCGCCCTGCAACGCGCCCGCGCGACGATGGCCGGCAGCGACGACGGTCCGGCCGCACCCGCGCTCGATGCCGAGCACCGTGCGCTGCTCGACCGGTACGTCGAGGTCTTCCAGCGCTACGACGTCGACGCCCTGGTCGCCCTCCTGCGGGAGGACGCCGTGCAGAGCATGCCACCCTTTCGGCTCTGGCTGCGCGGGCCGGCGGACATCGCCGCCTGGATGCGTGGTCCGGGCGCGGAGTGCCGAGGGTCGCGCCTGGTGCCGGTCGCGGCCAACGGCGACACCGCCTTCGGTCACTACCGGATCGACCCGGCCGGCGGGCACCGCCCGTTCTCGATCCAGCTCGTCGAGACCGCCGCCGGGCGGATCACCCGCCTGACCACCTTCCTGGACACCGGGCTCTTCCCCCGCTTCGGGCTGCCCGACCGGTTGCCCTGACCCTGCCGATGAGTTCCGCACCCCGGCGTCGTCCACCCCTCGACACGCCACGAGAGGGAAGACGTGACGGAGACGACGACGAGGAGACGACGATGTTCAGGGACACCAGGGCGTTCAGTGGCTTCTCGGTGGACGACACCGACCGCGCCATGCGCTTCTACGCCGACACACTCGGTCTGCGCGTGTCGAAGGACGACGCGATGGGCGGCATGCTGACGTTGCACCTCGCCGGGGACCGGGACATCCTGGTCTACCCGAAGGCGGACCACGTGCCCGCGTCGTACACGGTGTTGAACTTCCCGGTTGACGACATCGACCGCGCCGTGGACGAGTTGACCGCGCGGGGCGTGCGCTTCGCCCGGTACGACGGGATGCCGCAGGACGACAAGGGCGTCATGCGCGGCAACGGTCCGTCGATCGCCTGGTTCACCGACCCGGCCGGGAACGTCCTGTCGGTACTCGAACAGCAGTGACCTGCAGGGGCGGTTCCCGGGCGTTCCGGGAACCGCCACCCGTCAGCCCTTCTCCGCGCCCTCCGAGGAGTCGCGGACGAAGTACCGCTGGAAGATCACGAAGATGATCGCCACCGGGATGGTGGCGAGCAGCGCCGCGCCGAGCTTGAGGGGGTACTGGGTACCCGAACCCAGCGAGCCGGTGACCAGGTCGGCCAGGCCCCGGGGCAGGGTGAACAGGCTGGGGTCCTGCACCGCGACGAGGGTGTGCGGGAACTCGTTCCACGACCCCTGGAACGACAGGATGGTGAGGGTGATCAGCGCCGGCTTCGCCATCGGGAGCACCACCGACCAGAAGGTGCGGAAGACACCGGCTCCGTCGATCCGCGCCGCCTCCTCCATGCTGACCGGGATCGACTCGAAGAACTGCTTCATGATGAACACGCCGGCCGCGTCGGCCAGCAGCGGCACGACCAGGGCCGCGTAGCTGTCGTAGATGCCGATCTGGTTGAGGACCAGGAACTTCGGGATCAGGAGCACCACGCCGGGGACCGCCATCACCGCGATGACCGCCACGAACAGCCCGGAGCGGCCCCGGAACCGCAGCCGGGCCAGCGCGTACCCGGCGAGCGAGTCGAAGAACACCCGTCCGACCGTGACCAGGACGGTCACCAGCAGCGAGTTGCCCATCCAGAGCGGAAACGACGTGCCGTCGAAGATGCGCTCGAAGCTGGTCAGGTCCAGCGGGGAGGGCACCGGGGACAGCGGGTTCGCCGCCGCGTCCGGCTCGGTCTTGAACGCGTTGCCGATCTGGATCACGAACGGGTACAGGAAGACCAGCGCGAAGAAGACCAGGATGGCGTACCCGACGAAGGTCGTCACCAGGCCGCGCGGCTCACGGCGGCGGCCCGGGCCCGCGGGGGTCGGCCGGGTCGGGACCCGCGGCGGTTCGGTCACCACGGCCATGTCAGGACCTCCCCGGTACGCGTCGCCGCAGCCAGCCGCGCCGAGGCGCCTCGCGCTCCCGCAGCAGAGTGCGCTGGGCGAGCGTCAGCACGATGATGATCAGGAACAGCACGAAGGAGATCGCCGCGCCCCGGCCGTAGTCGAAGTCCTGGAACGCGGTGCGGTACGACAGGTACGCCGGGGTCAGGGTGGTCTTCGCCGGGTTGCCCTGGCTCATGACGTACACCTGGTCGAAGACCTGCCAGGAGCCGATCAGGCCGAGGGTGAGCACCAGGAACATGGTCGGCCTGATCATCGGCAGGGTGACGTGGCGGAACCGCTGCCAGCGGCTCGCCCCGTCGAGGGTGCTGGCCTCGTCGAGGGCGACCGGGACGCCCTGGAGAGCGGCGAGGAACATCAGCATGAAGGTGCCGGAGGTGGTCCACACCACCAGCGAGATGATCGAGATCATCGCGACGCTCGGCCCGGCGAGCCAGTCCCACCAGGTCAGTCCGCCCGGTCCCCCGCCGGAGAGGGCGGCGGGTGGCGAGTCCAGGCCGACCGCGCCGAGCAGCAGGTGCAGCACGCCCCGGGAGTCGGCGAACCACTGCGGACCGTCGAGGCCCAGCATGGCGAGCAGGCTGTTGACCGCACCGGAGCTGGAGAACATGAAGAGGAAGACGATGCTGATCGCCACCGAACTGGTGACCGACGGGAAGTAGAACGCGGTGCGGAAGAACGACTTGCCGCGCAGCATCCGGTTGTTGACGACCAGCGCGAGCGACAGCGCCAGGACGGTCTGCGCCGGCACCACGAGCAGCACGTAGTAGAAGTTGTTCCGAAGGCTGGTCATGAAGTCCTGGCGGGCCAGCCCGTCGACGGTGAACATCCGCGTGTAGTTGTCCGCGCCCACGAACGGCACGCCGGACCGGAACGGGCTGCCCTGGCCGTTCCAACCGGTGAGGCTCACCCAGAACGCCATCAGGATCGGCAGCAGCAGGAACAGCCCGAGGATCACCACCACCGGGGCCACGAAGATCCAGCCGGCCAGATTCTCCCGTCCGCGTACGCCGCCACGACGCCGCCGGGGCACGCTGCCCGGCGAGGTGGCCGGCGCCGCGATCGCATCGATCGCCATCTCCCCTCCCTCCTGAAAGGAAGGGCCCCTTCTTAACGCCTCGCGTAGAGGAAGGGGCCCCCGTTAACAGGTCAGCTACCGCCCAGCGCGGCGGCGGTGTTCTTCTGCACGCGGGCGAGCAGCGCCTTCGGGTCCCCGGTGCGCAGGCCCTGGATACCGGTGTCGAAGTCGGCCAGGACGGAGTCCATCTTGGGTGCGTTGACCGGGCCCTGAGCCGTCTCGACGGCCTCGATGAAAGACTTGTCGGCCGGGAACGCCTGCACGTACGCGTCCTTGGCGGACTGGCGCGACGGCATGACGCCGAACGCGGTGGCGAAGGCCATCTGCTGGTCGACGGCGGTCATCGCCTCGACGAACTTCACCGCCGCGTCCTTCTGGCTGCTCTTGGCCGCGATGCCCCAGCAGTTGGTGAAGGAGAGCGTGCCGGGACCCTTCGGGCCGGCCGGCAGCGGCGCGACGGTGTACTTGACGTTCGGGAAGTCGTTCTTCAGCGCGCCGGTGATCCAGTTGCCCTCGATCGTCATGACGGCCCGGCCCTTGCCGAACGCCTCACCCGCCCAGCCGGAGTCCAGCTCCTTCGGGAACCGCGCGAGGCCGTCGGTGAGCAGGCCCTTGACGTACTGGAGGGCCTGGAGGTTCTCCGGGCTGTCCGCGGTGGCCTGCTTGCCGTCCGGGCTGGTGATCCAGCCACCGGCCTGCACCATGAAGGCGCCGACCCGGTCGCGGGTGTCGCCGATGACCAGCGGCACCTGACCCTTCGCCTTGATCTTCTGGGCGGTCGCGGTGAGCTGGTCCCAGGTGGTCGGCACGTCGGCGTCGGTCAGACCGGCCTTGGCCCACAGGTCGGTGTTGATCTGCAGGGCGAGGGTGGAGAAGTCCTTGGGTGCGCAGTAGTACTTGCCGTCGTAGGTGAACGTCTCCCGCAGGCCCTGGTAGAAGTCGTCCGGGTTGCTGATCCTGTCTCCGTACGGCTCCAGCGCGCCGACGCTCGCGTAGTCGGCGAACCGGACGGCCGGCACGTAGAAGACGTCCGGCGGGTTGCCTCCGGCGAAGGCCTGGCCGAGCTGCTGGGTGAGGTCCTGGGCGGGGGTGACCGTGGCCTGGTTGCCCGACGCCGACGCCCACTTGGCGGCGGCGTCCTGCACCGACTTGGTCTCGGCGTCGCCCGAGGAGCCGATGAGGATCTGGAGGTTGGCGGGCCCGCTGGACTGGCCGGCGTCGCCGGAGGAGTCGTCGAAGCCGCTGCCGCAGGCGGCGGTTCCGAGCAGGGCGACGGTGGCGAGGCCGGCCACGGCCGCTCGGGTGAGGGATCGAGGTGCCATCGGGTTCTCCTGGTGGGGGACGGGATTCAGGCGGTGTGGCGAAGCACCAGCGAGGGCTGGAGCAGGACGTGGTCGGGGGTGCGCCGGGTGCCGTCGAGGACGGCGGTGAGGAGGTCGACGCAGCGGGCGGCGGCCTCGCCGAGGGGCTGGCTGACGCTGGTCAGGCCGATCGCCGCCGCGACCGGGGTGTCGTCGAAGCCGATCACCGGCACAGCCGGCGCGTGGGCCCGGACGGACTGGAGGGCGCCGAGGGCGAGGGAGTCGCTGGCGCAGACGAGGGCGGTCGGTGCCGCCCCGGCGAGGAGGTCCCGGGCGGCCCGCTCCCCCTCGGCGATGCCGTCGACGGTCTGCCAGGCCAGGCCGGTGGTGTCGACGCCGGCGGCGATCAGCGACCGGCGCCAGCCCGCGCGCCGGTCGTCGCCCACGCCGGAGCCGGCCGGCCAGCCGATGAAGCCGATGCGCCGGTGGCCGGCGGCCAGCAGGTGGGCGGTGGCCGCGGCGGTGCCGGCCGCGCCGTCGACGTCGACCCAGGGGTGGGACTCCGGGTCGTCCCACGGCCGGCCGAACGTCACGAACGGCACGCCGTTGGCCGCCAACCAGGCGGTACGCGGGTCGCCGTGATCGGTGCCGGTCAGCACGAACCCGTCCAGCTCGTAGGAGCTGAGCAGGTCGTCGTAGGTGGCGATCTCCCGCTGGTCGTCCGTGGCGGTGTAGAGCATGGTGCGGTAGCCGGCGGTCTCGGCGGTCTCGGTGAGCCCGTGCAGGAACCGGTCCAGCACCGAGCCGTTGATGCCGTCCCGGGTCGGCTCGATGCGTACGGCGATGAGCCGCGACCGGCCGGTACGCATCTGGCGGGCGGCCTGGTTGGCCCGGTAGCCGAGCGCGCTGATGGCCTCCTGCACCCGCATCCGGGTCTCCTCGCGCACGATGTGCGGCGCGTTGAGCACGTTGGAGACGGTCTGCCGGCTGACCCGGGCATGCCGGGCCACCGTCGCGATGGTCACCTTCTCGGCCACGTGATCCCTTTCGCGGTCTTGAACGATCCAATTCGGATGAGGCAGGATTGGATCGTTCAAGTTGCTGGAATGTTTCGCACTTTGCACCGCCTGGGACCGTGTGTCAAGAGATCGGTACCCGTCGAGAAGGATCTGGAGCCGCGTCGTGACCGAGCGCCACCTGCAACCCCTCCTGCACGACCTGGTGGGGGTGGTCCTCGCCCCCACCAGTGCGCTGGGGGACGCGGCCGGGCAGATCCGCCCCGTCGGTGTCCAGGGCGTCTTCCACGCCGACACCCGGGTCCTCACCCGCGCCGAGCTGCTGGTCGACGATCGTGAGCCGGAGGGCGTGGCCAGCGGCGCGGCCGGGCCGCACGGTGCCCGGTTCGTCGGCCTGGTCCGCTGGCTCGGCGACGCGACGCCCGACCCGACCGTGCGCGTCGACCGGACCCGCCGGCTCGACCCCCGGGGACTGACCGAGGAGCTACGGATCGTCTCCACCGCCACCGTCGCGGTCCGGACCACCGTCACCGTCGACCTCGGCTGCGACCTGGCCCCGATCGAGGTGGTCAAGTCCGGCGGCACCACACCGGCGCTGGAGGCCAAGACCGGTGGGCCGGGCCAGCTGTCCTGGTCCGGCGACGGCACCACCGTCACGGTCACCGCCGAGGGCGCGGACGTCGACGCGTCCGGCGGCCGGGCCATCGCGCCCCGGCTGGCCTGGCCGGTCACGCTGGGGCCGGGCGGGACCGTCGCCCTGCGCTGGCGGATGACCGTCGAGGACCCGCACGCCGTCGTGGTCTGCCCGCCCGACGAGCCGGCGTGGGCCCGTCCGGAGGTACGCGCCGACGACCACCGCCTCACCCGTCTGCTCGACCGGTCCCTGGCCGACCTGCGCGCACTGCGGCTGGCCGACCCCGACGCCCCGCACGACGTCTTCCTCGGCGCCGGGGTGCCGTGGTTCCTCACCCTGTTCGGGCGCGACAGCCTCTGGGCGGCCCGGATGATGCTGCCGCTCGGCACCGACCTGGCGGCCGGCACGCTGCGGGTGCTCGCCCGCCGGCAGGGCACCCACGTCGACCCGGCCACCGGGGAGGCACCGGGCAAGATCCTGCACGAGCTGCGGCGGCACGAGTTCGCGCTGCTCGGCGACACACTGCGCCTGCCCCCGGCCTACTACGGCACGGTCGACGCCACCATGCTGTGGGTCAACCTGCTGCACGACGCGTGGCGCTGGGGACTGCCCGACGACCAGGTCGAGCCGCTCCTGCCGCACCTGGAGGCGGCGCTGGGCTGGCTCGCGGAGCACGCCGACGCCGACGGCGACGGCCTGGTCGAGTACGTCGACAGCACCGGGCACGGGCTGTCCAACCAGGGCTGGAAGGACTCCGGCGACGCGGTCCGGTTCCGCGACGGCCGACGGGCCGAGGCACCGATCGTGCTGGCCGAGGTGCAGGGGTACGCGTACGAGGCCGCCCGCAGCGGGGGCGCCCTGCTCGACGCCTTCGGCCGGCCGGGCGCCGACCGTTGGCACTCCTACCGCGAACGCCTCGCGGCCCGGTTCCGCGCCTCCTTCTGGGTCGACGGCCCGCACGGCCCGCAGCCCGCCCTCGCCCTCGACCGGGACAAGCGCCCCGTCGACTCGCTGACCAGCAACATCGGCCACCTGCTCGGCACCGGCCTGCTGGACGCCGACGAGGAGGCGCGGGTCGCCCGGCTGCTCACCACCGACGCCCTGGCCGGCGGGTTCGGCCTGCGGACCATGTCCACCGACGACGCCGCGTTCGGTCCGCTGTCGTACCACTGCGGGTCGATCTGGACCCACGACACCGCGATCGTGCTCGCGGGCCTGGCCAGGGCGGGCTTCCGGCACGCCGCGCTCGGCTTCGCCGACCGCCTGCTCGCGGCGGCGGAGGCGTTCGACTACCGCCTGCCCGAGCTGTACGGCGGCGACGACCGTGACCTGCTCGGCCGACCGGTGCCGTACCCGGCCGCGTGCCGGCCGCAGGCCTGGTCGGCGGCGAGCGCGGTGCTCCTGCTCCAGGCGGCGACCGGTCTCTACCCGGACGTCCCGGCCGGTGCGGTACGCCTGGCCCCGCTGGCCGGACCGGAGTTGGGCGCGGTCTCGGTCTCCGGCCTGCGCGTCGCGGGCTCGTCGGCGGATGTCGCGGTCGACCGGGACGGCACCGCCTCGGTGGCCGGCCTGCCGGCGGGGCTCCGGCTCACCGGAGCCTCCGTCCCCACCCCGCGCCCCGCCCCACCGGGTCCCGTGAGGACGGCCGAGGGTCGGTGACGGCTCAGCGGTGCGGTGACCGGCGTGCCGCACGGCTCAGGCGTCACCGGTCCGGGCGACGAGTTCGACGACGATCTCGTCGTCCTCCGTCGCCCCGGTGGGGAGGAAGCCCAGCCCGGTGTAGAGGCGGGCCGCCGCGCCGTTGCCCGGGTGGTACGACAGCCGCACCGGGTGGGGGCCGCCGTCCTGCCCCGCCAGCCAGTCGGCGAGCGTGAGGACCGTGGCACGGCCGACGCCGCCGCCCTGTTCGGTGGCGTCGATCACCATGCCGCCGATCCACCGCGACCCATCGTCGTCGACACCCCACATCACGTGCCCGACGACGGTCTCGTCGGCGTACACGGCCAGGGACGTCCAGACCTCCGAGCGCGTGCTCAGCAGCAGGTAGCGGGCGGCCAGCGCGGCGACCCAGGCCCGCTGGTCGTCGCGGGGGCGACGTCCGCCACCGCCCGCCAGTTGTCGTCGACCGGGCGCAGGGTGACCCGCCGCCCGGCCCGGTCGCGCAGTCCGGAGTCGATCATCCCCGGCAGCTGGGCCGCCGGGAACGATCCGACGAACCGGTTTCAGTCGAGCAGGGCGTCCAGGCCGATGGTGAGGCCGGGGCGGTTGCGCACCGCGCGGACCGCCAGCAGCACGCCGGGCATGAAGGACGCCCGGTCGTACGAGTCGTGCCGGATGGTGAGCGTCTCACCGGTGGTGCCGAACAGCACCTCCTGGTGCGCGACGAGGCCGGTCGCCCGGACGGCGTGCACGCGTACGCCCTCGATGTCGGCGCCGCGGGCACCGGCCACCTCGTCCTTGGTGGCGTCCGGCGTGGAGCCCAGGCCGGCGTCGGCACGGGCGGCGGCGATCAGCCGCGCGGTGTGCGTGGCGGTGCCACTGGGCGCGTCCAGCTTGCGCGGGTGGTGCTGCTCGATGATCTCGACCGACTCGAAGTGCCGGGCGGCGCGGGCGGCGAACTGCATCATCAGCACGGCCCCGATGCCGAAGTTGGGGGCGATCACCACACCGACGCCGGGCTTGCGCTCCAGCCAACCCCGCACCCGGTCCAGGCGCTGCTCGGTGAAGCCGGTGGTGCCGACCACCGCGCTGATGCCCTGGTCGATGCACCAGTGCAGGTTGTCCATGACGACGTCCGGGGTGGTGAAGTCGACAACCACCTCGGCGCCGGCGTCGGAGGCGTTGAACAGCCAGTCCCCCTGGTCGATCATGGCCACCAGGTCCATGTCGGCTGCCGCGTCGACCGCCCTGCACACCTCGACGCCCATCCGGCCGCGCGCTCCCAGCACGCCGACGCGGATCGGCTCGTCCGCGTTCTTGTCCTGCTCGTCAGTCACCGGCACAACCTACCCGCTCGGCCAGCGCGCCGGCCGGGGAGGACCACAAGTCAGGAAGCGACGAAGTCGCCCGCGCCGAACGGCCCGACCACGGCAAGGGACATCGGCCGGCTCAGCAGCTCGGCGGCGAGCGAGTTCACATCGTCCAGGGTGACCGCGTCGACCCGGGCCAGCAGCTCGTCGACCGGCATCAGGTCGCCGTAGAGCAGCTCACCCTTGGCGAGCCGGCTCATCCGGGAGCCGGTGTCCTCCAGGCCCAGCACGAACGATCCCTTACTCATGCCCTTGCCGCGGGCCAGCTCGTTCTCGGTGATCCCCTCGGCGGCCACCCGGGACAGCTCCGCCCGGGTCAGGTCCAGCACCTCGTCGACCTTGCCCGGGGCGCAGCCGGCGTAGACGGCGAAGAGGCCGCTGTCGGCGTACTGGCTGGCGTAGGAGTAGACGGAGTAGGCCAGGCCGCGCTGCTCGCGGATCTCCTGGAACAGGCGGCTGGACATGCCGCCGCCGAGGACGTTGTTGAGCACCCCGAGGGCGAAGCGCCGCTCGTCGAGCCGGTCGATGCCGGGGCAACCGAGGATCACGTGCGCCTGCTCGGTCTCCTTCGCCTCGACCACGGTGGTCGCCGGCTTCGTCCGTACCGTCGAGGCGCTGGACCGGTGCGGCGCCGGCGCGGCCGGGTCGCTGTCCAGGGGCGTGCCGCGCAGCGCCTGGCGGACCAGCCGGATCACGGCGGCGTGGTCCAGGTTGCCGGCGGCGGCGATGACGATCTGCGGCGCCACGTAGCGACGCCGGTAGAAGCTCTGGATCAACCGGCGGCTCATCGGGGTGACCGTCTCCTCGGTGCCGGAGATCAGCCGGCCCAGCGGATGGTCGCCGTAGACGGCCCGGGCGAAGAGGTCGTGCACCTCGTCGCCGGGCTCGTCGTCGTGCATGGCGATCTCCTCGAGGATCACGCCCCGCTCGGTCTCCACGTCGGCCGGGGCCAGCACCGAGTCGGCCACCAGGTCGCACATGACGTCGATGGCCAGCGGCAGGTCCTCGTCGAGCACCCGCGCGTAGTAGCAGGTGTACTCCTTGGTGGTGAAGGCGTTCGTCTCACCGCCCACCGCCTCGATCGAGGAGGAGATCTCCAGCGCGCCGCGCTTGTTGGTGCCCTTGAAGAGCAGGTGTTCCAGGAAGTGCGCCGCGCCGGCCTGCGGACCGGTCTCGTCGCGGGAGCCGACCGCCACCCAGATGCCGAACGAGACGCTGCGCATCGTCGGGATGGCCTCGGTGAGCACGCGGAGCCCGCTGGGCAGCACGGTCCGGCGGACCGTGCCACCCAGCGGGTCGTCACTCAGCGTCCGGGTCACCGCCCGGCCGGTGGCGCCGGGGCGGGCCGCCCCGGTGCCGCGGTACGCCGCGCCCGTACCCGGGAACGACGCCACCCCCCGTCGATCCGGCGGAAACGGCGCACGACTGGCCCGACTCACGTGTTGCTCCCAGATCGACGAGGGGTGGGTGGTGCTGGTGCTACGGGTCAGCTGTGCCGGGTGCGGCGACGCGGACGCTCGCCGCCCTCGCCACCCTCGCCGCCACCCGGACCGCGCTCGCCGCCGCCGGGACCGCGCTCGCCGCCGCCCGGGGCACGACCGCCCCGGTCGCCGCCGCGCTCCCGGTCACCGCGGTCACGCGGGCCCCGGTCACCACGGTCACGCGCGGGCGGACGCTCGCCACCCTCGGTCTCGGCCTCGCCGGCGGCCGGCGCCTCGGCGCCCTCCGGGCGGACCTTGTCCAGGTAGATCTTGCCGCGGGCGTCGATGTCCGCGATCTCGACCTCGACCTTGTCGCCGACGTTGAGGAAGTCCTCGACCTTCTCGACCCGCTTGCCGTCGCCCACCTTGGAGATGTGCAGCAGGCCGTCGCGGCCCGGCAGCAGCGAGATGAACGCGCCGAACGCGGCGGTCTTGACCACCGTGCCGAGGAACCGCTCCCCGGTCTTCGGCAGGGTCGGGTTGGCGATGCCGTTGATCCGGTCGACCGCCGCCTGGGCGGACGGCCCGTTGGTGGCGCCGACGTAGATCGTGCCGTCGTCCTCGATGGAGATCTCGGCGCCGGTCTCGTCCTGGATGGCGTTGATGGTCTGACCCTTCGGGCCGATCACCATGCCGATCTTGTCCACCGGGATCTTGACGGTGGTGACCCGCGGCGCGTACTCCGACATCTCGGCCGGGGACTCGATCGCCGCCTGCATCACGTCGAGGATCGTCTGCCGGGCCTCGTTGGCCTGCTGCAGCGCGGCGGCCAGCACGTCCGACGGGATGCCGTCGAGCTTGGTGTCGAGCTGGAGCGCGGTCACGAAGTCCCGCGTGCCGGCGACCTTGAAGTCCATGTCACCGAACGCGTCCTCGGCACCGAGGATGTCGGTCAGCGTCACGTACTGGGTCTTGCCGTCCACCTCGTCGGAGATGAGGCCCATGGCGATGCCGGCGACCGACGCCTTCAGCGGCACACCGGCGCTGAGCAGGCCCAGCGTCGAGGCGCAGACCGAACCCATCGAGGTGGAGCCGTTGGAGCCGAGCGCCTCGGAGACCTGCCGGATGGCGTACGGGAACTCCTCGCGCGACGGCAGCACCGGGATCAGCGCCCGCTCGGCGAGGGCACCGTGGCCGATCTCGCGCCGCTTCGGCGAACCCACCCGACCGGTCTCACCGGTGGAGTAAGGCGGGAAGTTGTAGTTGTGCATGTAGCGCTTGCGGTTCTCCGGAGAGAGGGTGTCGACCATCTGCTCCATGCGCAGCATGTTGAGCGTGGTGACGCCCAGGATCTGGGTCTCGCCCCGCTCGAACAGCGCCGAGCCGTGCACCCGCGGCAGCACGCCGACCTCGGCGGTCAGCGGGCGGATGTCCCGCGGGCCGCGGCCGTCCATGCGGACCTGCTCGCGCAGTACGCGGTTGCGCACCTCCGACTTGGTCAGCGACCGGAAGGCGGCGCTGAGCTCCTTCTCCCGGCCCTCGAACCGACCGGTCAGCTCCTGGGCGACACGAGCCTTGACCCGGTCCAGGGCCTCCTCGCGGTCGGCCTTGCCGGCGATGGTGATCGCCTCGGCCACCTCGCTGCGGACCAGCTCGGCGACCGCGTCGTACACGTCGTCCTGGTAGTCCAGGAAGACCGGGAACTCGGCGACCGGCTTGGCGGCCACCTCGGCCAGCTCGCTCTGCGCACGGCACAGCTCGCGGATCGCCGGCTTGGCGGCCTCCAGGCCGCTGGCGACGATCTCCTCGGTCGGCGCGGTGGCGCCACCCGCGATCAGGGTCACGGCGTTCGGCGTCGCCTCGGCCTCGACCATCATGATCGCGACGTCGCCGTCGGCGAGGGCGCGGCCGGCGACGACCATGTCGAAGGTGGCGCGGGCCAGCTCCTCCAGGGTCGGGAAGGCCACCCACTGGCCGTCGACGTGCGCGACCCGGGTCGCGCCGATCGGGCCGGAGAACGGCAGGCCGGACAGCTTGGTCGACATGGAGGCGGCGTTGATGGCCACCACGTCGTACGGGTGCTGCGGGTCGAGCGCGAGGATGGTCTCGACGACCTGGACCTCGTTGCGCAGGCCCTTGACGAACGACGGGCGCAGCGGCCGGTCGATCAGGCGGCAGGTGAGGATCGCGTCCTCGCTGGGCCGGCCCTCACGGCGGAAGAACGAGCCGGGGATCCGGCCCGCGGCGTACATCCGCTCCTCGACGTCGACGGTCAGCGGGAAGAAGTCGAACTGCTCCTTCGGCTGCTTGCCGGCGGTGGTGGCGGAGAGGACGACCGTCTCGCCGAGCTGGGCGACGACGGAGCCGGCGGCCTGACGGGCCAGCCGGCCGGTGGAGAAGGTGACCTCACGGGTGCCGAAGGACCCGTTGTCGATCACGGCGGTGCGGGATTCGGTGCCGAGGTTGCTCTCGGTCATCTGCGGTAGTGCTCCTTCGCGTCGTGGGCCCACGACGGGGGAACTGCTCAGACGGCCGGTCTTCGATCGAAGCGCCCGGGTGGCCGGCGAGGTGCCGGGGTGCCCGGGGGCCACTACCGGAGACCGGTACGCTGACCGGCTCCCGTTTCGGGTTGGTCGCGCGGCCCGTGGTTGTTACCTGTGTAGCACTGGAACGGGGGAGCGGCCCGGTGGCCACTCCCCCGTCACGTCATCGGCGCAGGCCGAGCCGCTCGATGAGCGACCGGTAGCGGTTGATGTCCTTCTTCTGGACGTAGTTGAGCAGCCGACGGCGACGGCCGACCAGCAGCAGCAGCCCACGACGGCTGTGGTGGTCGTGCTTGTGCACCTTCAGGTGCTCGGTGAGCTCGGCGATCCGCTTGGTGAGGACCGCGACCTGCACCTCCGGCGAACCGGTGTCGCCCTCGGCGGTCGCGTACTCCGCGCGGATCGTGGCCTTGGCTTCCTGGTCGAGCGCCATGTTCTCCCTGTTTCAGTGGGTTGTCCATTGGTGTCCGTCGTGTCGGGCTTTCGCACCGGAGAAACGGACTGGTTCCTCGCACCCGCGGCGTCGTGCAGGCACGCGAGGCACCACGTCGGTCAGCCGACGTCTCCACCACACTACCAGCACGTCCGGATCGTCCGTACCAGGCCGGCGCAGACGGCAGTCGGGACCGCTCAGGCCAGCGCCCGCCGGGTCCGCTCGACGTCCTGGCGGATCTGGGCGATCAGCGGCTCGACCCCCTCGTAGCGGACCTGTCCGCGCAGGTGCGCCACGAAGTCCAGGGCCAGCCGCTCGCCGTAGAGGTCGCCGTCGAAGTCCAGCACGTACGCCTCGACCCGCCGCTCCCGCCCGGAGAAGGTGGGGTTGGTGCCGATCGACACGGCCGCCATCAGCGGCTCGGGCCGACCCCGACGCACCAGGCGGGCCGCGTAGATGCCGTCGGCGGGCACCGCCGCGTACCGGTGGCAGAGCAGGTTGGCGGTGGGGAAGCCCAGCTCCCGCCCGCGCTGGTCGCCCCGGACCACGACCCCCTCCAGGCGGTGTGGCCGGCCCAGCGCGGCGGCCGCCGCCCCCACGTCGCCCGCGTCCACGCAGGAGCGGATGTAGGTGGAGGAGAAGACGGTGCCCGACTCGGCGACCAGGGGCGCGCCCTCGACGCCGAAGCCGAACGTGCGGCCGAGCCGTTCCAGCAGCGCCACGTCGCCGGCCGCCCGGTGCCCGAAGCGGAAGTTGCCGCCGACCACGACCCCGGCGGCGTGCAGGTGCTCGACGAGGATGTCGTGCACGAACGCCTCCGCGGGCAGCCGGGAGAACTCAGGAGTGAACGGCACCACGCAGAGCACGTCGGCGCCGAGCGCCTCGATCAGCTCCGCCTTGCGGGCCGGCTCGGTGAGCACGGCCGGGTGCGAGCCGGGGCGGACCACCTCGGCCGGGTGCGGGTCGAAGGTCACCACCACGGACTGGACGCCCAGCTCGCGGGCCCGCGCGACGGTGTGCCCGATGGTCGCCTGGTGCCCCTTGTGCACGCCGTCGAAGACGCCGATGGTGACGACGGACCGCCCCCAGCCACCGGGCGCCGCGTCGTACCCCCGCCACCGCTGCATTGCTCTCCTCCCCTGCTCCCCGCCGGCCGTGACCCGCCGGCGGTGACGACACCCGAGCCCGGCCGTCAGGCCGGAGCGAGCACGATCTCCGCGCGGGCCCGACCGCCCCGCTCGCTGACGATAGCGAGCAGCCCACCGGCCGGGTCGAACACCGCGTAGGGACCGGCGATCCCGACCGGGTCGAGCGGCCCGCCGTGGGAGAGCGTCGCGGCCTCGGCGGCGTCGGCGTCGCGACGCGGGAAGAACCGCCCGGCCGCCGCGGCGAGCGGCAGGTTGACCACCTCCGGCGCGCGGGACTCCAGGTCGTCGAGGGTGGCGGCCTCCGCGAGGGTGAAGCCCCCGACCGCGGTACGCCGCAGCGCGGTCAGGTGGCCCCCGACGCCGAGCGCCAGGCCGGCGTCCCGGGCCAGGGCCCGGATGTACGTGCCGGACGAGCAGGTCACGTCGACGTCCACGTCGACCACGTCGGGCTGGTCCCGGCGGATCGCCAGCACGTCCAGCCGGGAGACGGTGACCCGGCGGGCGGGCAGCTCGACGCTCTCCCCCTCGCGGACCCGCTTGTACGCCCGCTGGCCGTCGATCTTGATCGCGCTGACCGCGCTGGGCACCTGGTCGATCTCGCCGGTGAGGGCGGCGAACGCGGCGTGGACCGCCTCGTCGGTCACCGTGCCGGCGGGCGTGGTGGCGATGACGTCACCCTCGGCGTCGTCGGTGACCGTGGCCTGTCCCAGGCGGACGGTGGCGGCGTAGCTCTTGCCGGCCCCGATCACGTACGTCAGCAGGCGGGTGGCCCGACCGACGCCGATCACCAGCACTCCGGTGGCCATCGGGTCGAGCGTGCCGCCGTGGCCCACCCGGCGGGTACGCGCCAGCCGGCGGATCCGCGCCACCACGTCGTGCGACGTCATGCCGCCCGGCTTGTCCACCACGATCAGACCGTCAGTGCTCACGACCGCCAAGCCTGCCAGACCGCCGCACGCCGACCCGCCCCGGTACGCCGCAGAAGCGGGGCGACGCATCTGGCGAGGCGCTGCGACGATGTCCGTAACGACGTCCGTCGGTACGCCGGGCGTCCGGACCACGGGAGGACATCGATGCGACGCACACGCGGCAGCCACACCGGCGACGGCCCACGCTGGCAGCGGACCCCGCAGCAGCCGTCCGCCCTGCCCGGCTGGATGCTCGACCCGCCGCCTCCACGGCGCACCCTCGGCGTGCGGGTCGCGGAGACCGTCGAGGCGCTGCCCGGCGCGCGGCGGCTGCGCGAGCGCTGGTGGGCCTGGCAGCAGCGGCGGAAGCTCTACCAGCGCTACCCCAACACGGTGAAGGTCGTCGCCTTCTTCCTCTGCTGGGCGATCGCGCTGTTCCTCGTGCTCGCCGTCTACGGGCTCTCCCAGATGGCCTGACCGGGGCCGGCGGCGGGCGGTCCCCGGTCAGGCGCGGACCGCGCCGACCACGGCCCAGCCGCCGGAGCGCAGCCGCAGCAGCAGGGCGACCAGCCGGATCACCACGAAGAGGGTGAGCCCGGCCCAGATGCCGCCGAGCCCGAGGTCGAGCAGGTACGTCAGCCAGATCGCCGGCAGGAACCCGCCCACGGCCGCGACGATCGTGAGGTTGCGCAGGTAGCGCACGTCACCGGCACCGATCAGCACGCCGTCGAGGGCGAAGACCACACCGGCCAGCGGGAGCATCCCGACGAACCACGGCCACGCCACCATGGCCTGTTCGCGTACCTGGGGATCGGAGCTGAACCACCCGGGGACGACACCGGCGCCCGCGGCGACGAGGAGGGCGAACGCGGTGCCGCAGACGGCACCGAGCAGGCCGATCCGGCGGGCGAGGGCGCGCGCGCCGACGTCGTCACCGGCGCCCAGCGCGGCGCCGACCAGCGCCTGGGCGGCGATGGCGAGGGCGTCGAGCACCAGGGCGGCGAAGAAGAACAGTTGCACGGCGATCTGGTGGGCGCCGACCGCGGCGGCGCCGAAGCGCGCGGCGACGGCGGTGGCCGAGAGGAAGCTGGCCTGGAACGCGACGCCCCGGATCAGCAGGTCGCGGCTGAGCACGAGTTGCTGCCCGATCACCGTCGGCCGGGGACGCAGCGCGACCCGTTCGGCGGCCAGCGCGCTGACGAAGAGCACGCCGGAGAGCGTCTGGGCGGTCACGTTGGCCACCGCCGAGCCGACCAGGCCGAGCCCGGCCGGGTAGACCAGCAGCGGGCAGAGCAGCGCGGAGAGCAGGTTGGGCCCGAGGACGAACCACAGGGGGCGCCGCGTGTCCTGGACGCCGCGCAGCCACCCGTTGCCGGCGGCGGCGAGCAGCAGCCCGGGGGCGCCCAGCGCCGCGACGCGCAGCCACTGCGCGGCGGCGTCGGCCACCGCGCCGTCCTCGCCGGCGAGGGTACGCGCCAGCGTGCCGCCGCCGACCTGCATCCCGACCGCAACCAGCACCCCGATGCCCAGGGCAAGCCAGGACGCCTGGACGCCCTCGGCCACCGCGGAGGCCCGGTCACCGGCACCGAAGCGGCGGGCCGACCGCCCCGTGGTGCCGTACGCGACGATGGCACCGAGCCACGCGACGAGGGTCAGCACCGTGCCGCCGACGGCGAGCGCGGCGAGGGGAACCTGACCGAGGTGGCCGACGACGGCCGTGTCGACCAGGACGTAGAGCGGCTCGGCGGCCAGCACCACGAGGGCCGGCAGGGCGAGCGCGGCGATCCGCCGCGGCGACGCGGGTGGGGTGGCGGTGACGGCGGGCTGACTCATCGCCGCCGATCCTGGCACGCGCCGAGTAAGGGACGCAACAAGCCGCAGTGCTTACCGGGGCGTGTTTCCCGGTGGGGATCGCCGAACATGGTCGACGCCCGGCTCCGACGGCGTGCGAGCCGTCCGGCCGGGCGTCAACCGATCGACGTCATGGTCACTGACGGGTGTCCATCGAGGTCTGCAGCGCGCGGCGCATCTGCTCACGGGCCTCGTCGGTGGTCTCGGGCTTGGGCTTGCTCGGCATGGTGGTGGTCCCTTCCAGGGCGTGGGTCACCCGACGGCGACACGCACGGAGTCGTCCTGCTGCTGTGCGCCCGCAGCGGTCCGGGATCACCGGAGCGGCCGATGGGCGGCGCTAGCCGGGGTCGGTCCGACCCTGGAGGGAGGCGACGCCGGGTGCGGCCCCACCGCCCGTGACCGGGCGCCGTCAGAGGCGCCGGCCAGTTCCCAAGCTATCGTTCAGGTCCACATGGTTCGCGGTGCTTCCCGCCATTCGGACAGCCGGAACGCCGGCTCACCGGGCCAGGAAGTGCCAGCCCAGCCACCACCAGAAGCCCAGGAGTCCGATCCGGCCCACCGGCACCGAACCCACCTCGTAGCGCGTCACGTAGGCGCACACGTCGCCGAGGGTCGGGATCCGCGAGCCCTCCCGGCGCGCCGCCCACTCCACCGCGGCGAAGAGCACGAGCGAGGCCAGGAAGCCGCCGATCGCCAGGGTCCGCATCATCGCCGCACCAGGCCCCAGAACGCGGACAGCCAGCCCAGCCAGGCCGCGGACCGGACCAGCCGGTCCTCCAGCAGGGGGTCGGCCAGCCGGGAGAAGGTGGGGAAGTCGTCCCCCGCCGCCATCACGAAGGTGGCGCCCTCGAAGACCACGAAGACCACCACCGGCAGGGCCCACCAGGCCGCCCCGGCCCCGAGCCGGTGCGGTGCGGGACGGCGCGGCACCCGGTTGCTCAGACCGAGCCAGATCAGTACGCCGCCGGTGCCGAGCGTGTAGAGATTCGCCTCGGTCGAGAAGGACGCGAACCGGCCGCCGACCAAGGAGAGGCAGACGAGCACCGGCACGGCCACGGCCGGCCGGTCCCAGGCGCGGGGCGCCTCGACGGTGAGGTCGTGGGGTTGCTCCATCCCGTGATTCTCCCCGCGTTCCGACACGTCGGGAAGACGGACACTCCCCGGAGCTGTCCCTGATCTTCCCGGGCTCAGGCGGGGCCGGGCGTGAGGAGAGCGGCGCCGAGTTCGGCGCGAATGCTCCCCACGACCTCCTCGGCGGTGCCGCGCCCCGTGAAGCCGGCGGCGAACCGGTGGCCGCCGCCGCCCAGCGCGACCGCGACCCGGGACACGTCGACGGCGCCCTTGCTGCGCATCGACACCGCCCACTCGCCCGGACCGGTCTGCTTGACCACGCAGCTCACGTCCGCCTCGGCGGTGCACCGCACCGAGTCGATCAACGCCTCCAGGATGTACGGGCGCTGGTCGTGCCGGGTCAGGTCGTCGAGGGTCGCGTACGTCCAGACGAGACCGTGCCCGGCGGCGGCGGCAGGCTCCAACCGGGCCCGGCTCAGCACCTCGCCGAAGAGGCGGACGGCGCCGAACGGCCGGGTGTCGAAGACACGCCGGGAGATGTCGCCGGGGCGGATGCCGGTAGCCAGCAGCCGGGCCGCCATCGCGTGCACCGCCGGTGTGGTCGCCTCGAAGCGGAAGGAACCGGTGTCCGTGCTGAGCGCCACGTACAGGCACTCCGCGATGCTGGCGTCCAGCGGCACCCCGAGGCGGGTGAGCAGTTCCTCGACGACCACCGACGTGGCCGCGGCGTACGGGTCCACCAGGTTGACGCCGCCGAAACGCGTGTTGGACGCGTGGTGGTCGAGCACCAGCGCGGTGCCGGCGGTCTCCAGCCGGTCGACCAGCTCACCGAGGCGGGACTCGCTCGCCGCGTCGAAGCAGACCACGAGGTCCGGGTCCGGGTACGCCTCGCTCGCCGGCACCAGCAGGTCCAGACCGGGCAGGCCGCGGAACGGCTCCGGCACCTCGGGCGGGCCGGGGAACGTCGCCCGCAGTTGCCGGACACCCTGGTGACGCAGACCCAGGCCGAAGCCGAGCATGCTGCCCAGCGCATCGCCGTCGGGGTTGACGTGGCAGATCAACTGCACCCGGCCGTCCGGGGGCAGGTCCCGGACAGCGGCCACCGCGGCGGCCCACTCGGCCTCCGTCGGACCGGCCCCGGGCGGGATCGCCCCCGCCGGGGCGCGGTCGACCGTGAGGCCGGTCGAGCCGGCCGCGGCGCTGGTCACCGCCCGGCCCGGGGCGCGGTGTCGTCCTCGGCGTCCTCGTCGGCGTCCTCGGTGTCCTCGTCCTCGTCGACCTTGTACGGCTGGGCCTCGCCCGCGTACTCGGCCCGGGCGGCCAGCCGCTGGACCTCGGCGTCGGCGTTGCGCGCCTGCGCCAGCAGGTCGTCGATGTGCTTGACCTGGTCCTGCACGTCGTCCAGGACGAAGGTCAGGGTCGGCGAGTGCCGCAGCCCGAGGGCCTTGCCGACGGTGCTGCGCAGCATGCCCTTCGCACTCTCCAGGGCCGCCGCCGTGCCCGCCTGGGCCGCCGCGTCGCCGAGCACCGTGTAGAAGACGGTGGCGTCGCGCAGGTCAGCGGTGATCCGGGCGTCGGTGATGGTGATCATGCCGAGCCGCGGATCCTTGATCTGGCTCCGCACCACCGACGCGACCAGTTCGCGCACCCGCTCCGCGTGCCGGCGTACCTTGGCCGGATCCGACATCTCGCCACCTCCACGGCGTCCCGCTCCCGGCCGCCGGACGACGCGCAGCGTCACCGGCCGACCGGCCAACAACTCGAACACTACCTTCGCGGCCCGCACCCCCGGGCGTCACCGTCGGTGTCTCGGACCACGCCCGTCCCGGTGACCCCAACACGTCCGCGCCCGGTCGCGGCGTCACACCCGGTGACGCCGGTCGGGACGGGCCCCGGCGGGGGCCGGTCCCGACCGGACTAGTCGTCCTCGCCGTAGAGGCGCCGGCGCACCGAGAGCAGCTCGGCCTCGGGCCGACCGGCCACCAGGCGCTCACAGGAATCGAGCACCTCGCGGACGTGCGCCGCCTCGGCGGCCACCACCGCCACGGCGATCTCCGCCCGGCCGTGCAGGTCGAGCGCACCCACCTCGGCGGCCGACACCTCGAAGCGACGCAGCGCCGCGACGATCGGCCGTACATATGATCTCTTGGCCTTGAGCGACCGGGAGTCGCCCGGCAGGAGCAGGTCGAAGACCGCGGTTCCGGTGAACATCACCACCGACGTTACGGACAACCCCGGACATGATCAAGGGGTTTACGCCAGACCGGCGTAAACCCCTCGACCACTGTTGTCAGCCGCGGATCAGGCGCGAACCTTCTCCCGCATCTCGAAGGTCTCGATGATGTCGCCGACCTGGACGTTGTTGTAACCACCCAGGGTCAGACCACACTCGAAGCCCTCGCGAACCTCCGTGGCGTCGTCCTTGAACCGCTTGAGCGAGCTCACGGTGAGGTTGTCCGCCACCACCGCCCCGTCGCGCAGCAGGCGCGCCTTGGCGTTGCGCCGGATGACACCCGACCGGACGATGCAGCCGGAGATGTTGCCGATCTTGGACGAACGGAACACGTCGCGGATCTCCGCGGTGCCCAGCTCGACCTCCTCGTACTCCGGCTTGAGCAGGCCCTTGAGCGCCGCCTCGATCTCCTCGATGGCCTGGTAGATGACGGTGTAGTACCGGATCTCCACGCCCTCGCGGTCGGCCATCTCACGGACCTTGTTGGAGGCCCGCACGTTGAAGCCGATGATCGTGACCGGCTCCGACGAGGCGCTGGCCAGCATGACGTTGCTCTCGGTGATCGCGCCGACACCCCGGTCGAGGACCTTGAGCTGGACCTCCTCGGGGATGTCGAGGTTGAACAGCGCGTCCTCGAGCGCCTCCACCGAACCGGAGACGTCGCCCTTGAGCACCAGGTTGAGCGAGGTCTTCTCGCCCTCCTTGAGCTGCTCCATGAGCGTCTCGAGAGTCGCCCGGCCACGGGAGTTGGCGAATGCCGCCGCCCGCCGCCGCGCCTGCCGCTGCTCGGCGATCTGCCGCACCGTGCGGTCGTCCGCCGCGGCGAGGAAGGTGTCGCCGGCGCTCGGCACCGCGGTCAGACCCAGGACCAGGACCGGACGTGCCGGACCTGCCTCGGCGACCTGGTTGCCGTTCTCGTCGAGCATCGCCCGGACCCGGCCGTGCGCCCCACCGGCGACGATCGAGTCGCCCGCCCGCAGGGTGCCCTTCTGCACGAGCACCGTCGCCACCGCACCGCGGCCCTTGTCCAGGTGCGCCTCGATGGCCACACCCTGCGCCGGCCCGTCGATCGGAGCGGTCAGCTCCAGCGACGCGTCGGCGGTCAGCAGGACGGCCTCGAGAAGCTCCTCGATGCCGATGCCCGGCTTGGCCGCCACGTTGACGAACATGGTCTCGCCGCCGTACTCCTCGGCGACCAGGCCGTACTCGGTCAGTTGCTGGCGGACCTTGTCCGGGTTCGCCTCCGGCTTGTCGACCTTGTTGACCGCCACCACGATCGGCACGTCGGCCGCCTTGGCGTGGTTCAACGCCTCGATCGTCTGCGGCATGACGCCGTCGTCCGCCGCGACCACCAGGATCACGACGTCCGTCACCTGGGCACCACGGGCACGCATGGCGGTGAACGCCTCGTGACCCGGGGTGTCGATGAAGGTCACCGCGCGGTCGTTGCCCTCGTGCGGGACGTGGACCTGGTAGGCACCGATGTGCTGGGTGATGCCACCCGCCTCGCCGGCCACGACGTTCGCCTTACGGATCGCGTCGAGCAGCTTGGTCTTACCGTGGTCGACGTGACCCATGACGGTCACGACCGGCGCACGGGTGACCAGGCGCTCCTCGGCGACCTCGGCGTCGAGGTCGATGTTGAACTGCGCGAGCAGCTCGCGGTCCTCGTCCTCCGGGCTGACGATCTGCACGTCGAAACCGAGGTGCTCACCCAGCAGCAGCAGGGTGTCGTCGGAGCACGACTGGGTCGCCGTCACCATCTCGCCCAGGTTGAACATCTCCTGGACCAGCGAACCCGGGTTGGCGTTGATCTTGTCGGCGAAGTCCGACAGCGAGGCGCCACGGGAGAGCCGGACGACCTGACCCTGACCCCGGGGAGCACCCGAGCTCATGGTCGGGGCCGACAGGTTGTCGAACTCCTGTCTGCGCTGCTTCTTGGACTTGCGACCGCGGGTCGGCCGGCCACCCGGACGCCCGAAGGCACCCGCGGCACCGCCGCCACGGCCACGACCGCCGCCACCGGGACGACCGCCGCCACCGGCCGGGGCACCCGGACGGAAACCGCCGCCGGGAGCACCGCCACCGCCGCCGGGACCGCCACGGTAGCCACCGCCACCGCCGGCACCGCCGCCGCCACCGGGACCGCCACGGAAGCCACCGCCACCGCCGGCACCGCCGCCGCCACCGGGACCGCCGCGGAAGCCACCGCCGCCGCCACCGGGACGACCCGCGCCGCCACCGGGACCGCCACGACCGCCACCGGGACCGCCGGGGCGACCCGTGGTCGGACGCTGACTCGGCATGGAAGCCGGGCTCGGCCGCGGGGGCATGGAGGCCGGGCTCGGCCGCGGCGGCATGCCCGCCGGGCTGGGCCGGGGGCCACCGGCACCAGCGGCCGGCGGCCGCTGCTGGCCGCCCTGGATGCCGAACGGGTTGTTACCGGCGCCGCGCGCCGGCGGACGACCGCCCGGACGGGCACCCGGACCCGGGGTCGGCGCGCCGGGACGACCGGCGGCCGGCGTACCGGGACGCGAGGGAACCGCGTTCGGGCCCGGACGCGGACCCGGACGGGGACCACCCTCGGTGGGGGGCTCCCGCCGGACGTTCTCACGCTGCTGCTGGCGAGCGGCCTGCGCGGCCTTGACCGCGGCCTCCTGCTCGGCCTTCAGCGCGGCGGCACGCGCCTCCGCGGCCGCCACCTCGATGTCGTGTGCGCTCGCCGGCTTGGCGACCGGGGCCGCCGGCTGCGGCGGGCCGGGAACCGGACCCTTGGGCTTCGGACCGGGTGCCGGCGCGGCCGGCCGCCGGGGCGGCATCGGCTTGGCCGAGACCCGGGGCGCGCCCGGGGACGGGGACGGCGTCGGGGTCGATGCCGGGCTCGAGGCCGCCGCCGGCGTGGCGGTCGGCGCCGAGGAACCACCGGCGGACGCGACGAAAGCGCCACGCAGCCGTCGGGCGACGGGCGCCTCGACGGTGCTGGACGCTGACTTGACGAACTCGCCCATCTCCTTGAGTTTGGCGAGAACGGTCTTGCTTTCGACCCCGAGCTCCTTGGCTAGCTCGTGTACGCGGGCCTTACCTGCCACTGCACTCCTCACTCCGAGGTCGTGCGGGCAGCACCCGCAGCGACCTCACTCCTGCACTTGAAGCCTGGTCATTTCAGGGACTTCATCGTGTGCTCATGTCGGTCGTCCTACCTTGCTAGCGACCCTCGTCCGCTCGGGTTGACCGGACGTAGTGGTTGGCGCATCGACGTGCTCCGCCAGCTCCCGGTGGTCAGGGACCCCGGTTACGCGCAGCGCCCGCCCGAAGGCGCGCCGCCGCACCGCCTGCGCAAAGCAGGCCGGATCCGGGTGCATGTTCGCTCCCCGACCCGGCAGTATGCGGGCCGGATCAGGTCGGAGGCTGTGTCCAGCCTCGTCACCAACCGCGACGATCCGCAACAATTCGCTGGCCGGCGCACGTCGCCGGCAACCCACACAGGTGCGCACCGGCGCCACGCGTCGTACCACTGGTGAAAGTCTACCCCTAGCTGCCCGAGATCGCTCCGCCCGGCTCCGGGACGTGATCAGCTCCGCTCCGGTTTGCCGCACCCGCCTGCTCCGCGTCGGACCGAATGTCGATCCGCCAACCGGTCAGACGGGCGGCAAGACGGGCATTCTGCCCCTCCCGGCCGATCGCCAGCGAGAGTTGGAAGTCCGGAACGGTCACCCTCGCGGCCCGACCGGCCAGGTCGACCACCTCGACCCGCAGGGCCTTGGCCGGCGAGAGCGCGTTGCCGACGAAGGTCGCCGGGTCGTCCGACCAGTCGATGATGTCGATCTTCTCACCGTGCAGCTCGCTCATCACCGCGCGCACCCGCTGCCCCATGGGGCCGATGCAGGCGCCCTTGGCGTTCACGCCGGGGGTGGTGGACCGGACCGCGATCTTCGTACGGTGACCTGCCTCACGCGCGATGGCGCCGATCTCCACCGTGCCGTCGGCGATCTCCGGCACCTCCAGGGCGAAGAGCTTCTTCACCAGCGCCGGATGCGACCGGGACAGCGTGATCTGCGGCCCGCGCATCCCCTTGGCCACGTGCACCACCACGCAGCGGATCCGCTCGCCGTGGGCGTACCGCTCGCCGGGCACCTGCTCCGACTGCGGCAGCACGCCCTCCAGCTTGCCCAGGTCGACGCTGACGATGCCCTTCTCCGCCCGCGCCTCGTGCGCCTGCACGACGCCGGTCACCAGGTCGCCGTCGCGGCCCACGTACTCGCCGAAGTGCACCTCGTCGGTGGCCTCCCGCAGTCGCTGGAGGATCACCTGCTTGGCGGTCATGGCGGCGATCCGGCCGAAGTCGTGCGGGGTGTCGTCCCACTCCCGCACCACGGTGCCGTCGTCGTCCATCTCCTGCGCGTACACCAGGGCCGCGCCGGTCTTACGGTCGATCTCCACCCGGGCGTGGGACTCCGCACCCTCGGTGTGCCGGTAGGCGGTCAGCAACGCGGTCTCGATCGCCGCGAGGATCGTGTCGAACGGGATCTCCCGCTCGCGCTCGAGTGCGCGCAGCGCCGCGAGGTCGATGTTCACCTCTCCTCGTCCTCCACATCATCGTCGTCGTCAAAGTCGTCAAGATCTTCAGTGTCGTCGGCCCCGTCCACCGCGTCGTCGAGGCGGGTGAACTCCACCTGCACGCGGCCGGGGCCGAGCGCGGAGTGGGTGAAATCGGCCTGGCCGCCCTCGGTCTCCAGCGTCACCCGCTCGTCGTCCGCGGCCAGGATCCGGCCGGTGACCTGCCGGTCGCCGCCCTGCGCGGCACGGGCGGTCACCTTGACCAGCCGGCCGACGTTGCGCCGCCAGTGCCGGGGCAGCGTCAGCGGCCGGTCCACGCCGGGGGAACTCACCTCGAGCTGGTACTCGCCGGCCACGATGTCGCCGCCGGCCTCCTCGGCCTCGTCCAGCGCGGCGGAGACGGCCCGCGAGACGTCGGCGACCGCGTCCAGGTTGACGCCGCCGTCCGCGTCCACGATCACCCGCACGACGTGCCGGCGACCGGCCCGGGAGACGGAGAGGTCCTCGAGGTCGTAACCGGCCGCGACGACCACGGGTTCGATGACCTCGCGCAGGCGGGCACGGCGGGCGGCGAGGTCGCCGCGCGGTCCGCGCTCCCCGCCACGGGGGCCCTCGGGACGCCGCGGTCGCCCGGTCGGCCCCGTCGGCCTGGTGGCCCGGCCACGCTGCGTCATCTGGCGCACCCTTCTCCTGCTCGCGGCGTCCGGTCGGACGCCATGCCGGTACACCACCGGAGCGATCGCGCCGGTGGCGTGCAGAGCGTAACGCGCCGGTCCGGCACCGGCCCGGGCGGCGCACCGACGCCGATGACCCCGGGACCGGCCAGGATGGTGTTGACTTGTCCGGTGGCGACGGGAAGAACGACAGAGCGCGACGGCGCAACCGGACATTCGCGGCGTGATCTGCTGCGAGCCGGCGCCCTGTTGGCGCTCGGCGGCGCGACGGCTTCGCTGACCGGCTGTGATCCTTTCGACCGCGACGGGGACCCGGCGCCGGTGGTCGACCCTCTCGCGCCCCTGGTCGAGGAGGCGCTCGCGCTCGCCGCGGCCCACACCGACGCCGCCGCCGCGCACCCCACGCTCGCCGGCCGGCTCACGCCGATCGCCGAGGCCCACCGCGCGCACGCCGCCGAACTGGCGAGCCTGTCCCGCACCACGCCGCCGACGGCGTCCGCCCCGGCGTCGCCGGCGACCGGGGGTGCTCCGGCCGCCGCGCTGGCCGCCCTGCGGGAGCGCGAGCGCGCCGGTCGGGAGAGCGCGACGAAGGCCTGCGCGGAGGCTCCGGCGGACCGCGCCGCACTGCTCGCGTCCATCGTCGCCGCCCGCGCCACGCACCTGGAGGTGCTGCGATGACCGCGCCGACCGGGCCCGCCGAGGCGCTCGGCGCCGCGCTGACCGCCGAGTACGCGGCCATCTGGGCCTACGGCCCGATCGGCGTACGCCTCACCGACGCCGCCCGCACCGCCGCGCGGGAGGCGGAGGCCGCGCACCGGCGCCGCCGCGACGCCCTGGTGGTGCAGCTCAGCACCTCCGGTGGCACCGTCCCGGCGGACCGCGCCGGGTACACGCTGCCGTACCCGGTGACGGACCGGACGAGCGCGCTGCGACTGGCGGTGGAGGTGGAGGAGCGCACGGCCGCGTTCTGGCGGGCGGCCGTCGCGGCGACCACCGGCCCGGACCGGGACCGCGCCCTCGCCGCCCTGGTGGACTACGCGGTCCGGGCGACCCGGTTCCGGCGGATCGCGGGGATCACCCCGTCGACGGTGGCGTTCCCCGGCCGTCCCACCTGACGCCGGGTCGCCCGCCGCGCAGCGCTCCGGTTGCGGTCCGCATACCAGGTATGCATACTCCGTGAGCATGTCCATCCGCCACGGCCTGCTCGCCCTGCTCGAGCGCGGCCAGATGTACGGCTACCAGTTGCGCGCCGCGTTCGAGGAGTCGACCGGTTCCACCTGGCCGCTGAACATCGGGCAGGTCTACACCACCCTCGCCCGGCTGGAACGCGACGGGCTGGTCCGCTCGTTGCCGGAGAGCGAGGCGGGGCAGCGCCCGTACGAGATCACCGACGCCGGCCGAGCCGACCTGACCCTGTGGTTCGCCACCCCGATCAGTCGCACCGACCGTCCCCGGGACGAGCTGGCCATCAAGCTCGCGCTGGCCCTCACCACCCCCGGCGTCGACGTGCGGTCGGTGGTGCAGACCCAGCGCAGCGCCACCATGCGGACGCTCCAGGAATTGACGCGGCTCAAGTACGCCAGCGACCGGCCGGAGGACCTACCCTGGCGGCTGGTGCTGGACGCGATGGTGTTCCAGGCCGAGGCGGAGGTCCGCTGGCTGGACCACTGCGAGAGCAGCCTGGTGCGACACCGCCCGACCGTGACCGGCTCCCCCGTGACGACGCCGACGGCCGGAGCCACCGGGGCGGTGGAGCGTACGGACGAGGAGGCACGACGGTGACCACGACCGACGGCGCGGTCCTCGACGTCCGCGAGGTGCACCGCACCCACGGCGCCGGTCCGGCGGCCGTGCACGCGCTGCGCGGGGTCAGCCTCACCGTCGCGCCGGGCGAACTGGTCGCCGTCATGGGTCCCTCCGGGTCGGGCAAGTCGACCCTGCTGGCCCTAGCCGGCGGTCTGGACAGCCCGAGCGCCGGCCAGGTACGCGTGGACGGACAGCTGCTCGGCGACCTGGACCGACGCCGCCTCGCGCAGCTGCGCCGCCGTCGGGTCGGCTACATCTTCCAGAACCTCAACCTGATCGCCAGCCTCACCGCGGCGGAGAACGTCGCGCTCCCCCTCGAACTGGACGGGACCGGCGTCCGACAGGCCCGCCGCCTCGCCCTCGACGCGCTGACCGAGGTGGGCCTGCCCGACCTGGGCGACCGCTTCCCGGACCAGCTCTCCGGCGGTCAGCAGCAGCGGGTCGCCATCGCCCGGGCCCTGGTCGGCGAGCGCCGGCTGGTCCTCGCCGACGAGCCGACCGGCGCCCTGGACTCGCAGACCGGCGAGGCCGTGCTGCACCTGCTGCGACAGCGGGTCGACGCCGGGGCAGCCGGGGTGCTGGTCACCCACGAGGCCCGGCACGCCGCGTGGGCGGACCGGGTGGTGTTCCTGCGGGACGGGGTGCTGGTCGACTCGACCGCACCCCTGGGCGACGTCACGCAACTGCTCACCGGCAGCGGTCGGTGAGGCCGGCCCGGTTCACCGGCACGGTCGCGTCGTGGCGGGTCGCGCTGCGGGTGGCCCGGCGGGAGGCGCGCCGGGCAGGCGGGCGTACGGCGATGATCCTGGTGATGATCGTCCTGCCGGTGCTCGGCCTGTCGTTCACCGCGGCGACCTGGGACATGTCGAACCTCACCCGGGCGGAGCGGATCGACCAGCAGCTCGGCGCCGCCGACGCGGAGCTGCTGCCGGTCATGTCGGTGCCGGTCGTGCAGACCGCGTGGGGTGACGGGTGGGGCCCACGCGACAGCGAGAGCGTGTCCACCGGTGCGGTCGATCCCGCGACGGCCGCCGAACTGCTCCCGGCCGGGTCCCGGATGCTGCCGGTGCAGCGACAGGCCTATTTCGACGCCCTGGTCGGCGACCGTGTCGACGACACCGTGGCGGCGCGGGCCGTCGATCTGACCGACCCGCTCGGGCGTGGGCTGACCCGGTCCCTGCGCGGCCGGGCACCGGTCGGCCCGGACGAGATCGCGGTCAACGACGCCGCGTCGGACCGGCTCCGGGTCCGCCTCGGGGACCGGGTGACCTCCGGGGACGGCTCCCGCACCTGGACGGTCGTCGGGGTGGTCGAGTTCCCGGACCAGCTCGGCCCGGTCGTGGCGCTGCCGCCGGAGGCACCGGCACGACCGGGAGGCGTGGAGCACACCCTGCTGGTCGACCTGCCCGGCGCCGTCGACGCCGACCTGGTCCGGCGGCTGAACGACCACGGCTTCGTGGTGAAGGCCCGTACTCCCGCGCCCGGTACGGTGCCCGGTACGGCGACCCGGTACGGGGAGTTCGCCTCGACGATGGACCTGGAGGGCATGAGCACCGCCGTGCTCGTCGGCGGGCTCGGGCTGCTGGAGGTCGTGCTGCTCGTCGGACCCGCCTTCGCGGTGGGCGTACGCCGACGACGCCGGGACCTCGCGCTGGTCGCGGTGGCCGGTGGGGACGCCGTTCACCTGCGTCGGATCGTCCTGGCCGACGGGCTGGTGCTGGGTGCGGTCGGCGCCGCCGTGGGCGTGCTGCTCGGCGTCGCCGCCGCCGTCGCGGTCCGACCGCTGAGCGAGCGGTACCTGTTCCAGGCGCGCTTCGGCGGATACCGCTTCATGCCGGAGGCGCTGCTGCTGATCGCCGCCGTCGCGGTCCTGGCCGGCGTGCTCGCCGCGCTGGTGCCGGCGTGGACGGCCGCCCGGCAGGACGTGTTGGCAGGACTGGCCGGGCGGCGCAGCCCGGCGGCGTACCGGCATTGGTGGCCGGTACTCGGCGCGGCGCTCGTCGCGGTCGGTGCCGGCATCGCCGCCGTGGGCGCGAACCGGACGTCGCCGACGGTGGTCCTCGCCGGCCTGGTCCTCGGCGAACTCGGCCTGGTCTGTGCCACCCCGGCACTGGTCGGGCTGATAGCGCGCCTCGGCCACGCCCTGCCGGTCGCGCTCCGGATCGCCCTGCGCGACGCCAGCCGCAACCGGTCCTCGGCCGCCCCGGCCATCTCGGCGGTGATGGCGGCGGTGGCCGCGAGCGTCACCCTCGGCGCCTACATCGCCAGCGAGGACGCCCGCAACACGCGGGTGTACGAGCCGCACCTGCCGGCCGGGAGCGTGCTGGTCAGCCGGACGGACCCGGGGTACCCGACCGGCCCACCCGACCGGGCCCGGGTCGTCGAGGCCGCCCGGGCGCACCTGGGCAGCGCGGTGACTCCCGTACCGATGGTGCAGGCCGGCTGCGGCACCGACAGCAATGCCTGCCAGGTGTTGCCGGTGCTGCCGCCGGACCGGGCCTGCCCGTGGTTTCCGGGGGTCGAGCTGAGCGAGGGCGATCGCCGGCGGGCCCGGGCGGACGAGCGCTGCCGGGGCGACCTGGAGGATGTCTACGGGGGCTACTTCGAGGTGACCGTGGACGACGGCGCGTCCCTGCCGATCCTCCTCGGCGCCGATCCGTCCGCGACGGCGGCCGGCACGGCCGTGCTGCGGGCCGGAGGGGCGGTGGTGACCGATCCGCGGTACGTGGTCGACGGGCGGTTGACGGTCGGCGTGGATCGCACGGCCAACCCGGAGGTGACGGCCACCGACACCACCACCGTCCCCGGGTACGCGGTGGACGTCGACCTCGCCCTGCCACGCCTCGTGCTCTCCCGCCCGGCCGCCGAACGGCTGAGCCTGACTCCGCAGCACACGGGGTGGGCGTTCAGCGCCGACGGTGTGGTCGACCCGGAGCGACGGGAGCGGTTCGCCACCGCGCTCCGGCCGCTCGGCGGGGTGCACGTGACGGCCGAGGAGGACGTCCAGACCCCCGTCCGCCCCTTCCTGCTCCTACTGGCCGCGGCGGCCGGGGTGATCGCGGTGGGTGCCACCGGTGCGGCCACCGGCCTCGCGGCGGCCGAGGGCCGCGCCGACCTGTCCACCCTCGCGGCGGTCGGTGCCGGACCGGGCGTACGCCGGGTCCTCTCCCTCTGCCAGGCCGGGGTGATCGCCACGGTCGGGTCGCTGCTCGGGATCGTCGCCGGCCTGGGAACGGCCCTGATCATCCTGACCGCCCTCAACCGCCACCACTCCGGCACCTGGCCGGTCGAGCCCGCGTTTCCGCTGGTGGTCCCGTGGAGCACGCTCAGCGTGCTGGTCGTGGTGCCGATGGTCGCCATGCTGGGCGCCGGCCTGTTCACCCGCTCCCGGCTGCCGGTCGAGCGCCGTCTCGACTGACGCCGCGAGAGGACCCGGTTCCGGGGGTGCCGCCCGGGTCGGCCAACCGGCACACTGACACCCGTGTCCGTACTGGGAACCCTCACCCGCCGCGTCGGTCACCACCGCTGGTTCGGCGCCGCCGCCCGCCTGCTCGTCCCCGCCGACCGTCTGGTCGGCCGGCTCACCCGGGGTCGGGTGGTCGCACTGGGGCTCATCCCCTCGCTGGTCATCACGACCACCGGCCGCCGCTCCGGCGTGCCGCGCAGCAACCCCCTGCTGTACGTGCCGGACGGCGACGCGTACGTGGTGATCGGCTCCAACTGGGGCCAGACGCACCAGCCCGGCTGGGCCATGAACCTGCTCGCCGACCCGTCGGCCGAGGTGGACGTCAAGGGGCGCCGGCTGCCGGTGCGCGCCGAGGTCGCCACGGGCGCCGAACGGGAACGGCTGTGGCAGCTCCTGGTCGCCGAGTGGCCCGCCTACCGCACGTACGTCCAGCGTGCCGGCGGCCGGGAGATCCGCATCTTCCGGCTGGTGCCGACCGGGCGCGGCGCCCCGACCGGACCGGACGCCCGCGACTAGGCTGGTGCGGTGACCGACGGCGTCCCCGGCGTGGCCGTGCAGCGGGCCGGGCGGTCCGAGCCGGCGTGAGGTGAGCGGCGTGGACGTGCGGGACGGGGCCGACGAGGCGTACCTCGACGATCCACGGTGGACGGTGGCGGAACGGGTCGCCGCCGCCGTACGGCGGCGTTTCCCCGCCGACGTGCTGGCCGTGGCGGTGCACGGCCCGCTGGCCCACGGCGACGACGACGGCGGGGGCGACGGCGAGGTCGGGCTGCTGGTGGCGACGTACCGGCCCGGCGGCGGACCACCCGCGTCGACCCGACGCGTCGACGGTGTCCTGGTCGACCTGACCGTGACGGCCGCGGACGACTACCTCCGGCAGGCACAGGTGATCACGGCGCTGTGGCCGCTGACCGCCGACCGGTACGTCACCACCCGGGCCCTGCACGACCCGACCGGCTGGCTGCGGACGCTGCGCGACGAGCACCTCGGCCGGCTGGCCCGGGCGCGACCGGGCGAGTTCAGCACCGCCGCCCGCCGGGCCTGGTACCGGGGTAGCGCGGCGCACGCCCGGGCCGCCCGGCTGGCCGAGTGGTACGAGACGGACCAGGCACTGCTGATGCTCGGCGAGGCCCGACTGGCCGCGGCGACGGTGCACGGCCTGCTCAGCCGCACCTACTTCCGCGACCCCGGTGACGCGGTACGGCGCACCGGGCTGGCCGGCGCGGACATGACCGAGGTGGGCGCGGTGCTGGCCCGCCAGGCCGATGAGCTGGCCGCGCGGGGCCGTCCGGTGGACGGCACCGTCGACGACCTGCTCGACGGCTGACCGGTCCTACAGCCCGCCCTGGACGCCGATCAGGGTGCCGATCCCGTACGTGGCGGCGGCGGCCAGCGCGCCGAGCAGGAGCTGACGCAGGCCGCTGAGCAGCCAGGACCGGGCGGTGAAGCGGGCGACGACGGCACCGGCGACGAACAGGCCCACCCCGCCGACGGCCAGCGCCAGCCACAGGCTGGTCGCGCCGAACAGGTACGTCAGCAGCGGCACCAGGGCACCGACGGAGAAGAACAGGAACGACGAGATCGCCGCCGCCCGGGGGCTGGGCTGGTCGTCGGGGTCGACGCCCAGCTCCTCCCGGACGTGGACCCGCAGGGCCTCCTCCGGGTTGCGCCGCACCGCCTCGGCGACCTGCATGGCGAGGTCCCGGGGGAGGCCCCGGGCCACCCACGCCTCGGCCAGCTCACGCGCCTCCGCCTCCGGGTGCCGTTCCAGCTCCCGGCGCTCCTTGGCCACCTCGGCGGCCACCTGCTCGTTGGCCGAGCGGACGCTCGTGTACTCCCCCAGGCCCATGGAGATGGCGCCGGCCACCAGGCCCGCGGTGCCGGTGAGCACGATGCTGCGGGGCGAGACACCGCCGCCGCCCACGCCCGCGATCAGGGCGATGTTGGTGACCAGACCGTCCATCGCGCCGAACACCGCCGGCCGCAACCAGCCGCCGGACACGTCCGCGTGGTGCGCCTCCCGCAGCGCCGCCGGTGCGTCGGTCACGGCAGGGTCAGGATCTCGTGGCCGTCCTCGGTCACCACGATCGTGTGCTCGAACTGCGCGGTCCACTTCCGGTCCTTGGTCACCACGGTCCACCCGTCGTCCCACATGTCGTACTGGTAGGTGCCGAGGGTGATCATCGGCTCGATGGTGAACGTCATGCCCGGTTCCATGACGTCGGTGGGCCGTGGGCTGTCGTAGTGCGGCACGAAGAGCCCACTGTGGAACGCCTCCCCGATGCCGTGGCCGGTGAAGTCCCGGACCACGCCGTAGCCGAAGCGCTTCGCGTACGACTCGATCACGCGGCCGATCACGTTGATCTGACGGCCCGGCGCCACCGCCCGGATCCCGCGCATCATCGCCTCGTGGGTGCGCTCGACCAGCAGGCGCGCCTCCTCGCTCACCTCGCCCACGCAGAAGGTGGCGTCGGTGTCGCCGTGCACCCCGTCGAGGTACGCCGTGACGTCCACGTTGATGATGTCGCCGTCCCGGAGCACCGTGGAGTCCGGGATGCCGTGGCAGATCACCTCGTTGAGGCTGGTGCAGCAGGACTTGGGGAAGCCCTTGTAGCCCAGCGTCGAGGGGTACGCGCCGTGGTCGCAGAGGAACTCGTGCACCACCCGGTCGATCTCGTCGGTGGTCACCCCCGGCTTGCAGTACTCCCCGGCGAGCTGGGTCGCCCGCGCCGCGAGCCGCCCGGCGACGCGCATCTTCTCGATGGTCTCCGCCGTCTGCACGTGCGAGCCACGCCACTCCCGGGGACGTGACTTGCCCACGTACTCCGGTCGCGGGATGTGGGCGGGCACAGGCCGCCAGGGGGAGAGCGTGCCTGGGGTCAGCGGCGCACGGACGGTCATGACCCAAGCCTATCGCCGGCCTTCCGGGTGACCCGCGCCACCGCCGACCGCTGGCGGTTGTTGCCCCGCCAGGTCCGCTGTGCCATGGTGTCACCGTGGATCAAGGGGGCGCACCTCCCGTCTTCTCCGCGAGCGCGGAGCTCGACGGTGATCACCTCCGTGTCGTGGTGACCGGCGAGGTGGACATGGCCACCGCCGACACGATGCTGCAGACCGTCCTGCGCGAGCCGGCCCGACAGGTCACGCTCGACCTGCGCGCGGTCACCTTCTTCGACTCGGCCGCCATCCACGCCGTCGTACGGCTCGCCCAGCAATACCCCGGCACACTCGACGTGCTGCCGTCGCGCCAGGTCGGCCGGGTGCTGGAGATCTCCGGCCTGGGCGACCAGGCCTGGCTCCGCGGCGCCTGACCGGTCCGCGGGCGGCGACCCGGCGGACCACCGCCGGGGCCGGGCTCAGCCGCGCAGCCGCCGGCGCAACGTCACTTCCGTCCCCTGCTCGGTACGACGGACCGACAGTTCCCCCAACGCCCGGATCAGCGAGAGCCCGCGCCCACGGAAACCGGTGCCGGTGGACTGCCGCCACCGACCGGTGTCCCGGACCGTGGCCACCACGGTCCGGTCCTCCATGGTCACCTCGACGGCGATCGTCGGCTCGACCGGGTCGACCGGGTGCTCGATGGCGTTGGCGGCGGCCTCCGAGACCGCCACGGTGAGATCGAACAGGTCGGTCTCATCGACGGCGTGCGCCACGAGGAAGTCCTCCAGCCGCTTGCGCAGCACGCTCAACCGGGTCGGGTCGGCGGGCAGCCGCAGCGCGAACCGGTTCAGCTCGGCGGCCTCCAGGGCGAGCACCGCCACGTCGTCGCGCAGGGGTCGCCCGGCGACGCGCTCCACGACCGCGTCGACCAGATCCGCCACGTGGTCGCCGAAGCCGGCCGCGTCGGACCGCAGCTGCGCCAGCGCCTCGTCGATGCCCCGCTGCCGGTCCTCGACCAGGCCGTCGGTGAAGAGCAACAGCCGGCTCCCCGGTGTCAGCTCTCCCTCGACCGTCCGGTAGACGGTGTCCGGGATCGCGCCGACCGGCGGGCCGAGAGCCCGGTCGTGGAGGAACGCCACGTCGTCTCCTCGGATCAGAAGTGGGGACGGGTGGCCGGCGTTGGCATACCGCAGCCGGCCGGTACGGGGACTGAACCAGAGGCACACGACGGTGGCGAAGGACCGGTCCTCGGTCGACCCGACCAACCGGTTGAGCCGGGTCAGCGACGCGCCGGGGTCGAAGCCCTCCAGGATGTACGCCCGCAGCGCGTTGCGGAGCTGACCCATCGCGGCGGCGGCCCGTACGCCCTTGCCGACCACGTCGCCGATCACGAGCACCAACTCGTCGTCGGGAAGCGCCACGACGTCGTACCAGTCGCCGCCCACCTCCACGTCGGCGCTGCCGGGCAGATAGCGGCTGGCCACCACCGCGCCGGGAAGCTGCGGCAGGGAGCGGGGCAGCAGGCTGTGCTGGAGCGTGGTGGCGATGCGGTGCTCGGCCTCGTAGAGCTGGGCGTTCTCCAGCCGTGCGCCGACCAGCCGGGCCAGCTGTGTGAGGGCCGCCTCGTCGGTGTCACCGCCGTCACACTCCTGGCGCCAGACCCGCAGCTCGCCGAGCTGCGCCCCGGCGGTGCCGGTCAGCGGCAGCAGGAGGGACGGCTCGATGGAGGTGATTCCGCCGCCGTCGGCCTCGTACCGCGCGCCGGCGGCGTCGACCACGACCCGGGCGGCCTCGGCCAGGCTCAGCGCGTGCCGCGCGGCGACCTGGAGCACGTCGGCGGTGGAGCGGGCGGTGTTGACCGCGACCGCCGCGTCGGCCAGGGCGCGCAGCCGGCGGATGATCTGGCCGCGCAGCTGGCCCAGCTCGACGTTCGCGCGGACCCGGGCGATCAGCTCCTGGCCGGAGAAGGGCTTGGTGAGGTAGTCGTCCGCGCCCGCAGAGAGGCCGGCGACCGCCTCGGCCGAGCCGGCCCGGGCGGAGAGGAGCACGATCGGCACGTGCCGGGTCCGCGGGTCCGCGCGCAGAGACGCGACCAGACCGAAGCCGTCCAGCCGGGGCATCATCACGTCGGTCAGCACCAGGTCGAAGGAGCTCTCGACGGCGAGCCGCAGCGCCTCCAGGCCGTCGGCGGCCGTGACGACCTCCCAGGACGGGGCGAGCAGCCGGGTGACGTGCGCGCGCAGGTCGACGTTGTCGTCGGCGACGAGGATCCGCCCGGCCGGGGCGGACGCCACGCCGGCAACTCCGGCGGCCCCTGCCGCACCGGTCCCCTCGGCGTCGGTCCAGAACGCGGTCTCCGCGACGTACAGGTCGGCCTGGGCCAGCTCGTGCGCGCTCGCGGACGCGACGTCGCTCACCCGGTCGGCGGGCAGGTGCGCGGAGCCGAACGGCAGGGTCACCGTGAAGGTGCTGCCCTCGTCGACCCGGCTGGTCGCGTCGACCCGGCCGCCGTGCATCTCGACCAGTTCCCGCACCAGCGCCAGGCCGATCCCGGTGCCCTCGTGCGTCCGCGAGCGCACCCCCGGCACCCGGTGGAAGCGTTCGAAGACGTGCGGCAGCTCCTCGGCAAGGATGCCCACGCCGGTGTCGGTGACCTCCAGCCGGGCCTGCCCGCCGACCGTCCCCACGCGCACCCGGATCTCGCCGTCGAAGGTGAACTTCACCGCGTTCGAGACCAGGTTGAGGACGATCTTCTCCCACATGTCGCGGTCCACATGGACCGGCGCGTGCAGCGGCGGGCAGTCCACCGTCAGCCGTAGTCCGGCCCGTTCGACGGAGGAACGGAACGTGCTGGCCAGCCGGGCGGTGTAGCCGGCCAGGTCGGTCGGTTGGTAGCGGGCGGCGAGCCGGCCGGACTCCAGCCGGGAGAAGTCGAGGACCGTGTTGACCAGCTTCAGCAGCCGCAGTGCGTTGCGATGCATCACGGTCAGCCGATCCGTGTACGGCGCGGGCAGCGCCGGGTCGACGAGCAGGTCCTCCAGCGGGCCGAGCACCAGGGTCAGCGGGGTGCGGAACTCGTGGCTGACGTTGGCGAAGAAGTTGGTCTTCGCCCGGTCCAGCGCGGCCAGTTCCGCGGCCCGGGCCCGCTCGTGCTCGTACGCCAACTGCTTGCCGACGGCCCGGGAGAGCTGGGCGGCGGCCAGGTCGAAGAAGTTGCGGTAGTCGTCGGTGAGCGACAGCCGGCGTGAGACACCGGCCACCAGCGTGCCCACCGTCTCGTTGGCGGCCGTGACCGGCAGCACGAGGGCCCGCTCGTCGGCGTCCGGGGGCACGGCGTCGAGCAGGTCCGTCACGGCGACCGTGGCGGTCGCGCCGTCCACGGCGATCTCGGTCAGCAACACCGGCGACGGCACGACGGCGGTGTCCGCACCGAGGCCGCTGGAACCGGCGAGGCCGAAGCCGCCGTCGGCGTCCCGCAGGTAGATCAGCGTGAACGGCACATCCACCCGGTGCCGGTCGAAGACCCGCGCCGCGGACCGACCCAGCTCGGCGGTGCTGCCGACCTCCGCGAGCTCGCCGCCCAACTCGGCCAGGGCGCGCAGCCGGCGCTCGCCGAGCACTCGCCCGGTGGTCTCCGAGACGATGCAGAAGACGCCGTTGACGCCGCCGTCGAGGTCCCGGACGGGGTCGTACGAGACGTCGAAGTAGACGTCCTCCAGGAAGCCGTACCGGTCGATGACGAACGGGTGGTCCTGGCCGTAGTACGGCTGGCCGGTGCGGCGGACGCCCTCCAGCACCGGCCCGAGCACGTCCCAGGTCTCCACCCAGTGCTCCCGCGCGGGCTGCCCGATCACCGCCGGGTGCTTGGCGCCGATCGTGGGCAGGTAGGCGTCGTTGTAGAAGGTCAGGTGGTCCGGACCCCAGAACATCGCGATCTGCGACCGGGAGGCGAGCATCGTGCTGACCGCGTGGCACAGCGCCGAGGGCCAGGTGTCCGGGGTGCCGAGCGGGGTGGTCGACCAGTCGAAGGCCCGCAGCCGCTCACCCATCTCACCCCCACCGGCGAAAGCGGCGGCGAGCAGCGGCGGCAGGGCCCGGTCACCGGCGCCGAGAGAGGGTCCTCCCCGCTCCGCGCCCCGCTGGACCGAGCTCATGCAGCCTCCCGCTCCGGCCTTGTCCCACCCGGCCCGTTGATCCCCCGGGCACGTCCCACCGAGATCCATCGGCGTGACCGCCTTCTACCCGAACCGACCAGCAACGTAACGCATACGACGCGGAGAGCGCTGGTTACGTCCGCCTCGTCGCGGCGTCACGCGCCCGCAACGTGTCGGCGTATCGACCGCCCCGGCGTTCCTGGCGGCCGGATACACGCCATCGACCGGGCCACGATGTGAAGTCGAGCACAGGAGGCGTCTCCGGCCCTACGTCCGCCCCACGTGCGACCGGTGGCCGGTCGGTCGCCGGTCGCTCCACTCCCGGGCGGCGTCGACCAGGGCCGCGATCGGCCGCGGATCCGGCTCGTTCTCCGGATGCCACTGCACCCCGAGGAGGAAGGGTCGGTCGGGGTCCTCCAGCGCCTCCACCACCCCGTCGTCGGACCAGCCGGTCACCGTGAGCCGTCCGGGGTCGGCGACCGCTTGGTGGTGGTACGAGTTGACCATGTCCGTCCCGGCCATCACCCGCCCGGCCAGGGTGTCCGGGGCGAAGCGCACCGGGTGCTCCCCGTAGACGCCCGGGGCGGGGCGGTGCCGGTCGTGTCCGACCACGTCGGGCAGGTGCTGGTGCAGGGCACCGCCGGTGGCGACCGCGAGCAGCTGCATCCCCCGGCACACGCCGAGCACCGGCAGGTCGGTGGCGAGCGCACCGGCGACCAGCGTCAGCTCACCGGCGTCCCGGACCGGGCGACTCTCGGTGCGGGGGGCGGGAAGCTGGCCGTACCGGGCCGGGTCGACGTCGGCGCCCCCGGCCAGCAGCAGCCCGTCGACGACCTCCAGCACGTCGGGGTCCCGCTCGTCGGGCGGCAGCACCACGGCCCGTCCGCCCGCCGCGGTCACCGCCCGGACGTACGCCTCCGGAACCAGCACCGCCGGCACGTCGCGCCACACCGCCCAGCTCGCCGGCTCGACGTACGCGGTGACGCCGATGACGGGCCTCACCGGACCGGCGCCGTTCGCGACTGCGGGGCTCGCAGACCCGGCTCACTCCTCGCGCTCACCGGACCGGCGCCGTTCGCGACTGCGGGGCTCGCAGACCCGGCTCACTCCTCGCGCTCACCGGACCGGCGCCGTTCGCGACTGCGGGGCTCGCAGACCCGGCTCACTCCTCGCGCTCACCGGACCGGCGCCGTTCGCGACTGCGGGGCTCGCAGACCCGGCTCACTCCTCGCGTTCACAGGGGCGTCACGTACGCACCGGTGATGCCCCCGTCCACCACGAACTGGGCGGCCGTCATGAAGGACGAGTCGTCGCTGGCCAGGAAGGCGACCGCGGCGGCGATCTCCTCCGGCTCACCGAACCGCCCCATCGGCACGTGCACCAGCCGGCGGGCGGCCCGCTCCGGATCGGCCGCGAAGAGTTCCAGCAGCAGCGGGGTGGCGACCGGGCCGGGGCAGAGCGCGTTGACCCGGATGCCCTCCCGGGCGAACTGCACCCCCAGCTCCCGGGTCATCGCCAGCACGCCGCCCTTGCTGGCGGTGTACGCGATCTGCGAGGTCGCCGCCCCCATGAGAGCCACGAACGACGCGGTGTTGATGATCGAGCCCTTGCCCTGCCGCCGCATGTGCGGGATCACGTACCGGCAGCAGAGGTAGACGCTGGTGGTGTTGACCCGCAGCACCCGCTCCCACGCGTCCAGGCCGGTCTCCAGGATCGAGTCGTCGTCCGGCGGTGAGATGCCGGCGTTGTTGAAGGCGACGTCCACCCGCCCGTGCCGGGCGACCACCCCGTCGAAGAGGTCCCGCACGGACGCCTCGTCGGCGACGTCGGCCGCGACGAACTCGCCGCCCACCTCGCCGGCGGCCCGCTCGCCGGCCGCGGTGTCGATGTCGACGCAGACCACCCGCGCCCCCTCGGCGGCGAACCGCCGGACGGTGGCCAACCCGATCCCGCTGCCCGCCCCGGTCACGACGGCGACCCGGTCCTCCAGGCGTCCCTGCACGTTGCTCACTCCTCCGTGGCGATGAAGACGTTCTTGACGTCGGTGAAGGCGTGCAGCGCGTCCGGTCCCAGTTCGCGGCCGAGCCCGGAGCGCTTCATTCCGCCGAACGGGGTCCAGTACCGCACCGAGGAGTGCGAGTTGACGCTGAGGTTGCCGGACTCGACCGCCCGCGCCACCCGGATCGCCCGGCCCACGTCCCGGGTCCAGATGGAGCCGGACAGCCCGTACTCGGTGTCGTTGGCGAGCCGGACCGCCTCGGCCTCGTCGTCGAACGGCAGCACCGAGACGACCGGGCCGAAGACCTCCTCCCGCCAGTGCCGGTCCGCGGGTGAGTCGGCGAGCAGGACCGTCGGGGCGTACCAGAAGCCGGGGCCGTCCGGGCGGGAGCCGGTGAACGCGACGGTCGCGTCGTCGACGTAGCCGGCGACCCGGTCGCGCTGACCCGCCGAGATCAGCGGGCCCATCTCGGCGGTCTCGGCGGCCGGGTCCTCCACCCGCAGGGCGCGCACGGCCGGTTCGAGCAGTTCCAGGAAGCGGTCGTACACCGGTCGCTGGACCAGGATCCGGGAGCGGGCGCAGCAGTCCTGGCCGGCGTTGTCGAAGACGGCGTACGGCGCGGTGGCCGCCGCCTTCGCCAGGTCCGCGTCGGCGAAGACCAGGTTGGCGCTCTTGCCGCCCAGCTCCAACGTCACCCGCTTCACCTGTGCGGCGCAGCCGGCCATGATCCGGGTGCCGACCTCGGTGGAACCGGTGAAGCACACCTTGCGGACGGCGGGGTGGGTGACGAATCGCTCGCCCACCACGCTTCCCGCGCCCGGCAGCACGGTGAACACGCCCTCCGGCAGGCCGGCCTCGTGGGCCAGCTCGGCCAGCCGCAACGCGGTGAGCGGGGTCAGCTCGGCGGGCTTGAGCACGACCGTGTTGCCGGCCGCCAGGGCGGGGGCGAAGCCCCAGGCCGCGATCGGCATCGGGAAGTTCCACGGCACGATCACCCCGACCACGCCGAGCGGCTCGTGGAAGGTCACGTCGAGGCCACCCGGCACGGGGATCTGCCGGCCGGTCAGCCGCTCCGGCGCGCCCGCGTAGTAGTCGAGCACGTCCCGGACGTTGCCCGCCTCCCAGCGCGCGTTGCCGACGGTGTGCCCGGAGTTGCGCACCTCCAGCGCCGCCAACTCCTCGACGTGGTCGTCGACCACGGCCGCGAACCGCCGCAGCAGCCGGGCCCGGTCCCCCGGCGCGACGTTCCGCCACGACTCGTACGCCCGCGCCGCCCGTGCGATGGCGGCGTCCGTCTCCCCGAGCGAGGTCGCCGCGACCCGCGCGACGACCTCCCCGGTGGCCGGGTTCACCACGTCCGTCACGCCGCACCCCTGCGATCATGCACTTCCGGTTGCTGATTGATGACGGTACGCAGCATTCGCACCGGCATAAAGTGCAAGATCGCGGAGAAGGGTGGGGGCGCGGGGGGTGCCTTACAGGCGTTCGAAGCCACGGAACAGCTCCCAGTCGGTCACCGCCGCGTCGAAGGCGGCGAGTTCCACCCGGGCGGCGTTGGCGTAGTGGGCGACCACCTCCGGGCCGAACGCCTCCTCCGCGACGCCGGAGGACTGCCAGAGGGTCAGGGCGTCGCGGAGGGTGCCCGGGACCCGCTCGGCCGTGGCGTCGTCGTACGCGTTGCCGGTGCACTCCTCGCCCAGCTCCAGCTCGCGCTCGATGCCGTGCACCGCCCCCGCGACCAGGCCGGCGATCGCCAGGTACGGGTTGACGTCGGCACCGGGCACCCGGTTCTCCACCCGCATGCCCTGCCCGTGACCGACCAGCCGCAGTGCGCAGGTGCGGTTGTCGGTCCCCCAGCGCAGCGCGGTCGGGGCGAACGAGCCGGGCTGGTACCGCTTGTAGGAGTTGATGTTCGGGGCGAAGAGCAGGCTGAACTCGCGCATCGTGGCGAGCAGTCCGGCCAGCACCCGCTGCCCGGTCACGCTCAGGTGCGCCGGCCCGTCGCCGAGCATCGCCGAGGAGCCGGAGGCGTCCCGCAGCGAGAAGTGGATGTGGCAGGAGTTGCCCTCCCGCGCGTTGGGCTTCGCCATGAAGGTGATCGACACGCCCTCCTGGGCGGCGATCTCCTTTGACCCGTTCTTGTAGATGACGTGGTGGTCGGCGCAGGTCACCGCCTCGTCGTACCGGAAGGCGATCTCGTGCTGGCCGAGGTTGCACTCCCCCTTGGCGCTCTCCGGCGTCAGCCCGGCACCGGCCATCTCGGTGCGGATCCGGCGCAGCAGCGGCTCGACACGGGCGGTGCCCAGCAGCGAGTAGTCCACGTTGTACTGGTTGGCCGGGGTCAGGTCCCGGTAACCACTGCGCCAGGCTTCCTCGTACGAGTCGCGGAAGAGCACGAACTCCAGCTCGGTGCCCGCGTACGCGGTCAGGCCGTGGGCGGCGAGCCGCTCCAGCTGGCGGCGGAGGACCTGCCGGGGCGAGGCGACCACCGGGCCGGAGCCGTCCAGCCACTCCAGGTCGGCCAGGAGCAGTGCCGTGCCCGGCTGCCACGGCACCCGGCGCAGCGTGCCGAAGTCCGGCACCATCGCGAAGTCGCCGTAGCCGCGTTCCCAACTCGACATGTCGTAACCGTCGACCGTGTTCATGTCGACGTCGACGGCGAGCAGGTAGTTGCAGCCCTCGCTCCCGTGGGCGACGACCTGATCGAGGAAGTAGGGAGCGTAGAAGCGTTTGCCCTGCATACGCCCCTGCATGTCGACCAGGGCGAGCACCACGGTGTCGATCTCGCCATCGGCGACGGCGACCCGCAACTGTTCCAGCGTCAACGGCGTTCTGCTCATCAGCGGGTCTCCATCACCAAGGTCTACTCGCTCCCGCGATCACCGTCAATGCCGAGGAGTCATCATGCGCCGAACCGCCGCCCTCGCCGTCGTCACCGCCCTCGCGTTCGGCCTGGGCACCGCCCACGCCCAGGCGACCGACCGACCACTCACGCCGGCCGGCGCGGACGCGCAGCCGCCACCCGCGTCGGGCCGTGTCGCCCCGGCGGCGACCGGCGGGTACGACTTCAGCCGGCCGCAGGTCGTCGCCACCGGCCTGGAGGTGCCCTGGGGGCTGGACTTCCTGCCGGACGGCAGCGCGCTGGTCGCCCAGCGGAACCAGGGCACCGTCCTGCGGATCCGGCCCGGCCGCCCGCCCCGCGAGGTGGCCCGGATCCCCGGTGTCGTCGCCGGCGGGGAGGCCGGTCTGCTGGGCCTGGCCGTCTCCCCCACCTTCAATCGGGACCGGCTGGTCTACGTCTGCTTCACCACCGCCTCGGACCTGCGGGTCGTCCGGTTCCGGCTGGGTCGGCCGTCGTCGGCCCAGGTGATCCTCAGCGGCGTCGCCCGGGCCAGCGCCCACGACGGGGGCCGGATCGCGTTCGGCCCCGACGGCATGCTCTACGTCGGCACCGGCGACGCCCTGGTGCCGGCTCTGGCGCAGGACCTGGCCAGCCGCAACGGCAAGATCCTGCGGATCCGCCCGGACGGCGGGGTGCCGGCGGACAACCCGTTCCCCGGCTCGCCGGTCTACAGCTACGGCCACCGCAACGTGCAGGGTCTCGCCTGGGACGCGCGGGGCCGGTTGTTCGCCACCGAACTGGGCGCGGGCCGGTGGGACGAGGTGAACCGGATCGTCCCCGGCGGCAACTACGGCTGGCCGGTGGTCGAGGGCGTCGGCACCGACCCCCGCTTCCGGAACCCGGTGGTGGTCTGGTCGCCGGCCGAGGCGTCTCCCAGCGGCGCGACCTTCGCCGCCGGCACCCTCTACGTCGCCGCCCTGCGGGGCGCCCGGCTGTGGGCCGTACCGGTCGACGACGCCGGTCGGGTGGGCGTACCGGCCGCTGCGCTGGTCGGGACGTTCGGCCGGCTCCGGACGGTCGAACTGGCACCGGACGGCTCCCTCTGGGTGGCCACCAGCAACCGCGACGGCCGCACCACGCCGAGGCCGGACGACGACCGCATCCTGCGCTTCACGCCCGGCGGTCGGACGCCACAGCCTCCGGTGTTCCCGGCGCCCGCGGCACGCTGAGCACGGTCGCCGGCCCCGCGCGGTGCGGGGCCGGCGACCGGCGCGGGTCAGGCCGGCTCGTCGGCGCGCGCGGCCTCCGGGGACCGTGGGCTCGGCAGGTCGACGGTACGCACCGGCCCGGTGAACCACTTTCGTGCCGACAGCCACCACCACAGCCCCACGCCGAGCAGCACCCCGCCCACCGCGATCGGCGCGTAGTTCACCGCCGACCAGGTGAAGTCCGGGTTGCCGGGGACCCCGGCGGGAACGATCGGCAGCACGAAGTAGATCGAGATCACCGCGATCTCGACCACCGCGATCCAGCCGAGCAGCCGGTACCGGCGGCCCAGCGTCCACGGCCCCGGCTCGAAGCGGTCGCCCATCCGCAGCCGCAGCGCGATCGGGATGAAGAACGACAGGTACAGGCCGATCACCGCCACCGAGACCACCGCGTAGAAGGCGACCGGGATGCCGGCCGCGTTCGGGAACAGCGCCGGCAGGGTGAGCACCAGCCCGGCGACGGTGGCACCGATGATCGCGTTGGCCGGCGTGCCGTTGCGGTCCACCTTCGACCAGAGCCGCCAGCCGGGCACCGCCCGGTCCCGACTGAAGGCGTACGCCATGCGCGACATCGACGTCACGCAGCTCATGCCGCAGAAGAACTGGCCGATGGTGGAGATGATGATGACCGTCTTGAAGAAGAACGGCGTCAACGCGGATTCGAAGATCGCCCCGGAGAAGCCACCCGCGGCGTTGACCGCCTCCACGTCGGTGGCGGCGAAGAGGAACGCCAGCAGCAGGATCCAGCCGCCGATCGCCGAGTAGAAGATGGACCGCCACAGCCCCTGCGCGGCGGCCTTCGAGGCCCCCCGGGTCTCCTCCGAGACGTGCGCGCAGGCGTCGAAGCCGGTGATCGTGTACTGGGTGAGCAGGAAACCCAGCGGCAGCACGTAGAACCAGAAGGTCAACCCGCCGGTGTCCCCGCCGGCGAAGCCGGAGTTGTTGAACCGCTCGGTGAAGACGAACTGGAAGCTCTGGTGGTCGTTCGGCACGAATACCAGGATCGCCACCACGGCCGTCGCGCCGGCCACGTGCCACCAGACCGAGACGTTCTGGAGGACGTCGATGATCCGGTGCCCGAAGATGTTGATCAGACCGTGCAGCACGAGGATGATCACGAAGAGCATGAACGTCTGCCGCAGCGTCCCCTCCCACCCGTCGAACAGGGCGGACAGGGTGAGGTTGAGGAACGTGGCGCAGCCGTAGTCGACCGAGGCGGTCACCGCGATCAGCCCGATCAGGTTGAGCCAGCCGGTGAACCACCCGTGCACCGGGCGGCCCATCCGCGCCGCCCACCAGTAGATCCCTCCCGCCGTCGGGTACGCCGACACCAACTCGGCCAGGCAGAACCCGATGATCAGGATGAACAGCGAGATGAGCGGCCAACCCCACGAGACGGCGACCGGGCCGCCGTTGTTCCACGCCTGGCCGAAGGTGGTGAAACAGCCGGCCAGGATCGAGATGATGGAGAACGAGATGGCGAAGTTGGAGAAGCCGCTCCACTTGCGGCGGAGTTCCTGCTGGTAGCCGAGTTCGGCGAGCCGTCGGGAGTCGTCGTCCATCGGTTGCTCTGCGGTCGGCGCGGGCGTGGCGGCCACTGGACACCTCCTTGCGGTGGTTCCCCGGTTGCGAGTGCGCGAAGTCTCGCCCCGTGGATCAAGGTGGTCAATGCGTACGGTGCGGGATTCGCGCTAATTGCATTGCCGGGCAAAGTTCTGCGCCGCATCCTTGACCTCGTGACCAGGCCCGATCGCGACGGGCCACCGGCCGGGCGCTCGGCAACGCCCGGCACCGCGGCGGCGCGGGGCACGTCACCTCTCTCTCACCCGAACCGACACCGCCCCGCGCCGCCACACCTCGACCGGACTGCCGCCCCCCGGCGGAGGGGTGGGGGGGTGGGTGGGTGGGCTGGTCAGGTGAGCAGGAGGCCGAGGACCCACACGCCGGCGATGACCGCGCCGGCGAGGAACTCGACAAGCATGGCCAGCCCGGCGGCGGCGACCGCCTGCTTCGTGGCCGGCCAGGCCAGCCGGGAGTCACCGAGGCGCAGCCGCTCCGCCGCCCACACCCCGGCGACAAAGCCGAGCACCAGGCCCACCACCGGTACGACGAAGAACCCGACCAACCCCAGCAGCCCGCCGGCCAGCAGCGACGAGGTGGGCACCCCGGTCCGCTTGAGGTTCCGCCCCGGCCACGCGTACTTGACGACGGTGCCGCCGGCGGCGACCACGGTGGCGGCGGCGAGCACCGCCCAGCGGCCGTTACCCGCGCCGCCGAAGACCGCCCAGACCAGCACCCCGCCCCAGCAGAGCGGAAGGGCGGGCAGGCCGGGGACCACCACACCGGCCAGGCCGGCGAGGATGGCCAGCGCGGCGACCACCGAGACCACCGCCTGCGAATCGGTCACGCTCATCCGGGTGCCTCCGCCGCGCGCAGTCGGGCCGTGATCTCCTCGGCCGGGGCCGGCGCACCGAACCAGCGACCCTGGCCGGTGTCGCAGCGCAACGCGCGCAGCCGCTCGGCCTGCGTCCTGGTCTCCACCGCCTCGGCGGTGACCCACAGCTCCAGCGCGTGCGCGAGCCGGACCAGCGCGTCCACGATCCGCTCGTCCCGGTGGTCGGTCGACGGATCCGGCCCGTCACCGCGAATCCCCTCCACGAAGGGCCCGGCCAGCTTCAGGCAGTGGATCGGCAACCGGCGCAGGTACGCCAGGTTCGAGTAACCGGTGCCGAAGTCGTCGATCGCCAGCCGTACGCCCAGCGCGGCCAGCCGGTGCAGCGACCGCAGCGGCTCCCCCGCGGTGCCCATCACGGCGCTCTCGGTCAGCTCCAGTTGCAGCAGGTCGGCCGGGAGGCCACTGCACTCCAGCGCGTCGGCGACGACGTCCACGATGGCCGGGTCGTCGGCCTGGCGGGCAGCGAGGTTGACACTGACGACCAGGCGGGCCTGCGGGAACTGCCGCCGCCACTCCTCGGCGTCGTGGCAGGCCCGCCGCAGCACCCACTCGCCCAGCCGGACGATGAGGCCGGTCTCCTCGGCCAGCCCGATGAACCGGTCCGGACCGATGAGCCCCAGCTCGGGGTGCTGCCAGCGGACCAGCGCCTCGACGGCGAGCATGGTGCCGCCCAGCAGGGACACGATGGGCTGGTAGTGCAGCACGAACTCGCCCCGGTCCAGGGCCGCGGGAAGCCCGGCGACCAGCGCCGACCGGGCGATGTCCCGGGCGCTGCGCTCCGGGTCGTACACCGCCCACCGGCCGCGGCCCTCCGCCTTCGCCCAGTAGAGCGTGGTGTCGGCGGCCTTCATCAGGTCCGACGCGCTGGTCTCGCTCACCGGGCACTCGACGACGCCGACGCTGGCCGACACCACGAGCTGCTTGTCGCCGACCGGCACCGGGGCGGAGACCGCGGCGAGGGCCGCCTTCGCCACGGCCACCACCTCGTCGGTACCCGGGCCGTCGTCGACCAGGATGACGAACTCGTCGCCACCCATCCGCGCCACCAGGTGCCCGCTGGCGGCCACGCACCCGGCGAGCCGCTGGGCGATGACGACCAGCAGCCGGTCACCGAGGTCGTGACCGAGGCTGTCGTTGACCGCCTTGAACCCGTCCAGGTCCAGGAAGCAGACCCCGACCCGGCGTGTGGGGCCGGGGGCGTCGAAGACCAGACCCAGGGTCTCGAAGAACAGGGTGCGGTTGGGCAGCCCGGTGAGCGGGTCGTGCAGCGCCTGGAAGCGCAGCCGCTGCTGGAGCTCGTACCGCTCGGTGATGTCCTCGATCATCGCCACGGTGAAGCGGGGCCGGCCGTCGTCGTGCCGGACCAGCGAGACGGCCAGGTCGGTCCAGACCACGGTGCCGTCCTTGCGGTAGTAGCGCTTCTCGACCCGCACGCTCTCGTGCTTGCCCTCGATCAGCTCCTGGTACAGCTCCCACATGCCGGCCGCGTCGTCCGGGTGGAACAGGGCGGCGACGTTGATCCGGCGCAACTCCTCCGTCGTGTAGCCGAGCATGTCGGCGAACGCCTGGTTGACCTCGATGACCTGCCCGTCGATCCCGGCGATGCCGATGCCGATGGCCGCGCCGCTGAAGACCGCCCGGAAGCGGGCCTCGCTGTCCCGCAGCGCCTGCTCGACCTCGTCCCGCGCCTGCCACGCCGACCGCGCGATGCGTTCCTGCTGCGCGAAGGTGCGGTCGCGCAGGGCGCGGGCGAAACCGGCGGCGAGCCCGCCCTGCAACGCGGCCACCCGCTCCGCCAGGGCGTCGTCGTGCGCGCGGTCGGGCAGGATCCGGGCGAGGAAGCCGTCGCCGAGCGCGCACACCGACCACTCCAGCACGGCGGGATCCGTCAGGTGCGCCTGCACCAGGGCCCGCCCGACCTCCTCCGCCGGAGCGGGCGAGAACGGCTCGGCGAGCAGCGCCCCTGCCAACCGGACGGTGTGCAGGTGCAGCAGCCGCTCGGTCTCGACCGCGCTGAGCGGCACGAAACCGAGTCGGCGTACGGCGCGGGCCCACTCGGCCGCGTACCGCTGGACGCCCGCCCTGCTGGCGTCGTGCCCGCCGGGATCTCCGAGGGCGACCATGGGATCAGCCGGCGGACTGGTCGTACCGGGCGACGCCGCCGAACGCGCCGAACCGCTCCGGGTTCTCGTCCACGTCCGACGGGGAGTCGGGGCGCCACAGCGGCATGTGCACCACACCGGGCTCGAGGATCGTCCAGTCGCCGAAGAAGCTGGTGACCTCGGCGCGGGACCGCAGGGTGATCTCGGTGTCGGTACGCGCGGAGAGCCGCTGCGCGTCCAGCATCTCCTGCGGCTGGTCCTCGAAGGTGGAGTGCGAGACGACCAGGTAACTGCCGGGCGCGGCGGCGGCCCGCAGGGTCGCCAGGATGTCGCCGGGCCGGTCGGCCGGCGGGATGAAGTGCACGACGCCGGCGAGGAGGATGCCCATGGGCCGGTTGAAGTCGAGCAGGCCCAGCTCGCGGGCCTCGGCGAGGATGCGCTCGGGCTCCCGCAGGTCGGCGTGGATCACGCCGGTCAGGTCGTTGCCCGCCAGCAGCTCCCGGCTGTGGGCCACCGCGACCGGGTCGATGTCGACGTAGATCACCCGCGCCTTGGGGTTGGCGTTCTGCGCGACCTCGTGGACGTTGCCGACGGTGGGGATGCCGGAGCCGATGTCGAGGAACTGGTCGATGCCGTCCTCCAGCAGCACCCGCACGGCCCGGCGCAGGAACTCGCGACCGGCCCGCATGGTGGCCGCCAGGTTCGGGGTCATGCCGGCGATCTGCTCGGCGAGCTGCCGGTCGATCTCGAAGTTGTGCGCGCCGCCGAGGAAGTAGTCGTAGACCCGGGCCGCGCTGGGCCGGGAGAGGTCGATCTCGGCGGGAAGTCCGTCCGGCATCTGCACTTCGTTACCCCATGTCTCGCCGCGGTGCGGGAGGGAACCGGCGCCGGCGCGTGCCAGCACGCGACGACCGGCCGGCCGACCCGCGGATCGTGTGGTGGTCACCACTCTAGGCCCGTCGCGCAGCACTACGGGAGATCCCTTTCCGCCACTGTCCCACCCCCGACGGCGGGTGACGACGCTGCGGAACCGGGTCGTCACCCGCCGCTGACGGCAACCGTCCCGGTCGGCGGACGACGGCCGTCAGGAGGGGCTCTCCAGCAGCAGCGAGATGCCCTGGCCGACCCCGACGCACATGGTCGCGAGGGCCCGCCGGCCACCGCGCCGGCGCAGCTCCAGCGCGGCGGTCAGCGCCAGCCGGGCGCCGCTCGCGCCGAGCGGGTGCCCCAGCGCGATGGCGCCGCCGTTGGTGTTGACGTGCTCGGCGTCCTCGGGCAGGCCCAGCTCGCGCAGCACCGCGACGGCCTGTGCGGCGAACGCCTCGTTCAGCTCCAGCACGTCGACGTCGGCGATCGCGAGACCGCGCCGGTCGAGCAGCCTCCGGGTGGCCGGCACCGGACCCATCCCCATGGTCCGCGGTGGCACACCGGCCGCCGCCGCACCACCGATCCGGGCCAGCGGCGTCAGGCCGTACCGCGCGACGGCCGCCTCGGAGGCGACCAGCAACGCGACCGCGCCGTCGTTGACGCCGGAGGAGTTGCCGGCGGTCACCGTGCCCCCGGCGCGGAACGGGGTGGGCAGCGCGGCGAGCTTCTCCAGCGAGGTCTCCCGGGGGTGCTCGTCGACCTCGACGAGCGCCGTGCCGCGCCGCCCGGCCGGCACGGTCACCGGCACGATCTCCTCGGCGAGACGGCCGTCGGCCTGGGCCTTCGCCGCGCGCTGCTGCGAGCGGTACGCGAACTCGTCCTGCTCGGAGCGGCCGACGCCGTACTCGGCGGCGACGTTCTCAGCGGTCTCCGGCATCGAGTCGATGCCCCACCCCTTCTCCATGAGCGGGTTGACCAGTCGCCAGCCGATGGTGGTGTCGTACATCTCGGCAGCGCGGGAGAACGCGGTCGTCGCCTTGGGCACCACGAACGGCGCCCGGCTCATGCTCTCCACGCCACCGGCCACCAGCAGGTCGGCCTCGCCGGCCACGATGGACCGGGCGGCGGAGGCGAGGGCGTCCAGCCCGGAGCCGCAGAGCCGGTTGACCGTGCTGCCCGGAACCTCCTCGGGCAGGCCACCGAGCAGCGCCGCCATGCGGGCGACGTTGCGGTTGTCCTCGCCGGCCTGGTTGGCGCAGCCCAGCACCACGTCGTCCACCCGGGCCCAGTCGACCGACGGGTGGCGGGCCACCAGCTCACGGATCACGTGGGCGGCCAGGTCGTCGGGGCGTACGCCGGCCAGGGCGCCGCCGTACCGGCCGATCGGGGTGCGGACACCGGCCACCAGGTATGCCACGGTCATCGTCAGGTCCTTCGCGGGGGTGGGAAGGGAGGGGTCGGCAGCGGCCACCGGGTCGCGGGGGACGCCCGACCGCCAGGATATCCGCGCCGGCAGCCGATAGGTTTGGCCACATGGCCCGGGCCCAGTTCAGCGCAGAGACCAGCGGCGGCGGAGCGTTCGTGCGGCAACCCAACCGGTTCACCGGCCGGGTCACCCCGCACTCGACCTCCCCGCCCGGCGGAGGTCCGGACGACGAGGGACGCTGGCCGCTGGAGGCGGGCCGATACCGGCTGATCTGGTGCCGGGCGTGCCCGTGGGCGCACCGGGCACGGATCGTGCGCACCCTGCTCGGCCTCGAGGACGCGATCTCACTCGGCACCGTCGACCCGATCCGGGACGAGCGGGGCTGGCGGTTCAGCCTCGATCAGGACGCGTTCGACCCGGTGCTCGGCATCGGCTTCCTCTCCGAGGCGTACCTGGCGACGGACCCCGACTACACCGGCCGGGTCACCGTGCCGGCGCTGGTCGACACCGTCACCGGCCGGGTGGTCACGAACGACTACCCGCAGCTCACCCTCGACCTGTCCACCGAGTGGCGGCGGTTCCACTCCCCCGACGCGCCGGACCTCTACCCGGTCGAGCTGCGCCCGGAGATGGACGCGCTGATGACCGAGATCCACCGCGACGTGAACAACGGCGTCTACCGGTGCGGCTTCGCCACCTCGCAGGAGGCGTACGACGAGGCGTTCCGGGCGCTGTTCGCCCGGCTGGACGCGCTGTCCGGGCGGCTCTCCGACCGGCGCTACCTGATGGGGGACACGATCACCGAGGCCGACGTCCGGCTCTTCACCACCCTGGTCCGCTTCGACGTGGCGTACCACGGGCACTTCAAGTGCAACCGGCAGAAGCTGACCGAGATGCCGGTGCTGTGGTCGTACGCCCGGGAACTGTTCCAGACGCCGGGTTTCTCCGAAACGGTCGACTTCGACCACATCAAGCGGCACTACTACGCCACGCACAAGCAGATCAATCCGACCGGCATCGTGCCGCTCGGCCCGGACCTGTCCGGCTGGACCACGCCGCACGGGCGTGGCTGACCGGCGGCGGGGCGCCCCGACCACCACACCGCCGCCGGCGGGCCCGGGCGCGCCCCGGGTCGCCGCCGCGTCGGCCGCCGCCGGCAGCACGCTGGCCGGCGCGGTGGCGGTGATCGTCGCCGTGGCCGCCGGTCCGGGTCCGGGTCTGACCGGGTACGTGAGCGAGGCGGGCGTCACCGACAGCCCGTACGCGGCCGCGTACCGGATCGGGGTCTTCGCCCTGGCCGCCGGGGTGCTGCTGCTGGCCGCGGCCCTGCCCCCGGTGCTGCGGGTGGTCGCGGGGCTGCTCGCCGCCGGCAGCGTCCTCGCGCTGGTCTCCGGTGCCGTGGCGTGCAGCGCGGGATGTCCGCTGCCGCCCTACGAGCGGGCCACCACCGCGGACCTGGTGCACGGCGGGGCGAGCATCGCGGCGGTGGCCGCGCTCGTGCTCGCGATGGTGGGGATCGTCCGCACGCCCGGCGCGCCGACGGTGCTACGGCGGGTGGCCGCCGTGGCGGCCGGTGTGGCGTTGCCGCTGTCCGCCGGGACGGCCCTGGCCCTGCTCGCCGTCGGCCGCGGCGGCCTGACCGCCGCCCTGGAGCGGCTGCTGCTCCTGGTCTGCGTGCTCTGGGGCGTCGCCACCGCCACCGCCATCGCCCTCCGCCGGTAAGGGTGCAAGGAAGGGCCCCCGCTTAACGCCTCCGGTAGAGGAAGGGCCCCCGCTTAACACCGCCTGTAAGGAGCGTCACGACCGACGCTCCTTCCACTTGTCCGGTCGTGCGAGTAGTTTCGGGCGGCGATGACCAATGTCTGGCACCTCACCGTGCGCCTGTACGTCGACCTCCGACTGCAGGCCAGCGGCATCTGTCCGGCGCAGCCGCTCTCCTGACGCTGCCCCGTTCCGACCTCCAGACACCGGACACCTCATGCCTTCCGCCCTGCGCAAGATCCCCTTCTCCGTACAGATCCTGCTCGGCCTCGTCCTCGGCGTGGCGCTCGGCTTCCTGGCCCGTGCCAACGACCTCGCCTGGCTGACCAGCACCCTCGACACCGTCGGCGGTCTCTTCGTCCAGCTGCTCAAGCTGGCCGTACCGCCGCTGGTCTTCACCGCGATCGTGGTCAGCGTGGTGAGCCTGCGCGGCGTCGCCAACGCCGCCCGGCTCGCCCTGAAGACCCTGGTGTGGTTCGGCGTCACCGCGCTGATCGCGGTGGGCATCGGCATCGGCCTCGGCCTGCTCACCGACCCCGGCCGCGGCGTCACCCTGGACACCGCCGGCGCCACCGCGCCGCAGAAGACCGGCTCCTGGACCGACTTCCTCACCGGCATCGTCCCGACCAACCCGGTCGGCGCGTTCGTCGAGGGCAACGTCCTCCAGATCGTCTTCCTTGCCCTGGTGGTCGGCGCCGCCGCGCTGCTCGTCGGCGAGGCCGCCGAGCCGTTCGTCGCGTTCAACCGGTCGGTTCTCGCCATCGTGCAGAAGGCGCTGTGGTGGGTGATCCGGCTCGCCCCGATCGGCACGCTCGGCCTGATCGGCAACGCCGTCGCCTCGTACGGCTGGGACCTGCTGGCCCCGCTCGCGAAGTTCACCACCGCCGTGTACGTCGGCTGCGCCATCGTGCTGTTCGTCGTGTACCCGCTGCTGCTGGTGCTGGCCGGCCGGCTCAACCCGCTGCGCTTCTTCGCCGGCGCCTGGCCGGCGATCGAGCTGGCGTTCGTCTCCCGCTCCTCGGTGGGCACCATGCCGGTGACCCAGCGCTCCGTCGAGCGCCTCGGCGTCCCCCGCGAGTACGCCTCCTTCGCGGTGCCGTTCGGTGCCACCACGAAGATGGACGGCTGCGCCGCCATCTACCCGGCCCTCGCCGCGATCTTCGTGGCGCAGGTCTTCGGGGTCGACCTGGGCGTCACCGACTACCTGCTGATCGCCTTCGTCTCGGTGGTCGGCTCGGCCGCCACCGCCGGCCTGACCGGCGCGATCGTCATGCTCACCCTGACCCTGAGCACGCTGGGCCTCCCGCTGGCCGGTGCGGGCCTGCTGCTGGCCATCGACCCGATCCTGGACATGATCCGCACCGCCACGAACGTGGCCGGGCAGGCGCTCGTCCCGACCCTGGTCGCCGCCCGCGAGGGCACCCTCGACCGGGAGGCGTACGAGGCGGCCGGGCGGCGGGAGATCACCGAGCCCGTCCCGACCGACCGGCAGCCGAGCCGCGACGGGGACCTCGCCCCCGTACCGGCCTGACGATCCACGGCCACGGCGGGGCCCCCTGGGTCCCGCCGCGGCCGTGTCGAGAGGATGACGAGATGAGCACCCTGTTCACCCCCCTCGCGCTGCGCACCGTGACGCTGCCGAACCGGGTCGCCCTGGCCCCGATGTGCCAGTACTCGGCCGGGCCGGACGGCCTGCCCACCGGCTGGCACCTGGTGCACCTCGGCACCCGCGCCGTCGGCGGTGCCGGGCTGGTCCTGACCGAGGCGACCGCCGTCGTGCCCGAGGGGCGGATCACCCCCCAGGACACCGGCCTGTGGTCCGACGCGCACGTGGACGCCTGGCGCCCGGTGACCGCGTTCGTCGCCGCCCACGGGTCGGTCCCGGCGGTGCAACTGGCGCACGCCGGGTTCAAGGCGTCGACGTACCGACCGTGGGCACCGCGCCGGGGCGGCGTGCCGGACGCCGAGGGCGGCTGGACACCCGTCGGACCCGGTGGCGAGCCGTTCGTGCCCGACTACCGGGTGCCGACCGCCCTCGACGAGGCCGGCATCGCCCGCGTGGTGGAGTCGTTCGGCGCGGCGGCCGCCCGGGCCGTCGACGCCGGCTTCGCGGCGGTGGAGATCCACGCCGCGCACGGCTACCTGCTGCACGAGTTCCTCTCCCCGCTGACCAACCACCGTGACGACGCCTGGGGCGGCGACCGGACCGGACGCATGCGGCTCACCCTGGACGTCGCCCGGGCGGTCCGTGCGGCGGTCGGCGAGGACGTCCCCGTGCTGGCCCGGATCTCCGCCACCGACTGGGTCGACGGCGGCTGGACGGTGGAGGACAGCGTCGCGCTCGCCGCCGAGCTGGCCGGCGCCGGCGTGGACCTGGTGGACTGCTCCTCCGGCGGCGCGTCGGCGACCGCGAGTGTCCCCGTCGGCCCCGGCTACCAGGTGCCGCTCGCCGCCCGCGTACGCCGGGAGGCCGGCGTGGCCACCGGCGCGGTCGGCCTGATCGTGGAGCCGGAGCAGGCCGAGGCGATCGTCGCCGCCGGCGAGGCGGACCTGGTGCTGCTCGGGCGCGAACTGCTCCGCGACCCGTACTGGCCGCACCGCGCCGCCGCGAAGCTCGGTGCCGCCGCCGCCTGGCCCGTCCAGTACACGCGGGCCCTGTAGGGCTGCTCAGCCGTTAAGAAGGGCCCCCTGTACAACGCGAGGCGTTAACGGGGGGCCCTTCCTTACATCCTCAGCCGGCGAGGTGGGACCAGTTTGCCTCCAGGTCGCGCCAGGGGCCCTGGGCGGCGACGCGGCCGGACTGGAGCACCACCACGTGGTCGGCGCGGACCAGCGCCGCCCGCTTCGAGGTGGAGCCGACCACCGTCACCCCGTGCTCGCGTAGCGCCTGCCACAGCGCCAGCTCGGTGGTGACGTCCAGCGCCGAGGACACGTCGTCGGCGACCAGCAGCTCGGTACGCGGGGCGAGGGCCCGGGCCAGCGCCAGGCGCTGGAGCTGCCCGCCGGAGAGCCGGGTGCCCTTGTGCCCGATGAGCAGTCCGAGACCGCCCCCGGTGGCCGCCAGGTCGTGGTCGAGCTGGGCGGTCGACACCGCCGCCGCCGCGTCCACCTGGTGGCCAAGGGTGATGTTGTCGGCCACCGTCCCGGAGAGCACCCGGGGCAGCTGCCCGACGTACCCGACCTGCTGCGGGCGCAGGAACAGCTCCGGCTCGGTCACCGGCTCGCCGTTCCAGGTGAGCAGGCCGGTGTGCGGGGCGATGCCGGCGAGGGCGCGCAGCAGCGACGACTTGCCCGACCCGACCGGCCCGACCACCAGCACCAGCTGTCCCCGGGTCACCGTCAGGTCGACGTCCCGGACGGCCGTCATGCCGTCGGTGTGGCGTACGCCGAAGCCGGTCAGCTCCAGCCGCCGCAGCGGGTGCCGGGGCGGTACGACCGGCGCGGGTGCGGTCCCGGCGCCGAGGTCCACGTCGGGGACCGCCGCCGAGTAGGCCGTCATGCCGGTCATCGCGGCCGTGCGGTGGGTCCACACCCGGGCCGACGGGACCTGCGAGATCAGCGACGCCGTCGTCCACGCGAACCAGCGCGCCGCGGCCAGGGTGGAGACCACGACCAGCGTGGCGCCGGCGGAGAGACCTCCGGCGAGCAGGAGCGCCCACGCCCCGATCGGGAGCAGGCCACTGACCACCGACGGCGTGGACCGCGACCACACCTGGACGGAGATCTCCCGCCGCTGCCGGTCGCTGCGGACGACGTCGAGGGCCGCGAGGTGCGCCAGCACCGGTCGGGTGGCACCGGCCAGCTTGACGGTGCGGGCCGCGGAGAGCGCGGAGACCAGGGCGGTGGCGAACGCGGCGCGGGCGGTGACGGTGGCCCGGGCGGAGCGTTCCAGCCGCGGGCCGAACAGGGTCGCCACCAGGCCGGAGACCACCATCGTCCCGGCGAAGAACAGCGCCGGGACGATGCTGCCGGTGATCGCCGTCATGGCCACCGCCAGGAGGATCGCCGCCAGCTGGTCCAGCACGTTGTCGGCGAGCTGCACCACCCGTTCGGTGTCGCCGCCCTGGGCCACCACCTCGGCCGGGGTGTACCGGCCGACGCGGCGTTGGCCGGTCTGGCCGTGCACCAGACGCAGGCTGATCCGCAGCATCTGCCGTACCCACCACTGCGGGAACCAGATGCTCGTGTACCAGGGCAGCGGCAGCGTGACCAGCAACCCGGCGACGATTCCGGCCGCCGGCAGCCACGGCTCGCCGACGCCGTCGACCAGGTCGGCCCACAGCCAGGGCAGCAGCGGGCCGTCCAGGCCGACGAGGACCATGACGAGGAACAGCACGAGCGCGGCCAGCCCGTACCGTGGGTCGTTGAGGACCAGCCGCACGATCTCCCGCAGCGTCCGGCCGAGCGTCGCCGTCGGCGGCGGGCCGTCGGCGGCCCGGTCGGTCGCGGCCTCGACCGGCGCGGCGTCGGCGGCCGGCTCGGCCGGGGTCGCCACGTCGGGCTTCCGATCCGACGATCCGGGTACGGGCGACGACCACGGGTCGCGCGGACCGGTGGTCGGCGCCAGAGCACCGTCGGCCCACTCGTCCAGCAGGTCCACGCCCACCACCGACCGACCCGGTGCGCCCGCGCCGGCCAGCGCGCCGGCGTGGCTGGTGGCCAGCAGCTCGGCGAACCGCTCCGACTCGCGCAGCGGCCCCGCCTCGACCACCGCCCCGTCGGCCATGACCACGACCTCGTCGCAGTGCCGCACCGAGGAGAGCCGGTGGGCGATGACGATGCCGATCCGGTCGCGCAGCAGGCGCTCGGTGGCCCGTTGCACCCGTGCCTCGGTCACCGGGTCGAGCCGCGCGGTGGCCTCGTCCAGGATCACCACGCGCGGGTCGCGCACCAGGATCCGGGCGAAGGCGACGAGCTGCTCCTGACCCGCGGACAACGCGTGCCCACCCTCGCCGAGTCGGGTCCCCAGACCGTCGGGCAGCTCGTCGACCCAGGCGGTCAGGCCCAGCTCGTCGAGCGCCCGGGCGGCGTGGTCGAGCAGGTCCGGGTCGAACAGCGCGACGTTCTCGGCGAGCGTGCCGGCGAGGATCTCGGTGCGCTGCGGCACCACGGCGATCCAGCGGCGCAGCTCCTCCACGTCGAGGTCGAGCAGGTCCCGCCCGGCGAGGAACACCGTCCCGGCTGGCAGGTCGACGGCCCGGGTGAGCACCTTGGTCAGGGTCGACTTGCCCGACCCGGTCCGACCGACCAGCGCGTACGACAGCCCACGGCGGAACGTCAGGTCGACGTCGCGCAGCGCGGCCCGCGGTGCGCCGTCGGCGCTCGGGTAGTGGAAGGTCAGCCCCCGTACCACCACGTCACCGTCGGTGGGGGCGACACCGCCGGTGGGCTCCTGCGGCGAGTCCTGGAGCAGCTGCACCCGGCCCCAGGCGCCCAGCGCGTACTGGAGTTCGGGGACCATCCGGCTCACGTGCTCGACGGTCGCGCCGAACGCGAGCGCGAGCAGCCACACCGCGGTCAGCCGCGCGCCGTCGATCCGGCCGGCGGCCAGCGCCCACGCGCCGCCGAGCACGACCGCCGCGATGCCGCCCCGGTTGACCGCGCCGGCGATCGTGGTCACCTTCGCCGACATCCGCCACACCACCAGGCCGCGGGAGAGCACGGCCGCCGCGCGCCGGGCGTAGAGGCGCAGGACGTACGGGCGGGCCAGGCTGGTGCGTACGTCGTCCTGGCCGTGGATCGCCTCCTCCATCACCGCGGCGAGGTCGGACCAGGCCTCCTCCTCGGACATCCGGGCCGGGACGATGCGAGCGGTGGGTTTGCGCAGGCCGATCGCCAGCGACACCGCGAGCACCAGCATCGCGACACCCGCCGGCCACCACACGGCGAGGGCGACGAAGATCGACAGCACGCCGACCGCCAGCATCTGCACGATGCGTACGCCCTGGGCGCGCACCGCCGACGCCACCTGGTAGACGTCGCCGTCGATGCGGTCGAGCAGCTCGCCGACCGGTGTGGTCTCCAGCGTCGGCAGATCCTGGCCGAAGGCGACCCGGCACAGCCGTCGGCGGACGTCGGCGGACCAGTCGGCGGTCACCCCGGCCATGACCAGGCTGATCACGAGGTCGCTCACCACGGCGGCGACCAGCGCCACCGCGAGCAGGGTGAAGAAGCCCACCGACCGGTGCACGAGGACCGGCCCGGCCAGCGCGGCCGCCGCCGCCTGCCCGCCCCCGCCGAGCACGATCAGGCAGGCCACGAGGGCCATCCGGCGAGGCGAGGTGGCCCACATGTCACGGAGCAGACGCATGGTGGACCCCTTACGGCACGACGGTGGCGGAACAACCAGCCTCGCCCGCCACGACCCACCCGCTCAACGCATTTACGCGTCGATGCGACACCTGTCGACGTGCCGCCTCGCCGGCGTCGGCCGACTCGGCCGGCGGCGGCCGGTTCTGCCGGCTCGGATGGGTCAGTCGGGACGCGAGCCGGTCGCCGCCACCTGTCGGGATTCGGCTCCCGACCACCGGGATCCGGGGAGATCTTGGTAGGAAACGGCCCCTGAGGGGGCCATTACGTACCAAGATCTCCGGGCACCCCGCCGGGACCGGCGGGTCAGCGCTGGGCACCCCGGCTCGCCGATCCCCGCCGGGGTCTGGGTGCGCATGTCCGGCCCTGGGCGGGCTGTCCGGTTTCGGGGTGTGACCGGGGGCATCCCGGCGGCGGAATCGTGGCTGGCCGGGGGTCGTTACATCAGGTGGACGATCGAGCAGGACACGCAGCCTCCGGCCGCGGGTGCCCGGGCCCCGGGAATGATGGTGGCCGGCCGGTCGTTGAATCCCCACGACGATCGCAGCACCCCCGGCCCCAGACGGGCCGACCTGCGGTCCCCCGGCCCCCGGGAATGACGGCGGGTAGCCGGTCGTTACATCCCCCTGGCACCGCAGACGAGCACCCCCCCTGCTCGGTGCAGCGTGTGCCGATCCCCCGAAAGTCTTCTGAGCGCCTGATGGTGCCGCGCACCCTTGTGTCGCC